>JACDGP010000121.1 GCA_013821605.1 Herpetosiphonaceae bacterium
GACGCCGAATGTCAGCATCATCGGCTATCCCGCTGCCTATACTCACTTTGACAAGACGCCCTTTAGCCACATGCATGATCTCGTCCACCTCACCAAAACGCTCGTCATGCTGGCGCTCATCGCTCAGGACGCGGAGTGGCAGGCGCAGTTTTTGTGAAAGGAAGCTGTCATGCAGCACCGCAGCGTAGATGTCGTGGTCGTCGGGGCTGGCATAGTCGGTCTGGCAACGGCCCGTGCAATCTTGGCCCGCTACCCTGGAACACGTGTGGTCGTGTTGGAAAAAGAGCCAGCCATTGCTCAGCACCAGACTGGTCGCAACAGTGGTGTCATCCATTCAGGCCTGTACTATACGCCCGGTTCGCTCAAAGCGCGTTTGTGTGTCGAGGGCGCAGCCGAGCTCATGGCCTACTGTGACCGCCATCGCATTGCCTACCGGCGCTGCGGCAAAGTCGTCGTTGCGACCGAGCCGGAGGAGTTGCCACGACTAGCCGAATTATACCGGCGTGGCGTGGCAAATGGTGTACAGGGCTTGGAGTTGATCAGTCCGGAGCGACTACGTGAGATCGAGCCGCATGCCGTTGGTTTGCAGGCAATCTTCTCGCCCAATACTGGCATCGTTGATTACCGCCAAGTAGCGGCGGCGCTGGTCGGGGATATTCATGCTGGCGGTGGGGAAATCCGGCTCAGCGCGCCGCTGCAGGGCATCGTTCGTCAAGGCAGCGATGTGCGGGTTAGTACGCCCACCGGAACTCTCGTAGCTGGGTGTTTGGTGACCTGTGCAGGCTTGCATTCTGACCGCGTCGCCGCGCTTAGTGGTGCCGGGCCTATACCGCGCATCATCCCGTTCCGCGGTGACTACTACCTGCTGCGTCCCGAACGGCGGTACCTGATCCGGGGTCTGATCTACCCGGTGCCTGATCCTGCTTTTCCTTTTCTTGGTATCCATTCAACGTTGCGCATGGACGGCTCGGTTTGGCTTGGCCCCAACGCAGTGCTTGCCTTCGCCCGCGAAGGCTACCATCGCTTGGATGCCAATCTCCTAGACCTGTGGGATGCGATTAGCTACCACGGGTTTCGCACGCTGGCGCGTACCTATTGGCGGACCGGTCTAGCGGAGATGATTCGTGATTGGAGCAAAGCACGCTTTACGGCAGCGGCCCAACGCTTCGTGCCGGAGCTGACTCCAGCCGATCTGATGCCTGGTCCGTCGGGTATTCGGGCCCAGGCATTGGCCCCAGATGGCAAGCTCGTTGATGATTTTGTGATCGACCAGGATGGTCCGATCATCCATGTGCGCAACGCGCCATCACCGGCCGCTACATCCTCACTCGCGATCGCCGAGCGGATTACAGACGTTGCGGCTCAAGCCAAGTCTACCATCGCGAGCGCAAGCGTTCCACGTAACGCTGTTTCGTAGCCCAGGCGACTTAGGCGGACTTCGGGCACGGGCACGAGTTTCAAATGCTCCACCATGACCTGGCGAGCGGCATCGAGCAGCTTTGCTCCGGCGCCAATAGCGACTCCGCCGCCTAAAGCGATGACGTCGGGGAGATAAATGGTCGCGAGATTGCGTAGGCCTTGGCCGAGGTTATACGCAACTTCCAGCCATTCATGATCATCAAGCTCCTCGGCTGGTTTCAGGAAGATGCGTTGAATACCCTTGCCGGATACAAGCGCCTCTAGGCAATCGTCTGTACCACAGTCGCAACGGATATGCTCAGGATGGGAGCATTTGTACGGAATCGCTTGGTGCGCGATCTCAGGATGTGCGCCCTGCATACCACGATAGATCGCGCCATCAACCAAAAAGCCGCCGCCCATGCCGGTACTGATCGTAATGTACAGGAGGCGACTGACCTGCTCGCCGCCAAAGGCCCACTCGCCGAGTGCCGCGACGTTGGTATCAACATCAACGTACAACGGGCAGCCGTATACCGCTTCCATCATCGCCTTAAGCGGTACCTCATGCCATTGTGGTTGGTGGAGCGGCGACACAATCCCGTGCTGCCAATCGAGTGGTCCACCAATAGCAGCGCCCAGCGCAGTGATGGTCGCACCGTTGGTGACACGTTCGATCATGGTATGGAGCAGGGCTAAACCTTCGTTGAGATCATACGGAGTTAGCTCTTGGGTGCGGCGGATGATTGTGCCGTGCTCATCAGCACTGGCGACGAGCAATTTGGTGCCTCCGATATCAAGGCCGACATATAATGCCATCTCGTTACCCTTCACCGAGCAGCACAGGCTTTGCCCGATGCCCTATCGTAGCATATTGCAATCCGGAGGTATGTTCTAGCGGGGAACTGATACTGTCGCGCCCATCGATCCGAGACGGTGTATGATCGGCATACAGGATCATGAGTGAGGAGGATGTTATGCACTCCTGGCAAGCGGGCGATATTGAAGCAAATGGTATCAAACTGCATTACACGCGTACCGGTGGTAATAAACCCCCGGTTGTGCTCGCACACGGCTTCTCGGATGATGGCCTGTGTTGGACGCCGGTCGCCGAGGTTCTGGCCCCGGAGTACGATGTCATCATGGTTGATGCACGCGGCCACGGTGGTTCGGCAGCTCCAGAACAGGGCTATGGACCGGCAGCCCAGGCGGATGATTTGGCCGGTGTCATTACCGGCTTGGGTCTGCGATGTCCAGCTCTACTCGGGCACTCGATGGGGGCAGCGACGACGCTCGCATTAGCCGGTATGTACCCCGAACTGCCTGGGGCGATCCTGTTGGAAGACCCACCGGCTTGGTGGGTGACACAGCCTGAGCAGTCCCCACAGGACGAGGATTTACAAGTGCGCAGGCGGTTGTCGCTCATGGCACTCCAGCAAAAGACGCGCGAACAGTTGATTGCGGACCAACATGCCCAGACGCCCAGTTGGTCGGATGCTGAACTCGGGCCATGGGCCGATTCGAAGCTGCGGCTTAGCCTCACTATCGTCAATCGGTCCGGCTCTGCTGTTGTGGATTGGGCAGCCATCCTGCCGCGTATTCGCTGTCCTGCCCTACTCATTACGGCTGATCCAGAGCAGGGTGCGATCGTCACCAGCGAAAGTGCGGCTGCACTGCAAGCCCTGGTGCCACAGCTACGTATCGCACACATTTCAGGGGCTGGCCATAGTATCCGCCGTGAGCAGTTTGGCCGGTATATGGAGGATGTTCAGGCCTTCCTCGCTGGGTGGCAACCCCAGCAATAGCACAAAATGAGCGGTGTTATTGCAACACCGCTCTTTCTCGTTTCCTGGCGATTGCGTACTTCTCAGGTGCTAGGATACACCTTGGTCGCCTGTGGGTTACTTGGTATGCGCCCTTCGACCGTTTCTCCCACGGTCTCTTCTGCTATCGCTTGTGCTGTATCTTCGAAGCGGTAGAAGTGATCGAACAGGACCTGCGCGACCACGGCCAGCGGAACGGCCACCAAGGCGCCCATAATACCTTTGACTTCCGCCCCCATAAACAGGGCGATAACGATCGTCAATGGGTGCAATCCCACAATATCCCCGACCAGCTTCGGATATACCACATGGCTCTCAAGATTGGCGACGATCAGTTCAAGCACTACCACTGCTAAAGGCAACCATGCCGGACCACCGAACGCCACGACAACGGCAATCGCGGTCACAATCACACCACCTAAGTACGGCACCAGTTCCAGCACTGCACCAGCTGCACCCAGCGACAACGCATATTTGACGCCCAGCAGCTTCAAGCCAATGCCAAAGGTCGTGCCAAAGAATAGACCGACCAACAGTTGTGCACGCACCCAATGGCCGAGGCGCGTCCCAATCTCTTTAGCCAAACCTGAAGCAGTTGGACGCAAGCGCGGTGGGAAAAAGCGTGCGATCAAACGCGGTGCAAACTTGGCATCGGCGGTTAAGAAAAAGCCGACTACCAGAATCAGGAAGGTACTGACCAAGATCGTCGTTAGGGTCTTGCCCAGACTCAGAAGGATACCACCCGTGCCCTTGGCAACATTGCCAAGCTCACCGCCGATCTGTTGAGCCAGACTGCTAAGCGAACCGTTGCTGGTGAATGATGGAAAATACGGTCCGATCAAGCGCTGCGGCAGCGTTGTCGCCTGTTGAATCAGGTTCGGTAAGTTAGTGCCAAGGCTGCTAAACTCCGCCGCTACCACCGGAACGAGCAAGCCTAGCGCAAAGCCAAACACCGTCAGGATCAAGATGTACATAATCAGAATCGCCAGCGCGCGTGGCAACTTGCGCTCTTGCAGCCAGTTAACGGACGGATTAATAGCAACAGCCACCAAAATCGCCAGAAACAAGATGAATAAGATCTTATCGAACGAAACTGCCAGCCAAATCAAAGCTGCGGCGAGGAGCAACCAAGCAATACTCTTGCCGGTAATTTGAATAGTGATGTTTTTGGGCATAACGGCCAACTCCCACTAGGACCACCAACGTACTTGGTGGTGCTTTAGCATCCCGCGCGCCAACAGAACTGCTGGAATTCCAACTGTCTTTGGAGGCGGCGATCGCCTTCTATCGCAAACAAGCCGCATAACACGCTCATATTTTCTGTCCAGGAGTGAGCCTGCCAGGTACGGCACGAAAATTGTGGGCGATACATGGGCACGCTGCACCTGTGGAACCCAAGGATCAAGCGGGTGGAACGTACGGTTCAGACGGGGATGGAAGAGATCACCGCTGTCCACTTCACGCAGGATGGTCGTACCCTCGTGCATGTGGTTGATTATGGGTAATCACGACGCTTGCTAACCGCGTGGTCCTACTGGAATGAGATTATTCCCCCAGCACCAGCAATGACTTGCCCAATGTCTTGTGGTGTTGCACCGGTTGCTAACATCGCACGCACCAACAATTCAATCGACACTGAACTGTCACCACCTTCCGCTTTAGCGATGCGTGGTTGACTGGAGTGAATTTTTTCGGCTAACTCCGCTTGAGTCATCCGTTCTTGGCGGCGTTGCCGTAAGATACGACTCAATGCCAACTTAATCTCAATCAGCGTCGATTCTTCGGGTGTCAACTCCAGAAAGTCCGCAACCGTGCCAACTTTCCAACCGTTAGCTTCCAGTCGTTCGCGCTTTGCCTTGTCCATGAGGTCTCTCCTATGTATCACGATCATATTTGCTCAATCGACGCTGACAGTGCTCGATCACACTCTCAGGGGTTTCGCGGGTTGTCTTGTTGAACACATCCACAATCACAATTGCATCATCATCACGGCGGTAGATCATGCGCCAGTTCCTGGTCTCATCGCGAATTCGTAACTCATGGCACCGCAGGCCAATACTTGGCAGGGGCCGTGAGTGTGGCATCCCGATGCTTTCACCTTGCTGTAAGCGTCTGAGCAATAATCCCGCTTCCAACCTTGCTGCTAACGTAAACGGCGGCGTTTTCACCTCACCATGCAGCCAAATGAGTGGCTTGTCTTGCTCATGCATACACAAATTATATCATATTTGATATATGCGCTGCTATGCTCTATCTGTCGACCAGTGTACTGCGCCCCGAAATCTGGTTCTTACGCGCTTTTGACTCTCCTGGCAATAGGAGGATATGATGACCAATGCGAACAACCTCGATTCGGTGACGGAGGAGCTGTACGATTAACCAGATCACTAACTGGCAGTACGACCAAGTGGGCAACCTAAGGAAGTCGTCTGATGATGGACCTCAGTGAACTTGTTCCTGTGGCACGAGCTATGACCTCACGTCTACCTTATGATGGCGTTGACCGCCGGACGCTGACCACCGCCAGCGGGTTGAGCATCCAGCAGGGCTACGATGCCCTCGGCGAGCGTACGACGTTGCAGGATAGCACTGCTACGACCGCCTTCAGCTACAACGCGGGGTGACCGCACGCAACTGACCTATCCCAACGGCACGCTCCTGAGCTACGACTTGACAATCGTCACGAATACTACCATCCTCGCGAGGTGGGCATTTAGGCTGTCTTCAGGATTGCTTTAACTTAGAACTGTGGAGGCTTCAGAAAACGTAGCTATAGTGTCAGCAGCAGCACGCCTTTGTATAAGCAGAGCGTGCCGAAGGAGCTTGGTGCATATGCCCAGCGAAGAAACGCAGCAAATCATTCGTATTCTGGTTGTGGACGATGAGCCGACGATCACCGAGTTTCTCGAAACCGGCCTCACCTATGAAGGCTATACCGTCGTAACCGTAGCCGATGGAGCTACAGCCTTGGAGACCGCCCACACGTTCCATCCTGAGGTCGTGATCCTGGATGTGATGTTGCCTGACGTTGACGGTTGGGAGGTTTGTCGCCGGCTCCGCCAAGAAAGCGAAGTAGGCATCCTTATGCTGACTGCGCGCGGCGATGTCGATGATCGGGTGAATGGCCTTGAGATGGGTGCTGACGACTATCTGGTCAAGCCCTTTAAATTTAAAGAGTTGCTCGCGCGCGTGCGCTCTATCTTGCGCCGTCGCCGCATCGCGTTGCCACACATCCTCCAAAGCGGCGAGCTCCGTCTGGATCGTGAAAGCCGCGACGTAACGGTGAATAATGCTCCTGTCCATCTTACCCCGCGCGAGTTCGAGGTGCTAGAGTTGCTCATGACCCATCCCCGGCAAGTCTTGACCCGCGAGACGATTTTGAACCGGGTATGGGGCTATAATTATTTCGGTGACACCAATGTCGTTGAAGTCCACATCAGCTCGCTGCGTGACAAACTCGGCGATCGTGACCGCCAGCGCATCCAAACGGTGCGTGGCGTCGGCTATAGCTTACGAGGTTAAGCTATGACGATGACCTGGCGCCGTGTCCCACTACGCTACCAGCTTGCCCTGGTAGTCGGCCTAGCGATCACTGCCTTGTTGGCGACGTTTAGCGGTGTCCTCTACGTCGCCTTACGGGCCTTCCTGTTTACGCAGCGTCAACAGCAGTTGCAAACAGCAATGCTGACGGCGACGAATGCCGTTTTCGGGCCGGCACCGCCTCTCCCTCACCATGTGGTCAGCGTGCCTCCCGATGCTGCCCTGCTTCGCCGTTTCCGTGATCTTGCCGATACGCTCACTGAACCACGCATCAGCGCCATTATTTTTGCGCCGGATGGCTCGCTGCTGGTACGTGGTCAAACCACCGGACGTGGTACAGCCGCAGGCAGTAAATTGCCCCCACCGCCGCCGCGTCCGCTCATCAAACAGATCACGCAAGTCGTTGCTTCAGATAAGTCACCCTTTTACACTGGCTCGGGCGGATCCCAACGCCAACGTGCCATGTTGATGCCGCTCTACGACCAGCGGGGCAACATCGTAGCGGTAGCGCAAGTGGCGACCTCGATTCAGGCCAGTGATGCCTTACTGGCCCGGCTGGTCAACTACCTGCTCAGAGGCACCCTGGTAAGTGCAGTAGCAGGCATGGCTTTGTCTGCACTGGCTACCAACCAAGTTTTGCGACCGCTAAGCCGGATCGTGGTTGCCAGTGATCGAGTTGCCAAGGGCGACTTTGCAATTCGACTCAATCTTCCACCGGGCAATGAAATTAGTCAGCTTGGTGCAGCCTTCGATGAGATGGTCGCCCAAACTGCTGAAAGCTTTGCCCAGCAGCAACGCTTTGTGGCCGATGCAGCCCATGAGTTACGCACACCACTGACGGCCATCGGTGGCAGCATCGAAATGCTCCAACTGGGGGTGGTCGATACCGAGCCCGAAAAGCGTCGCAGGCTGTTGGCGAGTATTGGTAACGAGGTCGACCGACTGGGTCGTCTGGTCAACGATCTTCTAATGCTCTCACACCTCGATCAGCAGCCACCGACGAAGCATGAACCACTTGACCTGCAACCATTATTGCTTGACTTGCTAGAGCAGGCCCACATTGTCGCACCGCAGCATGCCTTTGTCGCCCAGCTTCCCGATCCGTTGCCCGTCTGTGGCAACGCTGATCAACTTCGTCAGGTCTTTCTTAATCTGCTCACGAATGCTTCTACCTATACGCCTGTGGGTGGCGTGATTACCGTCAGTGGTCAAGCAGCAACCGCCATCACCATCCGAGTTGCTGATACCGGGATCGGTATTCCTGCGCAAGAGCTACCCCATGTCTGGGATCGGTTGTACCGCGTCGATCGTTCCCGCTCCCGCGCTCGTGGCGGCTTTGGTCTGGGACTGGCGATTGTGCAAACGATTGTTCTCGCCCATCATGGTCAGGTCGCCATCGCTAGCACCCCTGGAGCAGGCACCACCGTTACCGTCAGCTTGCCACGCATAGCTGCCATTCCTCAACAAGCGGACCAATCTTCAGGAAATCCTTATCTTCGGCAGGTGGTTGGTTCAGATCGCGGCGGTATCCTCTAACTATCGCAAACGTCTGATGTTGACGTTGATAACAGAAACAGGAGTTTACTGATGAACCGCAAAATGTTCGCTTCCGTTGCCGCCGGTGCTGCCCTTGTTACGACACTTGGTGTTGGCGGATATTCACTGGCACACGCTAGCCAAGCTCAGACGGGCACCATACCGCAAGTCTCAGCTACGCAGGTAGCAGATCCCTCGGTGACGGCCCAGCCGCTGACCGGTAAGCTCCGCAGCAAAGCCGCCAAGTCAGCGTCGACGACCAAGGCCCAAGCGGCGAAAAACAAGAAAGCGCAGAAGGTATCGCCACAGGTGCGAGCTGACCGGGCTTTGCACCATGCCTATGACCGGATCGCCGTGTATCAGGCGCTCCCGTCCTCGAACACCCCAGCGCAAGCCGGACAGCTGGTCGATAAAGCCAAGGCACTCTATACCACGGCACTGAGTCAATACCAGGCTGGGAGCTATGCCGAAGCTACTGCGACCGCCAATGCAAGTGTTCATGCCACTGGAGCAGCGATTGGGCTCGTGCGCATCCAACTGGGACCGGTCACCGTTGCGGGCTTGACGCCGCCACCGGCCATCAGCACCGATTCAACCAGGATCGCTGCGAACGCGTCGAAAGCTTTGACCAAGCTGAGCGACCGCATCGCAAAAGCGCAGCAAGCGAGCAGCAGCGCCGGCTCTGATGCTTCATTCTACCTGGGCATCGCCAATAGCGCCCTGACGCAGGCCCAGCAGTATGTCAACTCGAAAGATTACCAGAAAGCACTGCAGGAAGGACATGTCGCCAATGATGCGGCTGAAGTCGTCCTCAACCTCGCACACGCGGCTGCTCCTAGCACCAGTGCTACCGCGACGGCCACAGCTCAATAAACTGGCTCTTGCACAAGGGGCGGGGTTCGCTCCTACTCCTTGTGCAACTCATCATTGCAACTAAGGAGTTGGTATGCCTTTATCGCGTCGCACATTTCTAAAAGGCTCGGCTGCCTTATTCGCGGCGGTCGGCTTGCCTTCTTGGGCAGTTGCTGAACTCCATGCTCATGGCGAGCCAACTGTTTTAGCGAAGCAACTGTTTAGCAGCATTGGCCTCGACGCAAATGACCCCGTCGTCCATGTGCTGAACCGCACCTCCTTTGGTCCAACAACCGCTGAAGTCGCACGGGTGCGACAGATGGGGACGGATGCCTACATCGAGGAGCAGTTGCACCCCGAAGCCATTGACGACAGCGCCGTTGAGCAACAGCTCATATCCTTCACGACGATCTCGATGTCCGGCGCTGATTTGCTCAGTCAAGGCCAGCAAGGAGCCAAACAGGTGGACAGTGAGCTCCGCCAAGCGACGATGCTACGGGCGCTCAACAGCCGGCGGCAACTGCAGGAAGTACTGGTCGATTTCTGGTCGAACCATTTCAACGTCTATATCGGTAAGGAGCAATGCCGCTTTCTGAAGCCTCTTGACGACCGCGAAACGATCCGTCCGCATACCCTGGGACGTTTCCGCGATCTCCTGGGTGCCAGTGCCAAAAGCCCGGCCATGTTGACCTTCCTGGATAACCGTCACAATCGCAAACAAGCGCCCAATGAGAACTATGCGCGCGAGTTAATGGAGCTGCATACGTTAAGTGTTGATGGTGGCTATACCGAAGCGGATGTCGAGGCGGTGGCACGCTGCTTTACCGGCTGGACCGTGCAAGATGGAGCTTTCCGCTTCGCGCCCAACCAACATGATCGCACCGCCAAAACGGTACTGGGCATAACGATCCCGGCCGGGGGCGGTATCGAGGACGGCGAGCGTGTGCTTGATCTGTTGGCTCAACATCCGCGCACGGCCCAGTTCATCACAACCAAAGTATGTCGTCGCTTTGTAGCCGATGAGCCGCCACAGTCGCTTATTGATCGCGTCGCTGGTGTTTTTCAATCTACGGCGGGCGATCTACGCCAAGTAACCGCTGCCATCCTCCACTCGCCCGAGTTCACCGCTTCCACCGGACAAAAGTTCCGCCGGCCCTTCGAGTACGTTGCGGCGACAGCCCGAGCTTTAGGGGTTCAAACCGCCGGAGAACCGCTGATCCAACAATGCGCACTGCTCGATCAAGCGATCTTTGGCGCCCAATCCCCCGCCGGCTATCCTGATGTCGCTGCTGCTTGGATGAATACAGCCGGGCTGGTAGGCCGCTGGCGTTATGCTCTTGCCCTAGCCGGCGGGAAGCTTAAAGACACGCCTGTAGACCTGCAGCCGCTGGTGCAGGCTGCAACCACTCCCCAAGACCGTGCCCAACAGCTGGTAGCTGCCTTGCTCCCTGGGTATAGCGAAACTCAACTACCCACCGAGCTTGCCAAGCTGTTCACCGCACCGAAGCTTTCACCCCAGCAGTTGACACAGCGCACCGCCGTTGCCGCTGGCCTCTTGATGGCCGCCCCCATCTTTCAATGGCGCTAAACACGCTTGTGGAGAAGATTATGATCGATACCGAAACAACAAATGCCACGGGGCTCGACCGCCGTGCCTTCCTGCGCCGGAGCTTGGATCTGACCACTGGGCGGCTCCTTAATACCGGTACGCCGCCCAAAGCCGCAATGACGGCACCACAAAGCACGAGCAAGGATCTGCTGCTCTATGTGTTTATGCGTGGTGCAGCCGATGGCCTGAATATCGTCGTGCCGCATGCTGAAGCAGACTATTACACTGCACGCTCAACCCTTGCACTGGCGCAACCAGGCAAGGGCAAAGGATCAGTACTTGACCTAGATGGCTTCTTTGGCCTCCACCCGGCGCTTGTGCCATTCAAGCGCCTATATGATGCCAAGCTGCTCGCACCGGTCCACGCCTGTGGCTCGCCCGACCCGACCCATTCGCACTTTGATGGGATGGATTACATGGAACGTGGTATGCCCGGTGACAAGCGCCTCGCCACCGGCTGGCTCGGTCGTCACCTACAACTCACCGCCGGGAGCAACGACTCGCCCTTACGGGCCGTCGGCATGGGTGGTTTGCTCCAAACCTCACTGCGCGGCACGAACAACGCCGTTGCTATGAGCTCGATTGCCGCCTTCCACCTCGGCAAAGGCAGCAATAGTCAGGTGCTGGAGGCCGCCTTGCGCGAGCTATACGGCGGTGATGGCATGCTGAATGGTGTCGCCCAGCAAACCTTCAGCGTCCTGGAGACCATCGATCAACGCCTCAAGCCCGACTACCAGCCTGCGCAAGGGGCGAACTATCCCCCATCGCCCTTTGGCCGTTCACTACAGGAGATCGCACAGCTCGCCAAGAGCGATCAGGGCATGGAAGTCGCCTGCGCCGATATTGGCGGTTGGGATACACATGCTGCCCAGGGTGGGGCCGAGGGCCATATGGCCATGCTGCTGACCGACCTCAGCCAGGGGTTGGAAGCCTTCGTGACCGATTTGCAGGATCGCACCGATCACCTGACGATCGCCGTCATGTCTGAGTTTGGACGGCGAGTCAAGGAGAATGCGAGTCAGGGCACCGATCATGGCCATGGTAATTGCGCCTTTGTGATTGGAGGTGGCGTACAAGGCGGCAAAGTGTATAGCCAATGGCCCGGGCTTCACCCCGAGCAGCTGTATGGTCCCGGCGATCTCCAGGTCACGACCGACTTTCGTGATGTGCTCGCCGAAATCGTTGGTCGCCGCCTAGGCAATACGCATCTGGATCAGGTCTTTCCAGGCTACACACCGCGTGCGCTCAATCTCATTACCAGCTAAACCTGCCTAGATCCTCGGTAACTATTCCGGTGAGCGGCACCTCAACACGAGGTGCCGCTCCTACGTTACGTATCACATATTGCTCATTCCCTCAATCAAGGCATGCAAACAATGGCTGGCCTGGTCGATGCGCATATCCGAGCGTTTCCTTCATTCTGCCGCTTGACGACGGGAAACAACGGCTGATGCCGTGCGGCCTGGAGGGTCCGGCCGCTTGCGAATGGCCCATTCGGCCACAGCCAGGTTGATCACCCAGCCCGCGCCCAGCAGGAACGCTCCGCTGAGCGGGCTCGGTGAGCCGAGGATCAATGCCCCGGCCGCCTGGGTCAGCACCTGCGTGCCCGCCCCAAGCCCGATCGCGTAGCCACGCGTCATCCAAGCGCGGTGCCCCCTCACGTCCCCGCGCATGATCGCAGCAAAGCCGAGGACGACGGACACGACCATAGCCGACCCAAACAGGAGTCGCAAGGCATACAGCAGCGCGCCGGTGCCAAGTGCGCGGGGATAGAACAGGGTCATCCACAGCCCTGAAAACCCAACCAGCAGTCCGCATACGACCAGGAGGCGCCCGGCCACGCGGTGCCAGCCGGGTCGACGCCGCCGGAACCCGGTTACGAACTGGAACGGGCCCAGGATGGCATACACGCTGACGCTCACGATATGCAGCACCACCGGCAGGGGCGACGCAAAGAAGCGGGCGTTGGCCGGCGTGATGGTCGCGCCGCCTGCCAGCTGGGTGAGGCGGACGGCACCGGCGGCCAGCGGAATGACGCTTAGCAGGAGCAGCGCGGACACGAGCCATGCTGGCGAACCTGCTTTTGCCGACACTTTGGTTTCCAGGAACGGGGGTTTCCCTACTACATTGGAGACATTCGCATTCATGTTCAACTCCTTTTCGGGCGACTACCGATGACACAATGCGACAAGCGGCCCCACGGTCGCTTGTCCACACCATGCTGTTTCCAGTGATCTTACTCGGCTACGGCGGGGCGGAGGTGGGGGCTTGCCCGGTCAGGGATGGATTCCTCGGCGGGCTCACGCCGTTCCGACCAGAGCGCATAGCCCAGCCCGGCCAGTGCTATCCCCATCGGCACCGCGAATGTCCGATTGAGCGGGTGCGGGAGCTGCGCCAAGACGAAGGGCGCCAAGGCCCCGGCGGCAAACAGACCGGCCGCCCAGCGCGGTAGGATGCCGGCGCGGAACGTCGCGATGCCAAACAGCAGGCCGCCGAGCACATACCCTACAAGCCCGGTTAGATTATAGAGCGCGGGGAGGACTCCGAGGTTAACCTCGCTGGCGTGCCCATTGATGATCCCCAGGAAACCCTCCACAAACTTCGGCGCTTGAGTCGCGAACAGTGGCAAAATAAAGGCTTCGGCGAAGACAAAGGCCATCGTGAGCGCATAGAAGAGGCTAAACAGCAGATAGCCGGCCAGACCAAGCCACCCGACCTGTTTTACTTGCCGGGCGTAGAGCCCCGTCATGCCGACTAGGCCGAGGAGGCACATGGTCATCTTCAAGGATTGGATAATTGCCCATCGTTCGGTAGTGACTGATGCAAGAACGTCAAGTGGATGAATCGGCTGAATGCCTGCGAAAATGATCCCTGCTGCCATAGCTGATAAACCGGTCCAACGGATGAGATTCCTGGTGTTCATGTGGTTGTCTCCTTGTTCGAATGATTGTGATCAACCTGAATGACCGAGACCAATGGCAGGCCCAGATCGCGCACTTTCCTCAGCAAGCCATACAACGCGGCCTGATCGACCACTGGGCCAGCAAGGATGGTTGTTCCGTCGCTTGCGTGGGTGAAGCTCAGCCCCTCAAACCGCTCGGCCCACCGGGCATCAAGGTGTCCCTTGAGACGAATTTCGTACTGTCCAGGCTCGTGATAATCCTCCGTTGCTACGCGTGGTTCACTCATGCTGTGCCTCGTTCATGTTCCTTCTCTCGATGCATTTCTACGTCGTTGCATGCGTTCCTTGCTTCATCACAAGATACATGTTCATGTAGTGAGGCCGCATCCCCACATGTGGGGATTGATGTGGCATGTATGTGGGGATATTTGAAGGTGCTGCTAGGGAGACACAAGCCTTGCCAGGCATGCAGCGAAATGCTGATCGCTCGGGGAGGGCTACATGGATGCTTGCGCGGGCAATGCCTGTACGTGGCTAGATCAAATGGAGCTCTGCTGCCCGTTTGACGGCCGCCCGGCGATCATTAACATCGAGTTTACTGTAGATGCTCTTGGTATGGGTACGGACCGTGCTCAAGGCGATCACGAGTTCATGGGCGATCTCCGGCCCGGAAAGCTCGGTTTTGAACAATCGGAGCACTTCAAGCTCACGCACGCTCAGTGGCTCGATGAGAGGCCGCGAAGCGGGGGCAGTGGGCAGCGGAGATTCGCTCGCGCTCTGCGGCTGCTCAGCTCCAAATGCTGCCAGCAGCTTGCTGGTATAGTCCGGCATGATCCCGCGAGCGGCAGCTTCGAGCAGCAGGTGCGCCATAGGTTGACCCTCGTCCACGAACATGCGGACATAGCCCTCCGGCTCAGCCAGTGTCAGGGCGCGTTCCAGTGGCACCAGCGCAGCGCGGCTGTCGCCTTGCATCTGGTGGGCGAGCGCCTGCAGCACCAGGATTTCGATGAGACTTCCCGTCCGCTCGCCTTGTTCCGCCGCTTGCAGGAGGCGCTCCAGCAGTCCGATTGCAGCATGAACGGAGCGCTCTGTACGCTCGCTCTTGTACTGTGCCAGGAGCACCCGGGCCAGGGTGATATGCTCGAACTCACGCACGTAGCTAAGGTCGTCCTCGCCGGACAAGCCCTGCTCCCGCACCCAGTCGAGGGCATCACCCAACCTCCCCTGCACGACCCACACCCGTGTCTTCAACGCAGCGATCGGACGCACATGTGGGTAAAAGTCACTCACATACAGGCGCTCTGCCTCCTGGAGCAGATCGAGCGCACCATGGAGATCACCCTCAGCCTCCCGTATGCGAGCCATTGCGACGCGCCAGCGATACGGGTTTTGCGGGAACCCGGTGTGCTCGCCCTGATCCTTGCTTCTCAGTAAGTCCTGCGTGGCGAGGTGCAGATCGTCATACTCACGCTGGAGCTCGCTCATGCCCACATACATATCTGCCGTTCCCCGCATGACAGGGTCGCCGTGCGCCGTCGCAAGCTGCAACGCGTGCTCGTAGGTCCGCATCGCCTCGCGGAGACGACCTTGCACAATCCGTATATCAGCCAGAGCGATTGCGCCCCCGACTGCGTCAGAGATGTTCCCGGCCATCTGCAACTGCGCCATGCCCTCGGCATACGACCGGTGGGCTGTCTCGAGATCCCCGCTCGCCCAGGCGCCCCAGAAACGCCGCTCCCCCTCCGCGGCTGAGATGGTCATCCTCAGGTGCGCGGGCGAGCACCTGTCGGGCGTATTTCACGGTGCCAACCACATCGCCCAGCGCCAGAGCGTGTCCGGTACGGGCAACCGCGATCGCACCTGGCAGCCGGCGAAATGCCTCTTGGTCCACGACGACCATAGCAGCCGTTGGGGCATCCGGTTCGACGGTCGTCTCCAACCACCGTTCGGCGTCCCGCAGGCGCTCCTCAACGCCCGCGAGTTCGCCGCCGGCCAGTAACACATGGGCATACACAACACTGAGCACGGGCCGGACGTGGACCACCTCGTCGGGGAGTGCCTTGAGCCAGCCAAGCACCGTGGCCTCCTGTCTGCTCCTTAGCCTGGATGACCATGCCAGCTCGACCAGATCCGCCGCGTGCGCGAAATCCTGGGCGGTCAGCGCGTGACGGATCGCATCGGTCGCCGAACCATACTGTTCGTACCATGCGCTCGCGCGCTGGTGTAGCACAGCGACCAGCTCGGGCTGCTCGGCCCGCAAGTGCGTAGCGAGAACTTCGCCAAAGAGGTGGTGATAGCGATACCAGTGGCGCGTATCGTCCAGCGGAACGACGAAGAAGTTGCCGCGCTCCAGGGCCTCCAACAGGACGTTGCCATCCTCCTGGTCGGTGACGGCATCGCACAGCGGACCACTCAGCCGGTCGAGTATAGAGGTCTGCAGTAAGAAGCTCCTGACTTGTTCGGGCTGACGTTGCAGAACCTCCTCGACCAGATAATCCACGATGTAGCGGTTGTCTCCGGCGAACGCCCGGATGAATCCGGCAACGTCTTCGTGGCCCTGCATGGACAGCGCGGCTAACTGCAGGCCGGCAATCCACCCTTCGGTGCGCTCTTCCAGCGCGGCGATGGCTCCCGCCGCGAGGTTGAGGCCCATCACCTGGTTGAGAAATTCGGCAGCTTCGCCGGGCGTAAAGCGCAGGTCAGCCGCGCGGAGCTCGGTCATCTGGTCTCGGGCGCGGAGGCGCGCCAGGGGCAGCTGCGGGTCCTCACGGGTGGCAATGACCAGGTGCAGCTGCGCCGGCAGGTGCTCAAGCAGAAAGGTGAGGGCGCTGTCAACCGCTTCGGCATCAATCACGTGGTAGTCGTCAAGCACAAGGATGAAAGCATCCGGGATGGCGCTTATCTCATTGAGCAACGCCGTCAGGATTGATTCGGTTGGCGGTGGCTGCGGGGCTTGAAGCACACTCACCACCCCTGCGCCAATCGTTGGCGCAATCCGCTGCAGAGCAGCGACGAGGTACGTCAGAAAGCGTGTGGGGTCGTTCTCCCCTGCGTCCAGCGACAACCAAGCGGTCGGTCGCCCGCTTCGAGCAACCCATGTACTGACCAGGGTGGTTTTTCCAAAGCCAGCGGGGGCCGAGATGAGGGTCAGCTTGCGGTGCAGCCCCGCGTTCAGCCGCTCGATCAGGTGTGGGCGGAGCACCACGTTCGATCGGCATGGGGGGATATAGAGTTTGGTGGCTAACAGTGGCGTCGACATTGCTCAAGTATAAACCACACCCGTGAACGAAACCTGCTCATACCAGGTGGACTCAGTGGCATGCTCGGTGAAGACGGAAGCATTCAGGAGACAAAACCCTATGATCCAGGCTGTCCTGGCTACTTTAGTCATCCGCATAAAAATTGACTTGGATGAGCAAAGTAGCCAGAACAGGTACAATGTCCGATCTCACTGAGCAGATCGCGCAGCGTGCTCAGCCTCTTGCTCGTCGAGCTTGATCTCAAAGAACTTGGTGCGCTGCGGAAGGGGTCCTGGACGATTGGGATCGGCGTACTCCATCAGACCCATACGCTGCGCCATTGCTTCGCCACGCTGCGCAATCGACTGCTGAACCATTTCAGCGATCGCCTGCTTGTCCTCAAGGCGCTTGGCGGTGCCGTGCAGTTCCTTGCCGCGCAGTCGAACGATGACCTGCTGGTCTGGCAGGTTCTTCCACCAGCCAGCGTGGGAGAAGAGGTAGAGACTCGTGCCCTTCTGCATGTAGCCGACCGGGATTGTGTACCGCTTGCCGCTCTTGCGACCTCGGAAGGTGAGGAGCATGAGTG
>JACDGP010000122.1 GCA_013821605.1 Herpetosiphonaceae bacterium
CTCATGCGCCCACTCTTGCTCAGCCGCACGATAAAGGCCAATCGTCCGTAAAAAGCGATCTGTCGCTAGGCCAGGCGAGCCAATCACTGAACTGAGTAGGCCTTTGGTTGTCAGATGGTCGAAGTACATTTGCCAGAGCCGGTCCTGAGCATGCACATAGCCTTGGGCCATAAAAAGGTCATGCTCATTTTGTGCATAGATGTGGGGCACGCCCCATTTATCGCGAATAACTTGGACCGAGGCGGCGAGACCCGGAATTGCTATGGTGCCACTGGTTTGCGGCCAGGGACTACGTATAAACCAGATCCCGCCTCCGGTTGCAAGCAGCAGGACCACTACCAAGACAACGAGAACACGTGTCAAGATCCGTCGTGTACGTTTCATTAGGTTTATTCCTAGCTATCAACATTGGCCGGCCAGAGTTTGCTCATGGCACCTTACTGCATCTGCGCAAGTAACTTTTGGACTTCCTCAGCTGATAATTGCTCAACCTGTTGCAGCAACTGAGCCAGTTGCTCGGGAACTGCATCGGCGAAACTATGCAGTGGATCGGTGGCGGGGACATCCAGCATGTTGCCTGGGAGGGTATAACCAAACTCGGCAGCCAGCCGTTGGGTCTGCTCTCCGAGGGCATGTGGCAAACGAATCTGTTTCCACGCCTCGCCCAATTCTGGGTCAACCTTGTTGTGTTGCAAGATATTGGGGTCGCCGATTCCGGTGATCATACGTTCGTGCTTATCGTCGTAGGGTTGAAGTACGGCTGGATCGAAGCTAATCCCCAGAAAAGAACAAATCTCGCTCATGCTGCGTGCGGGGTCCTTGACCAGTTCTTCGTAATACACGACAAGCTGGCGCGCCGGATCGACCTGTTGCAAGAATGTGCGAATGTTCTGGTTGCAGCTATACCAGACCTTTTCGGCAATCACATACGGATCGACCGTGCGTTCGTTATACAGACTTGGCCCGAAGAGCTTATCCAGTCGGATGCGCAAGAATGATTCGATCATCGCGTACGGGTGGCGTACCAGGTGGATATATTTTGGCCCATCAAACAAATCTTCGGCGTGCCGTAGTGTACTCAGGCTCAGACTATAGGATGGCGATTTGTCGATTAATAACTGCGGCTTAACCAACTCTTGCAACTGCGCATACACTGCCTGGATCGATGTATCCTGGGCAACTAGTTCGTCTAAAAAGGTCTTGGTCGCAGCGGTGTCACGGCCAAGCAATTGCATGAAGGTCCACTGCAACCCCTCCGAGGCCCACGCGAAGCCGTGACCATAGGTTGGATCGGTTACCCCACGCTGCCACTCACGCATGCCTGCATACCATAAAATGTCTAGTTCTGGTGGCGAGAACAAGTCTGGATGGCCGGCTAGCATAACCCGTAACAGGGTCGAGCCCGAGCGGGGACTGGAGTGCAGGAAGACCATAGAGTTGTTCTTGCTGGCCGGTGTGCGGAAATGGCGTGTGCTCCAGCGCTCCTCCGTTGAGTAGGCTTCATACCGATCATAAAGCGCTGCCGGTGCAGTATAGGTGACCTGTTTCAGCGCTGCCAGCCGGTCAAGCTCAGGCGCAATAAACTGTCCCATCGCCCGAATTGAATGCAGCTGAGGAATCTCGTGCTGGTAGAGTTGCAGCCGTAGATCTTGTTGCAGGTTCCAGATCAAATCCGGTGTCATCGTCCGCAACTCAGCCGCTGTTAGTTGGGTATCGAGCAACAACTGCTCAGGCGGTCGATTGAGTGCCTGAGCAACTCTGGTATGCAGATACGTTTGGAGCAAGCTTTGGCGTTCGGCTGGCGCGGCACTATGGAGCTGCTCGCGGATTGGCCGCACAATCACCTGATCAACTTGACTAACCGCCATTTCGACGAGTTGCGCCATACCACCGAGCGTTGGATGTTCAAACAAGCTACGCATGGAAATAGTGACTGGGTAGGCTTGCTGCAGCTTGTTGAGGAGTTGGGTAATGAGCAACGAGTGCCCACCCAGTTCAAAAAAGTCGTCGTGTACGCCGACCCGCTCAACTCCCAAAACTTGCTGCCAGATTTCGGCCAGATTGCGCTCGTATTCATTGTGAGGAGCAACGTAGGCCGTCTGCAATTCTGGACGTGCATGGAGTGTGCCGATGGTTGCTTCGGCAGCGGCCGCTGGCATGCTGGGCGTACGCTTAATCCATTGCACCAGACGTTGCTCCAAAGAACTGGTGGAAACGACGACCTGGGAGGTCGTCTCAAGCGCTAGCAGACGGTCAAAGGCATCCACTCCTTCTTCAGGTGTCATCGCCAAGCTGGCGATCGAGGCAAGCAAAGCATCTTCGGCCGCGTCCTTGCCTAGCTTCCAAGTATCCCAGTTCACACTGATCCAGGTCGTTGTCCCGTTCCGGTTCTGTTGCTGGGCAAAAACATCCATAAAGGCATTCGCGGCGGCGAAGGCTGCTGCTCCCAGTCCTCCTAACACTGTCGCTAACGATGAAACTAGGAGACAGAAAGCGGGCTGGTAGGTAGCACAGAGTTCGGCTAGTACATATAACCCATGTACTTTGGGTCGAAATTGCGCTTCACAGTTCCCAGGGCTAAGCTCCTGGATGGTCGTGAAGGTTGTTTGGTTAACGACGCTCGCCGCGTGCACCACCCCATCAAGCGTCCCGAAGCGCGCGTGCGCGTTGGCAAACACAGCGGCCATTTGTTCTGCATCGCCGACATCGGCGCTTAGCACGAGTACTTCGGCCCCCAGGGCTTCGAGGGCCTGCACCTTACGCAGCTTGACTGCGAGGAGGTCGTCGCCAGGACGTGTGAGAAGCCAGGTAGGCCAGTCGGCCTGCTCGGGTAGCCGCGTACGACCGACCAGTACGAGCTTGGCTTGCACAGTACGAGCTAAATGCTCAGCAATGGTGAGGCCAACCCCACCTAAGCCACCCGTGATGAGATAGGTGCCACCCGTCTTTAAGCGGGCGGGTGGGCTTGCTTCTGCCGGTAGATGAATGGCTTCGAAGCTTTGGACCCAACGGAACTTGCCACGATAGGCCACGACCCGCTCTGTCGAGTTGCTCATGATTTCGCTGATCAACTGGTTGACCAGGGGCTGGAGCGTGCCGTTGGGTAGGACGATGTCGATGCTAGCACAGCTGATATGAGGATATTCTTGGGGGATTACTTTACACAGTCCCACCAGCGTCGCCTTCTCCGCTGCCAGCAGATCATGATCAGCGACTTCTTGAAGGTTGTTTGACACCACACTCAACCGCACCGGCGTAGCGGGTTGTTGTCCTAACGCTTGTGTTAGATATAGCAGACTATAGAAATTAAGCAGTTGAACGTGCTCGAAGGCGGCTTGGTCGTCCATCGGCTGAGCTGCGGCCGTCACGTTCCAAACGTGCACGATGTGTTGCGGCACTTGCTCATGTGCTACAAGGTCACCGACCAGAGCATGGTAATCGGCTGCTTGCCGGGGATCAAGACTATAAAGGTTTGGTGCGATCCGTTGGAACTGGGCTCCCGCTTGCACCTGAATGACCTGTTGCTGAGCTGCTTGCAGCTGCTGTACCAGCGCCGCCCCAACTCCACAGCCATCCAGCCATACCAACCACTTCAGTTGCGGTGACGTACTCGTCAGTTGGCTCGTGCTGGCTAGGCTTGTACGCTTCCACGAAGGCAGATAGAACCAGTCGCTGAGATCAACTTTTTGGCTTGCTGTGGTTTCCCGACCGTCATTATGGATCGGCAGAACTTGTGGCTCGATCCAGTAACGTTGGCGCTCAAAGGGATAGGTTGGCAATGGGACGCGCCGGCGTTCCGCAGGAGCAGCAGAGGGCCAAGTTAGGGTTACGCCGGCCAGCCACAGCTTGCCCATTGCAAGCCGCAAGCATGCTCGATCATCGATCAGTTGCTGTGGATGGCGTAATGAACCGATCACAATCCGTGCCGGATCATCATTGCACTGCTGGCGGACGAGACTGCTCAAGGAGCGCCCTGGTCCGACCTCCAGGAACACGCTCCCCGCCATACGTAACAGCTCGTGCACACCGTCGGCAAACCGTACCGTTTGGCGCAGATGTCGTGCCCAATAAGCAGGATCGGTCGCTTCGGCGGCGGTGATCCAGCTCCCAGAAATATTAGAGATAAACGGCAGCCGTGGTGCCTGCAGCTTGATGCGGTCGAGGTGAGCGGTGAACGGTGCAATAATCGGGTCAAGCATGGCTGAGTGAAAGGCATGCGAGGTATGCAGGCGCTGTGTTGTTATGCCTGCCGCTGCCAAACGCTCTGCTAGCTCCCGGATCGGGGCTTCAGGACCGGCTACCACGCACTGCGCCGGTCCATTAATCGCGGCTAGCGACAGGGGGGCTTGAAGCCACGGTTGCAGGGCTGGCTCCGCGAGCGGGACTGCCAGCATGCCTCCAGGTGGACAGCTTTGCATCAGCCGCCCGCGCACCGCGACCAGTTCCAGCGCATCTTCGAGCGTAAACACACCTGCCACACAGGCTGCCACATACTCGCCAATGCTATGGCCGATCATCGCCTGCGGTGCGATGCCCCAGGCTTGCCAGAGCTGCGCCAGCGCGTACTCGACGACGAACAGCGCCGGCTGGGTCAGGGCTGTTTGCTCAAGCTGTTGCGCGGCCATCTCGGCCCGGTCCGCAGCAGGATACAGCACCTCACGCAGATCCAATAGGAGGTGTGGTTTGAGCAACTCGGCACACCGGTCGATGTGCTCGCGGAAGACCGGCTCATTGACATAGAGTTCACGGCCCATGTTGACATATTGTACACCTTGCCCAGGGAACAGCCATACGGTCGGTCGCTCATTGATCTGTACGTTCGCACTTATCATGCGTTCACCGTCTGGCTGCTGCAACAGCTCGAGTGCATCGGCGGTATCACGGCATACGATTATCCGGCGATGGCTAAAGGCTTGGCGTCCGACCTGCAGCGTATAAGCGACATCGGCGAGATTAAGCTCGGGCTGTCTCCTCAGCCACTCGGCCAGGTTGGCCGTTGCCACATCCAGGGCCGTAGCGGATTTGGTCGATAGCAGCAGGAGTTGCCAAGGTTGGGCAGTCGGTGATGAAGTGCTGACCGGTGCTTCTTCCACAATCACATGCACATTTGTACCACCCATGCCGAACGAGCTAACGCCGGCACGCCGCGCATGGTCGCCCCGCTGCCACGGTGTCAACTGCGTATTAACGAAGAATGGGCTGTGGGCAAAATTGATCTCGGGGTTGGGTTGCTCGAAGTGGAGGCTAGGCGGTAACTGGCGATGTTTCAAGGCCAGCACCGTCTTGAGCAAGCTTGTAATCCCTGCCGCGATCCCAAGATGTCCAACATTGGTTTTGACCGAGCCAAGCGCGCAAAAGCCCTGTTTGTCGGTGTCACCCCGGAAGGCTTTGGTGAGGGCCTGTACTTCGATTGGATCGCCCAAGGGCGTTCCCGTGCCATGTGCCTCAACATAACTAAGTGTATCTGCGCCGATCCCGGCATTGCCCAATGCTTCGCTGATCACCTGCGCCTGTCCATCAACGCTTGGTGCGGTATAGCCTACCTTTAGCGAACCGTCGTTGTTAATTGCTGAGCCGCGCAGCACAGCATGAATACAATCGCCGTCGGCGAGCGCGTCTTCGAGCCGTTTGAGCACGACGATGCCGACACCGCTGCCAAAGATTGTGCCTTGGGCTTTGGCATCAAAGGCCCGGCAATGACCATCCGGCGAGTTAATACCCCCTTGCAGATACTGGTAACCTCCCATCTGTTGCACATTGATTGCAACACCCCCGGCCAATGCCATGTCGCATTCTTCGTTCAACAAACTCTGGCAGGCAACATGGACGGCGACTAACGAGGTCGAGCAGGCGCTTTGGATCAGATGGCTCGGACCTTTAAGATTCAGTTTATACGAGACGCGCGTCGTCAGATAGTCGCCGGCATTGCCGATGTCAATCTGGACCGGGTCGACACTGGCTGCAACCGACGGATTGGCCAGGAGATTGAACAGCAAGTAGGTATTCAGGGTTGCACCACCAAAGACACCGATCGGTCCACGATAGGTTTCGGGGTTATAGCCGGCGTGCTCCAGTGCTTCCCAAGCACACTCAAGAAACAGGCGCTGTTGCGGATCGGTCAGTTCGGCCTCACGATGGTTGATGCCAAAAAATTCGGCATCGAAGTACTCAATGTCGGTCGGCATGGACACTGCTTTAACATAGTGTGGATCCGCAAGCAGCTCTTGCTTCACGCCCCGCGCCAACAGTTCTTCATCGCTCAAAAAGCTGATCGACTCGACGCCATCGCGCACATTATTCCAAAACACATCCAGGTTGGGCGCACCAGGAAAACGACCAACCATACCAATGATTGCTATCTCAGATCCGTCTAAATAATCAGACATAACCCCATCTCCAGCTTAGCCTTTGCGTTCGCGGCGTTTTTCCCGACGACGCTCGCCACGGTTGCGACTCTCTTCAAATTGCATCTGTTCCTGCTGATCAGGATCGATCAATTTTGCGAGAGCACTCACGGTCGGACCTTCATACAAGCTGACGGTTGGGAGCTGCACGCCTAACAGCGTTTGCAGTTGCCCGATCATCTGAATCCCGGTCAACGAGTTGCCCCCGAGTTCAAAGAAATTGTCATGGATGCCAACCTGCTCGATCTTGAGGACAGCCTGCCACATCTGTGCTAGGGTTTGTTCCAGTTCATTATGTGGCGCTACGTATGCGTTCTGTAAGCTAGGCCGGGGATACAGACTGGCTACGGCAATCGGTTCCGCTTCTGCCGGTGTCGGTGGGGCTTCAAATCGTAGCCAGCGCTCGATCCGTGGCTCCAACGCGCTCATCGCAACCACGACTTGCGTCATTGGCCCTGCCGTGAGGATGCGATCAAAAGCCATCGTCCCTTCCGCACGTGTGATGGCCGTCGTCGCTGACGTTGCTCCCGGTCCGGTTGCTGGCTCAGAAGCATCGTTTAAGTGCCAGGCGTCCCAATTGATCGTAGTCCAGGGGGTGGATGCACGCCGGTTGCGATCGGAGGTATACGTATCCATTGCCAGATTTGCTGCCGCATAGGCGGCCATGCCCAAACCGCCCAGCACCGCCGCTAACGAAGATATCAGGATGCAAAAATCTAAGGGTCGTTCCCCGAGTACCTTGTCCAACACCCGTACACCATACAGCTTGGCAGCAAAATGCTCTTCGCACACCTCACGCGTTGTCGTCTGAAGCGGTTGGAAGGCCTGTGCGCCAACCATACCCGCCGCATGGATGACTCCATGTAGCCCGCCGAAGCGCGTCTCGACCGCATTGATCACGGCCTGCATTTGCTCCCCATTGCTGACATCGGCGTTCAATAGCAGCACGTCAGCCCCTAGCTGCTCCAGCGCTTGGACCTGCTGCAGCTTCTGGCTTATTGCATCGGTTGGACTATGGGTGCCCAGCCAGGTAGCCCAGTCCGACCGGTCTGGCAGCACTGTGCGTCCAACCAGCACCAGTTTGGCCTGCGCCGTACTGGTCAGGTGTCGAGCTATCTCAAGGCCAATCCCACCAAGACCGCCCGTAATCAGATAGACACCACCATTCCGCACTCGCGGTACTGCAGCGGTCTGGGGCAGGTGCACCGCTTCAAACGTTGGGATCCAACGACGCTGGTTGCGGAATGCGACCAGCGGTTCTCCAGACCGGACCTGAAGCTCGGCCAGCAACTGGTTAATGGTGCTGGCTGACCAGCCCGTTTCCCTGGATAGCTCCACATCAATGCTACGACAACTAATGTGCCGGTATTCCTGAGGAATAACTTTACATGCTCCGAGCAATGTTGCTTTGCTTGGGTCGAGTGTTTCTGTGCCATTCACCGGTTGAACATTGTTGGATACCACCTGTAGCTGGACGGCTGCGGCATGCGGCTGTGCTGCAAGTGCCTGTGTCAGGAACACCAAACTATAAAAGCTGAGGGCTTGCGTCTGGTCAACGTCTGTCGTGTCCGCTGTGACGTTCCACAGGTGCACGATCGCTTGGGGCAAGCTATCATGCTGCTGCAGATCCCCCAGTAGCATGCGGTAATCCTCTGCTTGCTGCGGGTTAATCAGATAATCAGCGTCACCTTGCCGGGCAAACTCTGAACCCATGGCGACGCTGATTACCCTCCGTCCTTCCTGAAGCAAGCGTTGCGCGACTTGCACTCCGAGACCAACCTTGTCGACGAAGAGCAACCAGACACTGTCCATCGAGGAGCCAGCAGGTGGAACGCTGACCACTGGCAGGGTCGGCTTCCAGAATGGCAGATAGAACCAATCTGCCACAGCCCGTTTGCTCTGCTCTAGCTGGCTGTTCGGCGGAACTGGTGCTGCTAGCTGAAGTGGTTCGACCCAGTAACGCTGGCGCTCGAAAGGATAGGTTGGCAAGGGTACCCGCCAGCGCTGCTCATCGCTATACAAGGTACTGGCATCAACTGCGATCCCGGTCAGCCACATTTTACCAAGCGTGGTCAGCATAAAGGCGTGATCGGATTGCCGCTCGTGGGGATGACGTAGCGAAGGCAGCGCCAACTGGGTCGCGCTCCGGTCCGTATGCTGACGGGCAAAGGTGCTCAGTGCCTGGCCCGGTCCGACCTCTAGCAGGACTGCCGGTTGTCCCTGCAACAGCGTTTGGAGCCCGTCAGCGAACCGCACCGTTTGGCGCAGATGTTGTGCCCAATAGCGTGGGTCGGTCGCCTCCGCCGACGTGATCCAGCTGCCGGTTACATTCGAGATATACGGCTGTTGCGGTGGCTGCAGCGGCACACGGCGCACCAGCGCCGTAAAATCTGCCAGAATTGGTTCCAGCATGGCCGAATGAAAGGCATGCGAGGTATGGAGGGGTCGACTCGTAATCTCCTGCGCGCGTAGTTGCGCCTCCAGCGCAGTGATCGCCTCAATTGGCCCAGAGACCACACACATGCGCGGCGCGTTAACTGCGGCCAATGCCAGCTCCGATCCTAGCCATGGCAACACTTCGTTTTCGGCCAGCGGCACTGCTAGCATGGCACCAGCTGGCAGGCTTTGCATCAGCCGACCACGTGCTGCCACCAGCGCCAGCGCGTCTGCTAGGCTCATCACCCCAGCCAGACAAGCGGCCACATACTCACCGATACTATGACCGATCATGCCCTGTGCAACAATACCCCATGCTTGCCAGAGTTGAGCCAGGGCATACTCGATGACAAACAAGGCCGGCTGCGCTAGTGCAGTTTGGTCCAAGCGGGCTGTCGCCTCCTTAGTTCCCTCCTCCGGGTAGAGCACCGTCCGCAGATCGAGGCCGAGGTGCGGTTGTAACAGTTCGGCACATTGGTCCACTGTAGCGCGGAAAAACTGCTCCTCGTCATACAAATCCCGTCCCATATTGACATATTGTGATCCCTGGCCGGGGAATAAATACACCACTGCGCGCTCTCCCGGCTGCGGCACGCCGGAAAACAAGCGCTGCGGGTCGCGCGAATGGAGCACTTCGACCGCGTCGGCTACATTACGACAGACCGCAATGCGACGCTCGTTAAAGCCCCGCCGTCCAATATGAAGTGTATACGCAGCATCTGCCAGACTGAGGTCGGGATGGCCGTCCAGATAATCGGCTAACTCCGTTGTCGCTGTTTCCAGCGCTGTCTCGGTCTTGGCGGACAGCAACAGAAGTTGCCAGGGACGGCTTGGCCCCGCCGGACGGCGGCCTGGTGCTTCTTCAACCACCACATGTGCATTCGTGCCCCCCATGCCGAATGAGCTAACGCCGGCGCGGCGCGGCGTTGATCCCGCTTCCCAGTCTCGCAACACCGTATTAACAAAAAAGGGACTATGTTCAAAGTCGATCTGCGGATTAGGCTGCTCCCAGTGCAAACTGGCGGGAATCTGCTTATATGTCAGGGCCAGCGCCGTTTTGATGAGGCCGGCCACGCCCGCAGCCGTGTCAAGATGACCGATGTTGGGTTTGATCGAGCCGATCGCGCAAAACTGTGTTTTCTGGGTGCTGTTCCGGAACGCCTGCGTTAGCCCGGCGATCTCGATCGGATCACCCAGCATCGTGCCGGTCCCATGCGCTTCGACATAACTGATCGTGTCCGCTTCGACCCCGGCAATCGCTTGGGCTAAGCCGATCACCTCCGCCTGCCCATCCACACTCGGTGCCATATAGCTGACTTTGACCGAGCCATCGTTGTTAATTGCGGAGCCCTTGATCACCGCGTAGATCATATCGCCATCGGCCAGTGCCTCTTCCACGCGCCTTAACACCACCACCCCTGCCCCATGACCGTTGACAAAGCCTTGGGCTTTCGCATCGAAGGCCCGGCAATGACCATCCGGCGACGTAGCTCCGCCTTGTTGATACAAGTAGCCAGCTTGCTCAGGAAAATGGATCGACACGCCCCCCGCCAGTGCCATATCGCATTCATAGCTTAACAAGCTCTGACAGGCCTGGTGCACTGCCGCTAGCGAGGTCGAGGAGGCTGTTTGAATCGTGACGCAGGGGCCTTTCAAATTGAATTTGTAGGCGACCTCCGTCGTTAGACTATCTTTATCGTTGCCGATCGCGGCTTGCAAGCTATCGAGCGACGCCACCATTTGAATATGGGAGTACAGATTATTAAGCAGGTAGGTATTCATGCTTTCGCCGGCATACACCCCGATCCGCCCGTCAAACTGTTCTGAGTCATAGCCTGCGTTCTCAAGTGCTTCCCAAGCACATTCCAAAAACAGGCGATGTTGCGGGTCCATGAGCTCGGCTACTCTGGGGCTGTGACCGAAGAAGGCTGCATCGAAATATTCAGCATTGCCGAGCGCACCACGCGCCGGCACATAATTCGGCGCAGTATAGGCTGCCGGGTCAACCCCTGCTGCCGCCAGCTCCGCATGGGAAAAGAAGGTAATTGACTCGATCTCATTGCACAAGTTCTCCCACAGGATATCGACGTTTGCAGCACCCGGAAACCGTCCGGCCATCCCAACAATTGCTACGCCATCCAGCCCATGATCCATGGTCGCGTCCGTCATGCGTGTCTCCTTTGACCCCTCCCTGGTTCCATGCGTGCGGGTAGTCTTCTTAGCGGGTGCGATCTTTCATTAGCTGCTGGCGGCGTGTCCGCGCGTCACGCTGCTTCTGGGCGCGCTCTTGAAGCGCTTGCCCACTCGGTTGTACCGGTTGCGCATGATCAAGATATGTCGCTAGAGTACTGATGGTGGGATACTTAAACATATCGATCAATGACAACTGGGGAAACGAGCTTTGCAAGGCCGTGTGCACCTGTACCAACAGCAGTGAATGGCCGCCTAGCTCAAAAAAATTATCATGCATCCCAACCTGCTCAAGCTTGAGCGCCGCTTGCCACACCTGGACAATGCGTTGCTCAAGCTCGCTTCGTGGCCCAGCATATGCGGTCGTCAACTCGGGTCGGGCAAGCTCTGGTATGGGTAAGGCCGCCAGATCCACCTTGCCGTTAGTGGTCAAAGGCAAGGTCGGCAGGAAAACCCATGCAGCAGGCACCATATATTCTGGTAGCTGATCCTGCACAAAGTGTCGCAGCTCTCCTGGAGGGAACTGCTCGTCGTCCGTCACGACGTAGGCCACCAGTCGTTTATCACCGGGCGTATCTTCACGGGCCACGACCACCGCTTCACGCACGTGTGGATGCTGTCCCAGCCGCGCTTCAATTTCACCTGGCTCGATCCGAAAGCCGCGCAGCTTGATCTGCTGGTCAACCCGGCCAAGATAGTGTAGGTTGCCATCGGCTAACCAGCGCGCCCGATCCCCAGTACGATACATCCGTGTGCCTGCGACGAATGGGTTAGGTACGAAGCGTAGGGCCGTCAGCGCCGGGTTATGCAGGTAGCCCCGCGCCAGACCAACGCCCGCGATATACAGTTCCCCAGGGCAGCCGATCGGTACCGGAGCCAGCTGTTGATCCAGCACATACACCGCGCTGTTGATCACGGGCTTGCCAATCGGTATATCGCGCGTGGTGACAAGCTGCGCTCCGTCAAGCTGGTACATGGTCGAACAAACCGTGGTTTCGGTCAAGCCATAGCCATTGGCGATCACGGCAGCGTGGATCAAGTGGTCGATATCGCTGAGCACCAATGCCTCACCACCGCTGAGAATGAGCCGTAAATCGGGCAGTGCAGCGACGCGTTCATTCAAGCGTGCCATCAGTGCCGGTACCGTACTGAGCATCGTCACCCGCTGTTGCGCAATCAAGGTAAAGAGCAGCGAAAAGTCGAGCAAGGCTAGCTCGTTCGGTAATACCAGGGTGCCACCACTACACAAGAGCGGAAAAATTTCGCCGACAAAGCTGGCCGATGCCAGGGCTGTGAGTGGCAAGATGCGGTCGGCAGGAGTAGGCTGATACGAGTGACGGAAGGATGTGACCAAATTGACGATGCCATGATGGGTCAGAACCACGCCCTTGGGCACTCCTGTCGAGCCCGAGGTATAAATCACACAGACCGGATTCTCAGGATGGCTACCCCGCGCGGGGTTATGTTGGTCTGACTCGGCAAGTGATGCTTCCAGCTCCTCGATCGCCCGCACCTGTACCCCCGCCACGCTCACATCTGGCAGTAAATGCTGCTGGGTCAGAACCAACGTTACCCCTGTATCTGTCAACATGAAGTGCAGCCGCTCGCGCGGATAGGCCGGGTCAAGCGGCAAGTAGGCTCCGCCCGCCTTAAGCACTGCTAGGATGCCAACCATCATGGCTGGCACACGCTCGGTGCATATGCCGACGATCACCTCTGGCCCAACTCCCAGCTCTCGCAGATGATGGGCCAAGCGATTGGCGCGCTGGTTGAGCGACTCATAGCTAACCTGCTCTGTTCCACAAACAATGGCGACATTGTTGCCCAGTCGGGCTGCCTCTGCTTCGAAGAGTTCGTGAACGCAGGCCTCACGCGGGTAAGGCACCGCGACCCTGTTCCACTCAACGAGCAGTTGCTGTTGTTCCACTGGGCTGAGCAGCGCAACACGCCCCATTGGCTGGCTTGGATCGGCGACGAGAGCGCTCAGCAGCGTAGTGAAATGACCTGCCATACGCTTGATGCTGTCCGCATCGAAGAGATCACTGTTATACTCCAGGGTCGCAGCGAGGCCGTTAGCTACCTCGCCTACCGTCAAGGTCAGATCAAACTGTGCGACGCGCTGATCCAAGGCGATAGCCTCGAACTGCAAGCCCCCAACCATCATCTGCGCCCCTGGCTCACCTAAAGCAAAGCTCGTTAATCCCGCCTCGTCCAACACATGCGCTTTTTGTAGGGCGAACATAACCTGAAACAGTGGCGAGCGGCTGAGATCGCGCTCCGGTTGCAATCGCTCGACCAGCGTAACGAAGGGATAATCCTGGTGCTCCCAGGCGGCCAGTACCGTTTGCCGTGTGCGCTCCAGCACGGTGCTGAAGCTCGGCGCGCCACGGAGATCGGCGCGTAGTACTACCGAGTTAACGAAATACCCCACGATCCCTGCGAGTTCGGCGCGGGTACGCCCAGTCGTGGGCGTACCAATCAGGAAATCTTCTTGACTGCTATAGCGCGCGAGCAGTATCTCGAAAGCCGCCAATAACGTGGTATACAGCGTTGTATCATGGCTTTCGGCTACGTGTTTGACCTGCTGGGTCACATCTAGGTTGATCGAGAAGCTATGCAAGGCTCCCTGATAGCTCTGAATCGGGGGACGTGGCCGATCCGTCGGCAGGTCAAGCACGGTAGGTGCCCCGGCCAGTTGCGTTCGCCAGTAGTGCCACAACTCCTGCCCCATGTCACCCGCTAGCAACTGGACCGACCAGCGCACATAGTCAGAATAATGCAGCGGCAATGGTGGGAGTGTCGCGATCGTTCCTGCTACCGTCGCTGGATAGAGGCTGCCTAGTTCGCTCGTCAGCAAAGCAAGGGACCATAAATCGGCTACGATATGGTGGAGTGCTACCAACAAAATGTGCTCCTGTGGGCCTCGCGTGAGGAGTAGCACTCGTAGCAGTGGCCCACGGCCTAGCTCGAAGGGCCGTTGTGCTTCCTCCTGCAATCGCTGTTGGAGCGTGGCCTCGCTCCACTGATCTGCCGCTTCGACCTCAAAAGCGACCGGTCGTTGCGCCTGTACCTGCTGCACGAGCTCGCCTGCCACGATGTCGAAGGTCGTGCGTAAGGCGGGGTGTCGATCAACCAATTGCTGAAAAGTCTGCTGAAGGGCAGCTACATCAAGCATGCCCCGGATGCACACGGCATTGACCAAGTTATACGCGGCGCTGTCAGGGGCAAGCTGGTGCAAAAACCACAAAGCCCGTTGCCCGTCAGATAATGGATGGTGCATGTCACTATGGTTGACCGGGGCTAGTGTCGCTATGGCTGGCCCATTCCTCAGCTGCCCCTGTAGCTCTGCTACCAGCTGTGAGATGCTTCTATCCTGGAGAAAACTGACCATCGGGAGCATCAAGCCCAGCTGCGTTTCGATTGCGTGTTGGAGTTCGACCGCCATTAATGAGTCGAGTCCCAGCTTACTCACCGGTTGCTCGGGCTTGATCTGAGCGGAGTTGCCACCCCCTGCGCGTGCAATCAGTTCCAACAGGTAGCGCTCAAGCATCGTTCGCTGCTCCGGCCCGGTACTAGCCTTAAGCAAGTCGGGATCGATCTCCATAACTGGGGCGCTCGCGCCAACGGGCACAAGCAGATCACTACTGATCACCTCCAGGCTACCTGCCAGGAAGCCCGCCCGGCAGGCATGTCGCTGAATCTTGCCGCTAGAGGTTTTGGGGATGCCGCCGGGTTTCAACAAGACCACCCCATACGCTTGCAGTTCATGTTGCTCGCTCACGGCCTGCCGGATCGCGCTCGTGACGATAGCCCCATCAACATTGCGATGCTGGCGCTCAAGCTCCTGAACGATGACCAGCCGCTCCTCTCCGTCAACCTCCACGCTAAAAGCTGCTCCCCCACTGGCTCGCAAGGCTGGATGGCAACGTTCGACCGTTAGTTCAATATCCTGCGGATAATGATTGCGTCCGCGAATAATGATCAAGTCTTTGATCCGACTGGCAACAAATAACTCGTCGTTATGAACAAAGCCCAGGTCCCCGGTTCGTAGGAACGGTCCACGCTCACCGTCTCGCAGGTATGCGCCAAAGGTTTCGGCGCTGGTCGCTGGTTGTTGCCAGTAGCCTTGGGCTACGCTTGGCCCCGCCACCCAGATTTCCCCAATCTCACCGGTTTGGCAGCGGAGGTGTGTCTGTGGATCAGCGATCAGGAGCTGTTGATCCGCAATAATTTGTCCGCAGCCGACGAACGTTCTGGTCCCCGGTTCGGTTCCCTCCACTGCAACCACCCGGTTCTGCTCCAGTGCTGCCCCATCAAACGCCTCGATCACCGGCGGTCGCGTTCGTTTGCCACCGCTCACGATCAGCGTTGCCTCCGCTAAACCGTAGCACGGGTAAAAAGCCTCCATACGGAAGCCGCAGGGCGCAAAGGCAGCCGCAAACTGCTCCAGTGTAGCAGCCCGTATCGGCTCGGCTCCCGTGAATGCGACGCGCCAGCTGCTCAGATCGAGCATCGCCAGTTGTTCAGGCGTCACCTTTCTGGCACACAACTCATACGCGAAGTTGGGACCACCGCTGGTCGTAGCATGGTAGCGCGTCACCGCTTCTAGCCAGCGCAACGGTCGTTGCAGAAAACTGATCGGTGCCATGAGGGTTACCGGGAAACCGGTATGCAGTGGTTGGAGAATGCCACCGATCAAGCCCATGTCGTGATAGGGCGGTAACCAGATCAAGCCTCGGCTCGTTGTGTCATCCTCGAAACGACGCTGGATTTGTTGCAGGTTATGCATGAGGTTCCCGTGCGTTAGCATCACGCCTTTAGGTGCGGCGGTGGAACCAGATGTATATTGCAAAAAGGCGAGCGTCTCCGGCTTGATGGTTGGCATCTGCCACTCCGTGCCATCCGCTTCATCCAACACATCGGTTGCGATCCAACGCAAGGCAGCGAAGGTGGGATCTTGCGCTGCCAGAGCTTCGCCGATCGGCAGCACTGCTGCAATGGTCAGTGCGATGAGCGGCTTGGCATCTGCTGTAATCGTTCGTAAGCGCAGTGGGAGTGCGCGATCAAGGCGGGCTGATTGGGGTGGATAGGCCGGCACGGCAACGGCACCGGCATACAGCACACCAAAAAAAGCGGTGATATAGTCGAGACCGGGCGGGTACAGCAGCAGTACGCGCTCCCCCGTCGCTCCCGCAGCTTGCAGCCAGCCCCCAATCAGTCGCGCGCGGCGATCAAGCTCACGATAGGTGATAGTGGCTTCAACTATCTCACCATCTAGCAGAAAGGTATAGGCCCGTTGATCAGGTTGTTCGTTGGCTCGCCAATGCAGAAGATGCACGAGGTCGGAAAAGCGCTGTGACATGCGTTGGCTATCACTTTCCTAAGGCTGCAAGTGGCATACCTCAAATACAGCTTGACCGATTGAGGCAGGGGGGAGATCGTTATGCGTATTCATCGTACTTGACCGACTCTATTTTAGCACAGAGTCAGCTGGTCGTATTCTTCAGTCCGCCGGTTGTAGCTGAGCTGTGGCGTTACCGGTCGCCATTGCCTTCATCTCATCTTTGAGTCGTACGATACCCGAGAGATTGTTCATGACCGTATCAACGTCTACACCGAAATCGATCAAGCATGCGACCTCATTGACCCCGGCGGCCTGTAAACGCTGCACAACGGGCGCACATGTTGCCGGTGTGCCAATGAGCGAGCGCCCATTCAGGTAGCGCTCGAAGGCAAAAGATAGGAGCGCCTCTTCGTCATCACGTGACAGCACGAGATCAAGGTTGCCCTGCTTGAGCTTTGCTGATGACTTCCCGAGCTCGCCATTCGCCCGCAGGTAGCGACAAAATGGTGCCTGTACGATCGCCCGCACCTGCTCCATATCCTCGCCGATGAACGCATGCGCCATGACAGTAACGTGACCGGTTGCTGGATCATGTCCATGCTGAGCCCGTGCTTCCCGATACAGTTTGATCCGCTCCCCAAGCTGCTCAGGACTCAATTCGATCAAAGCTGTTAATACATTCGCGCCGATTTCGCCGGCCTTGACGAACGTTTCGGGGCTACGCGTAGCCGTAATCCAGATCGGCAGCACGGACTGCACCGGTTTGGGAAACAGCTTAAGCTCGACGCCACTCCCGTCTCCGCCCTGCCCAGCAAACGCTTCGCCTTGCCACAGCCGGCGCACAAGGTCGATGTTGCGAAACATCACTGCTTTGCGCTCATCGTACTGCTCTGGTGCGAAGACAAAATCGTTTGAATGCCAGCCCGAGGCAAACGCGATGCCAATCCGTCCTTGAGATAAATTGTCAACGATCGACCATTCTTCGACCACGCGGATTGGATGGTGCAAGGGTAGCACCACACTGCCTGCACGCAGCTTAATGTGTCAGC
>JACDGP010000011.1 GCA_013821605.1 Herpetosiphonaceae bacterium
GCGTTAAACAGTCGAGCCCAAGCTTTCGCGCTCTGACCTGGATGTCCGCGTGGAGGGGCATAATATAGTGGCGACCGCCCTTCTTTCTCGGGATGCACACGTCCCCGACCACACAACAAATGCGGCCACCATGAACTAACGTACGTTCACACTCTTTCCATACCTTGTCCAACTCATCGAGAAACGCCTCATAATCATCAATGTCACCCATCTGACCGTCACGATCTTCCGCGTATTGCTTCAGCGTCCAGTATGGTGGCGATGTCACAACAAGATCGACCGACTCATCCGCTATCCAAGATAAGCCTCGTGCGTCACCTAGATGTAAGCTATGTGCTGTCGTATCAAAAGGTGGCATCCACGGTCGCACTCGGTAGGCAGCATTTGCCGCTAGCAAAGCCTGTAGAGCCTCAGGTGTGTTATCCCGGGCGGGAAGTGGCAACGCTTCTGTAGTATCGATTACTTCCGCTAGGTCATCCGCAGGGGCTAGCTCTATCATGGGGGCTACCTATATAGTGCTCTCGATCATTGTTCCCTTTAGCTCAAGGGTATAGCCTTTCATTGGCGCTGTCAATCCGTTTGGAATGTGCGATCAGTCACAGATAGGCCAACCGGATCTCGACCTTTCAACCGTGCTGATTTTGCTGGTAACTGGGTTCCTAACAAATGCGATTCTCACGTTCTAAGCGCCTTAGAGTGCGCACCGCAGTAAATGTGTGTGTTATCATTGCCGTACCGGCTGAAAGGGAGGACTGATGGCGGCAGAGGAGCAACGTGCTTCCCCTGGCTGGGAGGCAATGTACCAGCATCAGGCCGTCGAGACGATGCCCTGGTTCTATCCCGAGCTTGATGACGACCTGCAGCAGGCGTTGGATCAGCTCGACTTGCGGCATGGCACCGCGCTCGACCTGGGAACTGGGCCGGGAACGCAGGCCATGCAGCTCGCCCGCTGTGGATTTGACGTGACGGCCATCGATCTTGCCGAGTCTGCCATTCGGCTTGCGCGGGAGAATGCTCAGGTGCAGGGACTAGCTATCAACTGGCAGCAGGACGATATTCTGTCTCCTCGTCTAACCCATCAGTTCGATCTCATCTTCGACCGGGGCTGCTTCCACGTCTTGCCACCGGAGCGGCGCCAGGACTATGTGAACACCGTTGCTGGTCTGCTTAAGCCAAGCGGATACTTCTTCCTGAAGTGCTTTAGCCACCTCCAGCCAGGAACCCAGGGGCCGAACCGCTTCACGCCAGACCAGATCCAGGAACTCTTCGCGCGCCGGTTGCAGCTCCGTTCGATCACCGAAACGGTCTACCAAGGCACACTCGATCCGCTGCCGCGCGCTCTATTCTGCGTGATGCGTCGGGAGGGATAGGCATGTGATTGATCGATCCTCGACCATCACCTGTGGCTGCAATGGATAGTGTGCTGTCTTAGGCCGTCGTAGCCTCTACCGGCTCCTGTGGCCCACCGACGAGTTTAGCTACGGCGTCCCGTAACAGAGTCTCTATTGCTCCTCGTATCGCCTTTGAAGCACACATCTTCAAAGCCTTTTGCTCAAGCTGACGAATGCGCTCACGGCTGACCCCATAATTCTTCGCAATATCTCGCAGTGTGTCAGCCGGATTTCCATCAAAACCGAAGCGCCGTACAAGGATTTGGTACAACCGTGCTCCATCACGATCAGCGACGACTTGTTCCTGAACAGCCCCGGTATAGGCATTGATCACGTCTTGAAGATACTCAGTACGAATGCTATCGAGCTGTTGGTGATCAAAGTGTAGGTGTGCAAGCAAGTCAATGAGCCGAGTATCGTGACCATAAGTGGCAGTGAGGAATGCATTTATGCCTACGATCTGGATTCTTTGGCTCATCATTCCCCCATCGAATAGGTTTACCTTCTTTAAGAGATTATACCATTCGACTATTTTGGTATTACCACAACTCATGAGTTAATCAGAGTCCGTTCATTGCCTTTCCTAGAACATATGTGTTACACTACCCCCAGTTCGTTCTTACTGGTCCGGTCTGCACATCCTTCGAGGACGTGTACCAGGAAACACCGACAACGCGTGTATCAGTACCATGTACCAAAGTTGAACGTAAATGTACCAAAGTGTACCAACATTGAACGTAAATGTACCAAAGTGCATGAGGGGCGTGTACCAAAACTGAACGTAAATATACCAAAACGCGCGAGGGCTCTGTACCAAGTCTGTACCACGGCTTCGCCAATCGCGAAATTCCGCATAGGAATGCGGAATCTTCCCAACCCCCATTTTCGCTTGCTAACAACGCCATGGGTTACTTGAGTAACAGCTGCATGAACACAAGATCCAGCCAATGGTCGAACTTATAGCCAACTTCTTTGAGATATCCTACGTGCACAAAGCCAAATGCGGCATGAAACCTGATGCTGCCGATAGTTTCGGCGTCGATCCCCGCTATCATCGCATGCATGCCCTGCTCGCGAGCACGCGTGATTAACGGTTGCATCAAGGCTCGTCCGATGCCTCGGCCCTGCCGCCCAGGAGCAACATAGATCGAATGCTCAACCGTAAAGCGGTACCCAATTCTGGGCCGGAAGATGCTAAACGTACTCCAGCCCACAACGCTTCCGCCCGCATCAGCGACGAAGACCGGCAGTCCTTGCTTGATATGTTCCTCGTACCACGCAATGCGTGCCTCGATTGTAGCCGGCTCATAATCATAGGACGCCGTTGTATGCAGCACCGCATCGTTATAGATCTCCAGAATGCTCGGCACGTCGTCATAGGTAGCGTCGCGAATCGTGATCTCCTGACCATCACATAACGTTGGCTGCATACGTTCCTCTTTCTTGCGCGTTAGGAATACCAGCCTGCAGTATATGAAACGTATAAAAATCGTTCAAGAGAATAACGTCTATGATTACTATCCAACTTTTGGATACAGGAGGCGACGCTGGACCTCGACCAACTGATCGCATTTGAACGGATTGTCCGTGAACGCAGCTTCAGTCGTGCTGCCTGGGCCCTAGGTATTGCTCAACCGACCATCAGTGCGCGTATCAAAGGTTTAGAGCGCGAACTCGGGACAGCCTTGCTGGTTCGGGCCGGTCGCCATATCGGACTGACAGATGCGGGTGCCAGTTTTTTGCCGTACGTCCTCCGGGTCCTTGATATTCTGCGCGAAGGTACCGAAGCTGCACACCAAGCTCAGACAGGCCAACGCGGTCGTGTTACGATTGGCATACTCGAATCACTATCTGGTGCCTTCCTCGGTCCTACGTTGGCCCAATGTCGTGCAGTCGCTCCCAGCGTGGAGCTTGTGGTACGAGCCGGGCGTCACGAGATCCTGATGCAGTTGCTACGTGATGGCGTCGTTGGGCTGGCACTGATCGCCTGGCCATGCACCGATGAGCTAGACACACCCCTGCACGTTCTGTTCACCTTGCGTGAGCGGGTTGTGTTGGTCGCGGCACCGGGCCATCCCCTTGGACGGCAGCGTGTGGTTACACGGGCCGAGCTCCTGAGCTACGCGCAGCCGCTTCTACTCTTGCGTTGGTGGCAGACCCTACCTCCCGTGATTGCGGCCCTGCTCCAGCGTGCAACCGATGTCATTGATGTGCCGATGGGCACAGCTCAACACATGGTGGTGAGTGGCACGGGTGCCGGCTTTTTCACGTGGATGCAAGTTGCCGATGCCGTGGCGAGCCGGGAATTGGTTGAGGTGGCAGTCACCGACCTGCCCCCCATCGTTCGTGAGAGTGCCCTTGTTCATTTGAAGCGCAGTGCTCCGCTCTCGATCGCAGCCCAAACACTCACTGCTCTGCTGCAGGAGCGAGCAGAGCAGTTGAAACTTTTGGTGCGTTGAGGTGTTGTAATATTTATCGTGTGCTCCGCATCATCACCCGTACGCCGTATCCTGCGATCGTTGCCTCGCCCTGCACGCTCGTACCTTGCAGCAGATCGGTATACACATCGCCATCTAGCGCAACTGCCTGTTCCTCCGGGGTAAAGTTCAGCAGGAAGACATAATCATGTTGCCCATCCGTACGGACTTGCGCTGTCACCCCCTGCGGCAGTTCGGTTGGCAGGACGCGCGTGATCCCGGCTTCGGCAAGGATCTTACCAACAAAATCACCAAAGAACGGCTCCCGATTGCGCGAGGCGACATAATATGCCTTGCCCTGCCCGAAGCGATTGAGCGTCAACGCCGGACGTCCCGCGTAGAAATCGTCTTGGTAGACCGCCAATGTTTCCGCGCCTTCCTCATGAATCAGATCGCACAACTCATAGCATTCGTAGGAGGCCCCTATGCCGAGTGCATTGCCCTCCACCATTGCGATCCGGTTGGTCTGACCATCATGCAGCGCGTCGATCTCCTCGGACCAGATCCCGAGCGTCTTGCGTAGCGGTCCCGGAAAGCCCCCCAGGAAGCACAAATCATGCTCGTCCACGATGCCGGACCAGTAGGTCGCGACCAACGTCCCGCCGTTGGCCACAAAGGCTTCGATCCGCTCGCCAACACCCGGACGTACCATATACAGCATCGGTGCGATCAATAGCTTATAGCCGGATAGCTCTTGTTCCATGTCGATCACGTCCACCGAAACACCACGCTCCCATAACGGCCGGTAGAACGCTTTCACAGCTGCGTCGAAGTGCAGACCGGCATTACGTGGCCCCTGCGCATCCTCCATCGCCCAACGGTTTTCCCAGTCATAGATGATCGCAACCTCGGGCTGCACACTCGTCCCGACCACGGTAGTCAGTTTTTCGAGCGCGTCACCGACCTGCGTGACTTCATGAAACACCCGCGTATGCTCGTGACCAACATGATCAACGACGGCCCCATGCAGCTTCTCGCTCGAGCCCCGGCTTTTGCGCCATTGAAAATACTGCACCGTGTCGGAGCCGTGTGCCACCGCCTGGAGCGAGGCGAGCAGATGCATGCCATCTTTCTTGAGCTTGCTGACCGGATGCCAGTTGGTCACGCTGGGCGTACTTTCCATCAGCATGAACGGTTTGCCGCCCTTGAGCGAACGAATAATGTCGTGGATAAATGAAACCCAGATGCCTTGCTCAACGTCACCCGCAAGGTCATGCCAAGTCGGATACGAGTCCCATGAGATCACGTCGAGCACATCGGCAAATTTCCAATAGTTCAAACCCAGGTACGTGCCCATCAGATTCGTAATGACCGGCAGTTCGGGATTAGCTGCCTTGAGTGGAGCAATTTCATGCCGGCAGAAGTCGACGGTCTGATCCGTGACAAAGCGTTTCCAGTCGAGATTCTGACCATGCACGAGGTGTTCACCATGCGGTGCCGGAGCTTCGATCTGTGCCCATGCCGTATAGGTATGGCTCCAGAACACCGCCCACCAGTCATGATTCAAGGCCTCTAATGTTCCATACTTTGCTTGCAGCCAGCCGCGAAATGCCTGTTGGCAATAATCGCAGAAGCACTCTCCACCGTATTCGTTTGAGATATGCCAACCTATGACGGCAGGATGCTTGCCATACCGCTCCGCAAGTGCCTGATTCATGATCGCGGTTTTCTCACGGTAGATGGGCGAGGTATAGCAGTGATTGTGGCGCTGGCCATGCAAGTTACGGACGCCATTCGCTGCGACGCGCAGCACCTCAGGATACTTTGCCGACATCCAGGCTGGTCGTGCTCCCGTTGGTGTCGCCAGCAGGGCATAAATACCATTCTCTGCGAACGTATCGAGCATGTGATCTAACCATTCAAAGGTAAAGGTGCCTTCCTCGGGTTCGATGGCGGTCCAGGCGAAAATGCCGACCGACATCACGTTACACTTAGCCAGCTTCATCAATCGAATATCTTCAGCGAGTACCTCCGGGTATTGCTGCCATTGATCGGGATTGTAATCGGCTCCGTGCAGCATCCGAGGGATTTTGGGACTAATGGGTGGATATTTTTGAGGCATAGGCGCACTACCTTTCTGTAGCTTTTACTGCCCTATTATGGCTTAAGCTCTGCGACCATGCACAAGCGGTCGCCCGAAGGTTGTCCGGGCGACCGCTCTCTGTGGCTTAGGCTGTGATTAGACCAGCGCGGCTTCGTTTTCTTTGTCGAAGATGTGCATGCGCGCGGTGTCCATCACGATCTGGAGCGGCTGGCCAGGCTTGGCCGAGGTGCGCGGGTCGAAGCGGCCCACAAATTCCTTGCCCTTTTCGAGATAGGCGAAGACTTCGGAGCCCATGGGCTCGGTCACGGTCACGCGTGCCTCGAAAGGAGCCGTCACGTCGGTGCCTGGCGGTACCCAATGGGCATCGTGAATATCCTCGGGCCGGACGCCCAGGTAAACTGGTCGATCCAGGTATTTGCCGAGATCGGCTTGCAAGGCTTGGGGTACCGGTACACCAAAGCCGCCCGTATCGACCATCATCCCGTTCTGGCTGCGGCTCAGTTTGGCATCGAAGAAGTTCATGGACGGCGAACCGATGAAGCCGGCGACAAACATATTGCCGGGGCGGTCATATAGGTTCTGCGGTGTGTCGATCTGCTGCAAGATGCCATCGCGCATAACGGCGATGCGGGTGCCCATCGTCATGGCCTCGGTTTGGTCGTGCGTCACATAAATAAAGGTGGTCTTGAGCCGCTGGTGCAACTTCGAAATCTCGGATCGCGTCTGCACACGCAGCTTGGCGTCAAGGTTCGAAAGCGGCTCGTCCATCAAGAAGACGGTTGGGTCGCGCACGACCGCTCGCCCCAACGCGACGCGTTGGCGCTGACCGCCCGACAAGGCTTTCGGCTTGCGGTCAAGGTACTGCGAGATCGAGAGCATTTCGGCAGCTTGCTTGACGCGCTTGTCGATCTCTTGCTTGGCGACCTTGCGCAACTTAAGGCCGAAGGCCATGTTGTCATAAACTGACATGTGGGGATACAACGCATAGCTTTGGAACACCATCGCGATGTCGCGATCTTTCGGGGCGACGTCATTCACACGGCGGTCGCCGATGAAGATCGCGCCACTGGTAATATCTTCCAGCCCCGCCAGTAACCGCAACGCTGTTGACTTACCACAGCCCGATGGTCCAACCAACACCAGGAACTCCTGGTCCCCAACTTCGATGTTCAAGTCTTTCAGCACGTGTACATTGCCGAAGGACTTGTTGACGTGGTCGAACGTGATGCTTGCCATCATCCACTCCTTGTACCTAGCGAAGAACTGACCTAAAGTTACGAACGGATCGTGCGATGTCCAAGCTATTCACCACAGGAACGCCGCACAATCAGTTGCGGATAAAGCGTATGATCCGGGCACTCCTCGCCTCGAATGCGGGCGATAAGTGTGCCTGCGAGCTGTTTGCCGAGCGCATAATACGGTTGGCGTAAGGCCGTGAGCGGAGGATCCATATAAGCAGCCGCCCGTGGCTCATCGCCGGCCAGCACAGCAATATCCCGTCCCGGCACCAGTCCCATATCGTGTACCGCTTGCAAGGTTCCGAACGCCAGCGGTGCCAAAGCGGCAATGATGGCGTCGGGTCGGTCGGCCTGGCTCAGCAGATCCATTGCCGCGTCATAGCCACCACGCTCGCTCGCTCCGCCCTCAACGAGCCAGGCTGGATCCCAGTCGATCCCAGCCTCATTGAGCGCCGCCCGGTAGCCCTGCTCTTGCTCCTCAGCTAACGTCCATTCCAAGGGCGGCATAATCAAGGCGATGCGCTGGTAACCCCGAACGACCAAGTGCGCTACTGCCTCAACCATCCCAGCCTCGTTATCGATCATCACATTGGGATGGATATCGGCCCGTCCCCCACACACCAGGGGCAGATGCAGATCACGGCCTTGCTGGACCACCTCAGCATCCCCAGCGACGTTGAGATACACTACGCCATCAACCCGCCGCGAATGCACCAGCTCAGCTAAGACGGCTGCTTCCGTTTGGCCCGCAGTAGCTGTGCTCAGCAGTAGCTCAAAGCCCTGTGCCGTCGACCCATCTACCAGCCCATTAACGATCAAGCCCCAGGCTGCCGGGTCGCGTTCAAGTGGTACAACCAGACCAAGCGTGTTGCTTTGCTGGCGTTGGAGCGAGCGAGCGGTATGTGATGGCTGGTAGTGGAGTGCTTCGGCAGCCTGGAGGACGCGTGTTTTGGTCGCAGCGCTGACCGATCCGGTGCCATTGAGCACATAGGACACAGTTGCGGGCTTGACACCCGCTGCAACTGCCACATCCTTAATCGTCGCCATCAGCCCTTCTGCTTAAACGTTTAAGCAACTGCACGCAGTATAGCCTACCCTGCAACGGGGGTCAAGCGGCAAATACGTGCAGACTCGAACGGTCACCCAGAGTCATAAGAAGGCAGCCAGTGCTTCAACCACTGACTGCCCGCAGGACCCTATTTATTGCTCTTAAGCTCAGACGGTCTGGACTCCCACGCCTGCAAGCTCCACCAAGACCGTGCTGGGCTTCCCATCACGCATACGGCGCAGGCGAACCCGTTTACCAATAGGATGTTGCCCCAGAGCGGCGCGTAGCGTTCCAGCATCGGTAAGTTGGGCATCGTCGAGGGTCAGTAATAGATCACCAACTTGGCAACCCGCGCGGGCCGCCGCTCCGCCTGGCACCACGTCGAGCACCTCCAAAGCCTGGGCTTGGCCTGCCCGAGCGGCAACGGGCACGGGGAGTGGGATAGGCCGCACGCCTACGCCCAGCAAAGGACGCCCTTCGACCACTTGGAGGAACTGCGTGACGACCGAGCTAGGAATGGCAACACTCAAATCACCACCCATGATCATGGCATTGATGCCGACGACTCGCCCTTGCATGTCGACCATTGGGCCACCCGAATTGCCGGGCGCGAGTTGAACATCGGAACGAACGTAGGCCGCCGTTTGTGGTCGCCACGGGACCTGAACTTCGCCCACCCCACTTGCGATACCCAATGTAACCACACCACGTTGTCCCCATGGATTACCGATCGCCATCACCAGTTCGCCGACGCGCAGGGCCGGTGTGGTCCGGATGGTCGCTACCGTTAGATTGGTCGCATCAACCTGTAATACCCCCAAATCAAGCGTTGGATCGGTTGCCAGCACAGTCGCCGTTAATTCACGATCATCATGCAAGACCACTTGTGCCTGTGCATGTCCGGCGACGACATGGTGGTTCGTCAAAATTAAGCCGTCACTACGCCAAACGACTCCCGACCCCATGCCGCGCTGCCCACTCTTGACCAGCACCACATTCCGCTGGCTGGCAGCCGCCAAATCAGCGAACTCTCGCATAGCATCCGGTGCTTGTATTGTATTCTGCATGTCCCCTCCAGAGGCTTACTCGGCTACCACCGGCATCATATGGGTACCTACTGCCTCGTCATAGATTAAGGTAGTCAAAAAGCAGTTGGCGAGGATCGCCGAATCGGGTGGTCCTTAGCCTGGACGTTCGGGTAGGCCTGACGCTCCTCACGTCCAATACAGAATTGACGCATGTGGAAATCGTAGAGCGATCTCACGCTCGAAGAACGTTCGCATGGCTATCATTGTCGCCCGGTCATAAACATATTTGGTTCCACCAAACTTGTTCCGCTTGATCGAGCGCCTCGTCTGGTCCATCTCCAAACGTGTATTGGGATACCACTCTAGCAAGACATTGCGCGAAGTGTCTGTGAAGCGGTGGGTAATGAGTTCAAAGGTGAGATCGCAGGGAAAATCCAGTGCTTGGGCTGCTCGGTCCAACAAGTCTGCATAGTGCCTTTCCCAATCCTCAACCGGCATGATCGGGGCGATCACCAAGCCGACTGGATATGCACCTCCACCGCTTAACCGGGGCAGCGCCAGCTTACGCAATGCCCGAAGGCGCGCTCCGACGGAGGACGTTCCACCCTCCAAACGGCTTGAGATTGGCTCAACATTAACACTTGCGCGACAGCGTGTTTGATCGTGATGTGGCAGGGCCAGTAGCTGATCGACGGCGTCGAACTTACTGACCCACCGGAGCATGCCTTGACTGCGGGTACCGAAATACTGGATGCATTCCGCCAGGCTCCCTGTAAGATGCTCAAGGGCTAATGGGTCGGTATAACAACTCGCCTCGAAGGTGGTTGTGCCCGCCGGCCGCTCATACTGCGCCAAGTTTTGCAGAATCGTCGGCAGGTTGGCAAAGGTCCGGACAACTGGTGGCCCTTGCAAGCTACCGGCGAGGTAGCAGTATTGACAGTGAGCAGGGCACCCTTCGGCCAGATGGAATTGCCAGTCAGCCGAGGGCGGAATAGGCTGCAACTTAAAGGCACTCGGCGGCGCGCACACCACGGCCAACGTACGCTTAGCCAACATATAGGTCTCGCGCTCATTGTCCCCGCGTAGCCCGGTCACCCGGTTACTACGTAGCCCTTCGATCGGCAATCCCAAGCGCTCAATCCGACGATAGATTTGCTGGCCCCATGGCTCTTGCAAAGCCTGCGGGGTAAAGACCACCCGCTTCGGCATCCACAGGCGTGCCGGTCGTATCTCGACGCTGTGCCCCGCGCGATCATCGTGCTCCACTGTAGGTATCAATGCTTCATCCCTTGCTGTTCACAGTGAATAATACGTTGCGCAGGTGCGCGAGGATTGACATGCGAGCTGGTCAGTTGGTGCCACCGCGATCACGGTCTAGGTTGCTAACTCGCCAGGCCTTGGGTACGCGAAAGCCCGACTAAATGCATACCAAGCAGCATGTATCTAGCCGGGCCAGAACTCGTTTTCCTGAAACGCCCTGAGCGTCTCAGCTGCTATGATCGTTCGGCCAACTATGATCGATGATGACTCGCAAAGAAACTCCAGATCAAACTTGTAGCATTGATATCGTGCGTCGTCTTGCCGATCGAGCTGACCGGTGCATATTGCGGTCCGCCTGGCCAAGTATGGCCGCCGCCGATGATGGCATATGCATTCACGGCGGTCCCCGCCAGACAGGGACCATCGCTCTGCTCATCCACGCTGGTCGTATCGGCGGGATCAAGATGTGGTTGGGCCTGATTCTGAACTGTAGCCGGACAACCATCAATCTGACGCCACAGTGCTACTGTGTCGGGCGTTGACAACAGTGGTGCGGAACTCTTACCGATCGAGGGGACGCCACCGTTGTAATTAATGATTGGATCGGCTGTGCCATGGAAGTCGATGACTGCTACCGGGTGATCCGGGTGGCATTGGGCCGCTTCCGTGCCCGTAATCGCCCCAGCAACCGGGCCAATTGCGCTAATCCTGCTCGACATCTCACACGCTAGGCGATATGAGAAGCCGGCACCGTTCGATATCCCGCTGGCGAAGATCCGGTTGGGATCGATCTGAAATGCTTGTGAGAGTTGGTCGATGAGCGCTGAGGTAAAGCCTAGATCATCAACCGCTAGATCTTCCGGCGTCGTTTCCGGTTTTGCCCGCCACACATGGCCCACGCCATCCGGATAAGCTACCACAAAGCCTTGTTGGTCGGCCATCGCGCTAAAGTTGGTCAAGCCTTCCGTCGACTTACCACTGCCACCCGCACCGTGGAACACGAGGACCAGCGGGACCGACTGGCCCACCGGTAGTGATGGTGGCACATGCAAAACATAGGTCCGCAGGTAATTGCCGTGTTGGAGCGAGTATGTACCGCTGACCATGGACGGCTGCCCACTGACCATGGACGGCTGTCCACCGGGCAGCACCTCCTTGCCTAGCAGGCCCAACTCCACCTTATAGGGATCTGGATTGTTTGGATGCCACTCAAAACGCCCACGTTCGAACCACTGCGTGAGCACTGTATCGCCATTTGGATTCGTTTCCGACTTAACGCCCGTTAATGGCAAACCGAAGAGCGCGAGTGAACGACCGTAGCTATCGAGCAGTGGATCATGCAGGCCATGGCCGAGCCAGTAGGTCAAGAATGCACCACATACGTCACGATTTGTGACATCAAAGTGCTGGCAGCTTCCACCGAGTGGATTGTCAGTATTGGGCTCGTTATGCCAATCACGTCCCTCCGCTTGAAGTCGTTCGGCACCGAGCCGCCCCAAGAGCACATCATAGGGTGCAACATTCTCGGGATGCTGCTCGAAGCGGTTGCGCTCAAACCACTGGGTTTGGTAGTTCGTTTGCGTGTCAGGATTGAGTTCAACACGCTGTGGCGCAATGGGATACCCGAAGACCGGTAGACTTCCATTCACATTCCAGAATAGGTTGAAGCGTCCAGCAATACAATTCGTGATTCCGGGGATGGTGGGGAAACACGAAGGGGCTGCAACTGGACTTGCGGCAGCGGGAGCGATAATCACGAGTGCAAGTAGCTCCACAACAAACATAGGCAGTCGACGATACATACTCAGTCCTTTCGGCTCATACACAGCTTAGCGTACCAGGCTTCCGCGGCAAGCATGTACGCATCGGCTCTGGCACCTCTAACGTATTTTATTATAGGCGTCGGGGTCAGCCATAACAAGCGACCGTAGCTGAGATGATGGTGATAAAGGTGATGGCGTTCGTGCGGGGAGCGTCTCAGGGCCGGTCACATGGGCGGGACTTGTTGCCAAACCCACTGACCGGCCCACGGCGTTTAGTAGTGAAACCGGGCGAAGAACTGCCACATCACAGTGCCAGCGTCAATGTCGAGGCTCGTCAGCCCAACAATCGAGGTCGGCATATATTGCAATCCACTTGGCCATGTGTGGCCACCGTTCTTAATAATGTACAACTGCATTTCAGCACCCCAGCCGCAGGTACCAATCGTCCGCAGTTGTTCCGTAGTGCCATCGCTTAATACGGTATTCGGCTGGTTGGTCGTCGTAGCCTGCCCCTTGCAATGAGCGAGCCCAGCCCAGGCGTCCTCAGCATCGGTTGCTCCCATTAAGTGCTTACCATTTCTGGTGTTTGCCCATCCCGCATACGAATAGATTGGATCTGCGATACCGTGGAACGTGATGAAAGGCATGGGATGGCTTTGTACACAGGTCGGGACGAAGGTGCTCGGCATATGGCCGGACACCGAAGCAACGGCTGTGAACGTCGAGCCAAGGCGGCAACCAACTTCCTCGCTGAAAATGCCACCCTGGGAGAAACCCATCACGTAGATGCGATGCGAATTAATCGCGAACTTGGTCTCCATTTGCTGGATCATGGCAGAGATAAAGGTGAAATCATCCTTTGGACCGGTGCCGTCCGTGTTCCAATTGCCGTTGATCCCGTCGGGATATACAGCGATGATGCTGGCGCTGTCAGCCACATTGTTGAAGTGGGTGAGACCAGCCATGTTCGGACCATTGTCATTTTCGGCATGTATGGCCACCACCAGCGGGGTAGCCTTGTTACCCGTGTAGGACGGGGGCAAATGTACGTGGTAGGTGCGTTGCACACCTTGAACCCAGATCGTATGGTCGTCAAGCCCCTTCGAGAATCCTGCGGCGAGGCTACTGTGTGTGGATACAGCACATGCTGCGATAAGCAAGGAGCAGACAAGGAGTGTCCGCATCCAATTCGGCTTGCCATGCGAGTTGAGGTGTCGGACAGAGACGACCGGCCCAGCACAGCGGTTCCCATTGAACATCATGGTTCCTTCCTTCCATAAGCCATATCACACATGGGAATGGCTTAATAAATGCCGCTTCGAAACGTGGAAACGACGTTGTTATCTCTGGGGAGCTACCACTCATATTACCATGATTTTCCGCGATCCGGTTGACCCAAAATACCATATTTTATGCACGTTATGTGAGGGTTACAAAAGGAGCGGCGTTTTCGCCGCTCCTTCGTTACATCCGCTCGGGCGTGGTTATATGTTATCGTGCATGAGTTCGCATGCTCCCCTGAGCCACCGTCACGGTGCTGGTGAGGCTGATGTCTCGCGAGGAGGCACCGACATATACCTGGTAGGCCCCGTTTGTGATCTCCCACTGACTTGTATTTACATTCCAATCCGAGAACGGACGTGCTGTGGCAGCTGGGTCCACCGTCACAGTCACCGGCTTGGTCTGACCCGGATTGAGTTGCACCTTCACCCATCCGACCAGTCGTTTGGGCGGTTCACCTGTTGAGGCTGGCAGTCCCAGGTAGACCTGGGCAACTTCAGTACCTGCCCGTGAGCCTGTGTTCGTGACCCGGAAGTTCACTTGCAATGGGGTCGTGCCGTTCAACGTACTGGGCGTGCACGCTAACTGGGAGTACGCGAAGCTCGTGTAGGATAGCCCATAGCCGAATGGATATTGTGGAGTGAGGCCGAACTGGTCATAGCCCCGGTAGCCCACCCCAAGCCCCTCCGTGTACTGGGCGGTGAGGTTAACGCCCGGGTACTGGCTCGGCGACGAGACGGGAGTCTGATCTTCACTGACCGGAAAGGTAACGGGGAGTTTGCCTGCAGGATTCACATCACCAAACAGCACGTCCGCGATTGCGTTGCCCTGCTCTTGGCCGGGATACCATGCATCTAAAATCGCTGTTGCCGACTGCTGCCAAGTCGACGTCTTCACGGCTGCACTGGTGGTCAGTACCACGATGGTGTTGGGATTAGCTGCGGCAACCTCACGGATGAGTTGGTCCTGCTCATTGGGCAAGTCAAGATTCGGTCGATCCTGTGACTCACTGGAGTAGTCGCGCACGACGACGACCGCCACATCCGACTGATGAGCGAGGTCCGTAGCCGCCTGCATGGTTGCCGGGACGGCATCCGCCGGATGCGTCCACCCAAAGCGTATTTGGGCGCCCACCCCGGATTGCGATTGCTTGGTCGAGTCGGCGGCGTACTTGATCTTCAATGTATGCGCCTGCCCGGCAACCAGCGATACGGGCGTCGATACGGTGGCGTAGTCACTCTGAGCCGGGTTGTCAATGACGAGTTGGTTGTCTAGATAGAGCTGGCTGGTGCCGGCGCTGGTTAGACTGAGCGTGTAGGCACCGGTTGTGGGGGCGGTAATACTGCCGGTCCAGCGCACCGAAATGCGCCCGTTAAGTGCTGTTGGCGTCACAGGTAACTTCGGCGAGTCCGCCCTGAAGCTTGGATAATTCAAGAAGCCAAGATTCAGATCGGCCTGCGGATCGGTCCGGACTAGGTAGGGCGTTCCCATGAAAGTCTGGTTGGTCCAGTACTCCGCATGGAGACCGTGGACGTCTGGCGTGGCACCGGCTGGTGTTAAGACTGCCGATGGTACCGCCGGGTCCCCCGGATTCAAGGCAGCCGACGAGATCGGATCCACACCGGCGGCGTATTCCACCTGCACCGCATCGCCTGCGCGCTGGCTGATACCATCAAGTGGGCTAACCGTGTATGTCGGCTCAACTCTTGAACTGCCACCGCCTTGTGCTGAGGCGTCGTCTGCATCGGGGCCGATCACCGCTATCGAATGTAATGCGCTGCTCGTTAGCGGCAGCGTGCCACTCGCGTTCTTGAGCAGCACGATTGCCTGATCTGCGATCTGCCGAGCCGTCTGGCCGTCCTGTTGCACCGGCAGTGGCCCGATCTGAACGGGTTGATCGAAAAGCCCATACGCGAACATCGCCTGCAGGATGCGCAAGACCTTGTCGTTGAGCGTCGCCTTGCTGACCTGACCGTCCTGCACGGCGGACTGCAGCTTCTTCCCCCAAAACGTTCCTGCCGGCTGTTCCTGATCAAGGCCGGCGTTAGCGGACGCTACCGTGCTGTGATTTGCAGTGGAGTCACTCATCACCCAGCCTTGGAAGCCCAGTTGCTGTTTCAGGATATCGGTCAGCAGGTGGGTGTTCTCGCAGGCGTAGGTACCGTTGATCTTGTTATAGGCGCACATTGCTGCGGCGACGTTGCCATCCTTCACGGCAGACGCAAAGGGTAAGGTATAGATCTCCTGAAGTGTGCGCTCGTCCACCTGCGCGTTAACGGTCATACGATTGGTTTCTTGGTTGTTGACATCGTAGTGCTTGGCCGTCGCCTCTACCGAGTGGCTTTGAATGCCCTGAATCTCGGCCACGCCCATGCGCCCACTTAGCAGCGGATCCTCGCCAAATCCTTCGAAGGTTCGACCGCCAACGGATACCCGCGCGATGTCCAAGGCCGGTGACAGCATCACGTTATGCCCCGTGAGGAACGCCTCATTGCCCATCAGGTCACCAAACTGCCCCGCCAGGGTCGGATCCCAAGTGGCTGCCAGCGCGAGTGGTGATGGTAACTCAGTGGCCATTTGCTCGTTCACTGCCGGATTAGCGATACGGACGCCTGCCGGACCATCGGCCATCGTCAAAGCGGGAATGCCGAGGCGGGTGTTGGGCTTGTTGTAGAAGGCGTAGTTGAAGTTAAGATCGCCCGTCACCAAGGCAACCTTCTCTTGGAGCGTCATCTGATAGAGGAGTAATTCTGCCCGTTGCTTCGGCGGCAGCGATGTGTTCATCCATGGGTGAACCTGCGCGTAAGCACGCGGCAGGGTCGCCGTGATCAGAACGCCGAGAATCCCCGCCACCGTAAGCAGGCGCACGAGCGTCCGGCCGTTATTACCTTTATACACTAGTGGTCTCCATTTTATAAACAACGTTGCTTACCACCCAACTTTGCCCTGGCTTGTCTGCTAGGCAATCAGGCTAGGCGAAAGGTATGCGGCACGATCAAGGTCGGTGTCAGGCCAGCTGAGTAGTGCTGGATCAGCCCAGGTAATGCCACTACATCGTCTGCCGGCATTGCACTCGTGGCCTCCTGCAGCGTTGCCTGCGACAAACGTGTACCGGCCTGCGAGTCCTGCACTACGATACGGTCGATCTTCGCAGGGTCATTCACTGTTAAATTACAGAAGGCAAACATGGCATTGAGCACTTGCCTTGGTGCCGTCTGCAGATCTTCATAACGCATACAAAACATCGGAACACCTTGGCCTTGCAACTGGAGACAACGATCCATCACGGCTGCCCACAGGCTACCAAGAAGCTCGACCGGTGGCATCGGCGTTGTATGGGTCGTACTATAAGCTCGGACCAAAGGATTAAAGAGCGCGAAGAACTGCTGCGTGCGTGGTAGTGCTTTCTGGAACCGTGAATCATAAATACCAAAAGCGCGTCCTGCCGATTTGGCCCAGCCGACCGCATTCCGGTACAAGAAAACGACTTTAGCCTCAGGAAAATGGTGATACAAGAGGTCACCAAGCTCGATGCCGACACCGCGGAACTTGACCGACCAGACCACTGCTCCACCGCTCCGCGCGCCACCATACATGACCTTCGCGCAGTCCCGTGCCAAATCGCTCACTTCGGCGTCGTTGCTACCGCCCATGCCGCGCAGTGCAATGAGTTGGGTGAAGACGTCTGGCTCTGCGATGCTGCACACGCCATCGATCTGATTGAGGGCATTGTGAACGAGTGTCGAACCACAGCGCCCGACATTGTAAATCAGGATGATTCGCTGCGGCTCAAGCGCCACGTCCTCGGCAAGTCGGTGCACCGTATCGTAGGAGACTGCAATTAATCCCAATGCCGCGTCATACTGGGCTATATTGTAAAAAGGGGCATGGGTGAGATTGACATCGGGCGGTGTTTCGACAAAGATGGCCCGCCGGTTGGCATGATCCAGGCAATATAAACTGATGGTCGGCTGTTCCACGACCATCCGTGCCTCGACCTCCTCAGCTTCGCGATACCGAAAATGATCCAGACTTGCAACCGCGCCTGGGAACGGCCGCACCTTACCTTCGATGCTAAGCCGTTGAGCAACCATAGCTATTCTCCATTCACATCAACCTTCATAGGGGTAAAGGTATGCGGCACTATCGTGTCGGGGCTGAGTGTCGGTGAGAGCTGCTGGATCAAACGCAGGAGTTCTGCGACATCATGCTCGGGCAGTTCCCTCGCGGCCTCCCGTAAACTTGCCTGTGATATGCTCGTACCGGCCTGCGAGTCGCGTGCCAAAACACGATCAACCTTTGATGAATCATGTACGGTCAGTTGGCAGAAGGCAAACATGGCGTCGAGCATCTCCTGCGGTGCCACCTGCAGATCTTCATAACGCATACAAAACATCGGAACACCTTGGCGCTGCAACTCAAGGCAACCATCCATCACGGCTACCCAATTGCAACTCAAGAGTTCAATCGACGAAATCGTCGTCGTGCGTGTTGCCATATAGCTCTGGACTAAAGGATTGAGGCGAGCAAAGAGCTGCTGACTACGTGGCAATGCCTTCTGGAACGGAGCCTCGTAAAGACCGAAAGCGCGTGCTTGCGATTTGGCCCAGCCGACCGCATTCCGGTACAAGAAAATGACTTTAGCCTCAGGGAAATTGCTGTAAAAGATGTCGCCTAGCCCAATCACGAGGCTCTTTAACTTGAGTGCCCAGGCGGTAGCTCCCTCGCTCCGCGCTGGGGCGCACATGACCTTCACGCAGTCATGCACTAAGTCGCTCACTTCGGCGTCGTTGCTGCCGTCAGCTGCTCGTAGTGCACGCAGTTGGGTAAAAACGTCTGGCTCCGACATCCCATAGACGCCATCTGCTTGACTAAGAGCATGACTAACCAATGTTGAACCACAGCGTCCCACTGAGTAAAGCAAGATGATCCGCTGTGGATCGAATGCTATCTCATCGGCAAGCTGGTGCAGCGTCTCATACGACACCGCTATGAGCCCCTCTGCCGCATCGTATTGGACTACGTTGTAAAAAGGAGCTTCAGTAAGATCAATGGCGGGCGGCGTTTCGACAAAGATGGCCCGCCGGTTGGCGTGATCCAGGCAATATAAACTGATGGTCGGCTGTTCCACGACCATCCGTGCCTCGACCTCCTCAGCTTCACGATACCGAAAATGATCCAAGCTTACGATCGAGCCCGCAAATGGCCGCACCTTTCCTTCGATAGTGAGCCGTTGAGCAGCCATAGCTATCCTCCATGGAACTAAAGATCATGTTTTGTGCTTGAGTGCGTCCATCATAACATGCGACCGCACATTATAGATCGGCTGCTATCACAACATAGCATGACTGGCACACGCACTAGGGCCAATACCGTTCAAATTCGGATGTTTGTGATAATAGTTACATCCTCGTTGGCGTAAAAATCCGCGATGTTGCCAAGACCAGCGGACTGCTTGATAAGGTCGTAGAAGCAGGCACCAACAACATTTGAACTGAAATAAGGGGGCGGCGCGCACAAAACAGCCTGGCAACTTCAACTGCCGGGCTGTTTTGTTGTATGAGCTTGAGATAGGGAGAAAAGAGCGGCAGTACGTTTCATATCGAGCATGATTAACCCGAGCTTGGCTCGGCTTTGCACAAGGGCGGTTAACACCGCGTACAAAAACTTGGTCCAACGTCCCACGCTGCAACTCAGCGGCGATCCGCCCACCTAGTGACAACATTCCGCGCTCATTGCAGATCTACGCTTACAGTTGCTCCTGATCGCCCTAGTGAGCCGGCTGCAGTTGAGCGGTAGCTGCATCAAGTGCTTGCTCTGGCACCGCGTTGCCAGTCAATACGTTTTGCACCATGTCATTAAGGATGGCCCAACTCCGGCTATCGAGCGTCGTCGGTTCGGGTACGGCAGTATTGATTGCTGCACGTAGCGCGTGGGTCGCTGCATCAACCTTCGCACGGCTATTCGCCGGCACGACCCCAGCGATCTTCGCCAGATTGGTTTGCGCTTCTTCGCTGAGCGCGTAGCGCACAAAGCTATAGGCCGCCATACGTTGCTCCGCGTTCGTCACCGGATTAACGGATAAGACGTCCGCCGCGACCATCGTCGGCGGCGCTTTGCCGCCGGTGGTAGCGGGTAGGAGGCCAGCTACCCCGATGGCATCCTTGCCCCAGACGGACTCATATTCCGATCCTTGATAACTCCAATCGATCGCGCTCCACGCGTGTCCAATCTGCAGTGCCCGGTCAACCAGTGCCAGATCATCGCTCGCACGCACCTGCGGCTGTGCCATTAAATCCTGTAAAGCAGATAGCCAGTGTACGGCGGCCGGGCGCATAGTCGTACCTAGCGCCACGCCGTCGCTGGCATTCTGTAACCGGCCATCAAGGGCATACAAGTAGGGCAGGGTCGTAACCAGCGAAAGGTGATAGGCGAGCTTGATCGACGGCTGAGGCGTCGCCGTGGTCGTGGCATCCGGCGCTACGGTACTGGTCACGGTCGCTCCGGGTGCCGCGAATAGATCCATCAAGCTGGCTGGCTGCCGTGTGAGCATCCGCCGATCATACCAAAAGACGAGCGCATCCAAGCTTAATGGCATCCCGTACGGGTGTCCGTTGACTTGGCCATTCGCCAGTGCGGCCGGCAGAAGCAGTGTGAGCGTGGGAGTTGGGACAACCGTATCGAGTGGCAACAGATGCTGACTCAGCGCGAGTTCCCCCACATACCGGCCACGTAGCAGCAGCAGTTGTGGTCCGCCCGCATCTGCCGCAACTGCTGCATAGTCATGGACCAGTGACGCGACGGGATGGGCCTCCAGTCGAATCCGTATCTCCGGATGCAGTTGCTCGAATGATCGTGCCAAGGCATCCAGCGCCTGTTCTTTGCGACCGCTCCACGGATGCCATAACGTCAGGGTGAGAGGAGGGAGTTGCAAGGCTGGTGCGGTCGCGCCCGGTCGTGCCGGTGTTTTGTCCACCGTCGCGCTGGATGGACCGCCGGCACAGCTTAGGAGGAGAACGAGACAACATAACCAGCTAGCGATGCGCTTCAGCAAACCATCAGCCTTTCGAACAACCGGAGCTATGCTAGCATGGGCGTGCCTCAGCCGCAAGCTACCATAGACGAATTGTCGCCAGATTTCTCCCATGGTTCTTCATAATTGCTCCATAATTGACCGGTATCCTTGTACCTATTGGCTCCGATGGAGCAGCACCAAGCAACGAGGTTGGAGGGTAAGAATATGGAACGGCGTCAAGGTTTACTAGGATACCTGGCGGTTGGACTGGGCGTGGTCGCCTTGATTGTAGCCTTAGGGGGACGTTTCAGCGGGGGGGAAATGCACAGCCGGTATCGCGGTGGCAATGACCCGCAGCTGGCGCAACGTGAACAAGCGCCCGTCACTCAAGCAACTGCGGTACCACAAGCACCCACAGCACCACAAGCGCAGGGACAAAGCGCTCCACAAGGCAACGGCAGGCATGGCCATGGCTCCCGAGACGCGCAATCCCAGTATGGCGGTGAACGGTCACAGGGTGACCGAGGAGAGTTTCGCGGTGACCATCGTGGACCATTCGGCTTTCTAAGCGGCATCTTCCCACTATTGGCCGCGTTGGTAGTGATGGGCGTGGGCTTCCGCCTCTTCAGCGGTGGCCGGCGCGGACGCGGCGGCCCGTGGCAGGGTGGTCCTGGACAACATGGTCACGGTCCTTGGGGGCAACCACAGCAAGGCCAGCCACAACAGCCAGCACCGCAGACTCCCCCGCCTCCATCACCAACGCCACATACCGGTGACACACGGCGCTTTGACGCCTAGCCCAGCGTGTTACCATACGCCTAGTTCTCTCCGGGGAACTAGGCGTTGTCATTGGAGAACAAGATGAGTCGCACGATCCTTTTGGTTGACGATGAACCGCGCATCGTCGAGATCGCGCGGGATTACCTCGAACGAGCCGGCTTTCGCGCCATAACCACCGGAGATGGCATACAGGCTGTGCGCATTGCGCGCGATGAGCGCCCGGCGCTGGTCGTGCTTGACTTAATGTTACCCGGCATGGATGGGCTGGACGTCACGCGGGCCCTGCGGCGCGATCCGCTCCTCCTGCACACGCCGATCATTATGCTGACTGCACGCGTCGAAGAAGCTGACAAACTGGTCGGACTTGAGTTGGGAGCTGATGACTACCTGACCAAGCCGTTCAGTCCCCGCGAACTGGTCGCGCGGGTACGTGCCGTCTTGCGTCGTACTGATGGCGAGCAAAGTGCCGGTACCGTATTGCGGATCGGCGACATGGTGATCGACCTAGATCGCCGCAGTGTGGCGGTGAATAGCCAACCGGTCGAACTGACAGCCACCGAGTTCGATCTGCTGCGCGTGCTGGCACGCGAGCCCGGCCGGCCATTTACACGTGCACAGTTGCTGGAGCGGGCGTATGACCTTAGCTATGCCGGTTTTGATCGGACCGTGGATGCCCATATTAAAAATCTGCGACGCAAGATTGAGCCCGATCCACACGAGCCACGTTACCTGTTAACGATCTACGGTGTCGGCTACAAATTCGCGGAGCAGGCGTGAGCACTTGGCGCAAGCGGTGGGCGTGCCGCCCCCGGCACCGGCGACGAGTACGCCTCTTTTGGCAGCTGCTAGGTACATTTGCGCTGCTGATCGGCTTTGGCATTGGTGGCATGACGAGCTTGGTTGGCGTTGTCTTCCGGCAGATCAGGAACAGCACGCTGCCGGAGACGCTGTTACACACTGAAACAAGCTGGGCTACCTCTTTGGGCGACTACTATCTCGCCCATGGTCATTCCTGGGATGGCGTCGAAGTGCGCATCGAAGACTGGTTAGCGCTCGACACCTCGCTCGCTAGCCTGCCCATTCGCTACCGCTTATCTACGACGGATGATCAGATCATTGCCCAATCGGGACCCGAGGAAGCTCATCCTACACGTGTTAGTGCAGCGGGGACAGCACCCATCGTTGCTGATGGGCAAATAGTCGGGTCGTTTGCGTTGTTCTCAGCCCCCTCTTTTAACACATTGCCAATTCCGCGCGGCCGCTACAACGCACCTACGATGGCGCCTGCAACCTCGCTTGAGGCACAAGTGCGCCGTTCGTTTGCCTTGGTGGGCTGGTCGGTCGGCAGTGTTGCGCTTGGCTTGGCTGTATTAATGTCCCGCCGCATCAGCTCACCACTTCGTCGCTTAACCAAAGCGGCACAGCAGGTCGCAGCCGGGGATCTGGAGGTCCGGGTGCCGGGCTCATCGATTCGGGAGGTCGATACACTGGCTCAAGCCTTTAACCAGATGGCAACCGATCTAGCCCATGCTGCGCAACTGCGGCGTAACATGACTGCCGATGTCGCCCACGAGTTGCGCACACCCCTTACAATCATTAAAGGCAAGCTCGAAGGTGTGCTCGATGGCGTCTACCCCGGCACCCCCGAACATATTGCGCCCGTCTTGGAAGAAGCCGATTTGCTGGAACGCTTGATCGATGATCTCCGGGTTCTCAGTCTCGCCGAAGCCGGACAGTTAGCTCTGCATCGCGAGGAAGTTCTCCTTCGTCCACTGTTGGAGAACGTCCAGCGTAGTTTCGCGGCACAGGCTGCCAGCCAAAACGTGCAGCTGACCCTTGATGACCATGGCGAACTGCCGCTGATCGAGGTTGATCCGCAGCGTATGCAACAGGTTCTGGGTAATCTCGTTGCTAATAGTCTACGTCATACCCCGCCGGGCGGCACGATTCAACTGCGCGCTACGCTACAAGGTCCACATGTTCAATTGGTTGTTACGGACACGGGCAGCGGCATTGCTCCGGATGAGTTACCCCATATTTTCGACCGTTTCTGGCGGAGTGATCGAGCACGGTCACGTCAGGGCAGCGGGGCTGGCCTAGGTTTAGCCATTGCTCGCCAGCTTATCGAAACGCAGGGTGGGCAAATTAACGCTCAAAGCCAGCTTGGTCAAGGCACAACGATCACGATTACGCTGCCCCTCGCAACGGAACTCGGTTTGCGCACCGCGGCACCCGCAAATGCGGTATAACGATGCTTATTGAAGCATCAGCAGGAGACAGCAACAGGTGGATGAGCAGAACCTCAGCACAATCCAACAAGGCGGACTAATCACCCTTCTAGGCATCGAGTTCCATGAGACGACAACCGAGAGAATCGTGGCCACGATGCCGGTCACGCCGAACCACCACCAGCCTTTTGGCTTCCTCCATGGTGGCGCATCGATGGCGCTGGCCGAGACGGTTGCCAGTGTCGGTGGCTTCATTAATTGTCCGCCGGGACGAGCAGCTTTTGGCCTTGAAATTAATGCCAACCACCTACGACCGGTACGCTCTGGCACCCTGACTGCGGTAGGGACGCCGCTGCATCGTGGGCAAACCACACAGGTTTGGGAGATCAAAATTTCCGATGAGCGTTCGCGTTTGGTGTGTATTTCGCGCTGCACAGTAGCCATTGTCGTGCAAGAGCCTGACGCCCCAACGACCTAAACGATCCGCTATGTATTCCAAGGCGCAGTCAGCAGTCTTCAACAGCCGCCCGCGCCTTGCGTAATCCTTATGGTAGTGTGCTAGGACAACTGCTGGTCCGTATGCAGGATATTATCTGGCACCAGCAGCTCGCCGGTCGTAAAATCAATCAAGCCATTGCGCTCGTCTTCGACATTGGTTGCTTGCGTATACACATCACCAGCGATCGGTCGTGCCCGCAAGGCCTGCTTATACTGCTTGATCTGTTGTCCACGCGCTCCTAGCGCAGTTGGACCGCCATAGCCCTCGAAACCAAAGCCGCCCCACTCAGAAACTACCAAGGGTACTTGGCCTTCGTAGAAGAAAGGATCTCCCACTACCAGCGCTTCAGCGGTCACAGCAGTGTCCCCAGCGCACAGCCGGTCAAGAGCGTGCTCCCACGCCTCCGGATTGCTCTGGTAGATATGAGCCGTCAGCAGATCCGACTGGAGTTTGCCGTTCATCGATACGTGCCGCCAACCGTCGTTGTCGACCACCAGCACCTGAGGACAATTGAGCTTCAGATAATCGTGACAACGGTTGATATAGGCGCGCGTCTCCGCGTTTCCGGCAATATCTTGAATACCCCAATCCTCGTTATACATGCTCCAGATCACAACTGATGGATGCGAACGAATGACACGCGCCATTCGGCGCAGTTCGGCCCAGTGGTTTTCGCGACTGCGCTCGGTTGATGAATGCGGGCTTGGAATCTCGACCCATAGCAGCATACCAAGTTCGTCGGCCAAATCATACATCCGCGGGTCGATGCCGGCGATATGAATCCGCACAAGGTTACAGCCCAACTTACGCATTGCCTCAAGATGGAGCTTAATCTGATCCCAAGTCGCTTCCGCCGGTTGGTACAGGATGCCATCAAGATAAAGCGGTTCGTTGTTTAAAAAGACAGAGTGCCCACGTGCCTCAATTCTCCGCATGCCCCAATTGGCACTAATTTGCGACACATTGCCATCTGGCCCGATGAGCTGCGCTATGACTCGGTACAGTACGGGCGATTGTGGCTCCCAGCATTCTGCGTCAGGGACGACAACCGTCACCTGCTGGTGTTTGGTCCCAGCTTCCAGCACCAGCGGCCACTCACGCACCACCAAAACTATATCATTGTTGGCAGACTGAACCACCAGCTTCAAATGATATTCGCCAGGATCATAGATGCGTGTCGTCAAGTCAAAGCTGACGGCATTACTTTCCAATTGACTATCGACCGCGAGATACGAGCGTAAGCGGTTCCGCTCAACGACTTCGAGCCACACCGACCGCAAGGCACCACTCGTCGTCTGATACCAAATACCACCCCGTTTATACATGCGGGAGGCCTGTTTACCACGGGGAATCTCTGCATCAAGCGAATCCGCAATCCTGACTGTCAGCCGGTTTTCTGGCTGGAGCAGTTCCTGCGGAAGTTCATACGAGAACGAGGTGAACTCGCCCATATGGACCGGTTCGCCCTCGACCGTTTGGAGCAGCGTACCATTCAGCCAGACACGCGTCTCATAGCCCACGGCACCGAATGTAACCTGTACCAGTTCACCCGCCCACTGGGCTGGCAGCGTAAATGTGCGCTCATACCACGCCACCACCTCGTCATCCCAAGGCAAAGCCAATCCGGCCTGCAATTGTGACTCGATTGAACCGGGCCAATGGGTCATGCCGCTATAGGCATGGCCGCCCTCCCAGTGTTCTGCTAAGCCTCGATTAGCGATATCTAACTCGAAGTGCCACAGTCCATCCAACAGCAGCGGTTGACCGGTACGGGCAATCGTGCGTGGGAGTGGATTAAGGTAGCGTTCTACGACATGATCAAATGTGGGCTGAAATGCCGGCGCGCGCTGTGCCATCGCAAGCTCCATTGCTTATACGTAAAGGCGGAATGTACCGTGAGTACCATACTACGCGTCATTCTTTGACAGGTACGTACTCCTTTCCTTGATAGCAGCCGTACCGAATACCACCGGCACCATGACTGAGCACCGGTCGACGTGTTCCGGCATCTACAGCCATGACGAGCCGCTCGCAGCCCAAGTTCGGCGTAGTGTACAGCAAGACCAGTTGCATGCAACTCCGTATTGAACCGATCTCGTTTAAACCTAGTGTTAACCGCAAAGAGTTGACACCATAGAGTGGGGATGCTACTATCCGCAGTGGTATACCAGCGACCGTAAAGCTGCGGAAAAGCGAGGCGATGTGTATGCGACTGCCGGATTTCCACAGCGGTGTGGAGCAAGAGCTTCGTCACTGGTTCCGGATGAGCCGGGGCGAGCGTACACGTGACGAACGTTGGGCTACACTTAGCCAGCGGATTGCGGCACACGAGCATGTACACGCCAAGTGGACGCCCGCGCCCCAACGACGGCGCGAATACCGAGGTGTCACCTTCATGATGCCATGGGGCATATTGCCACGCTTCATCGGATGAGCGCACGGATTGCCTCATGTGATGATGACATAATTCAGGAGGCATAGACAGTACTGTTTCCACTCTACGCCGAACCATTTTCCTTATCCCCTTGGATTGCTCGGCGTCGGAGCGTCCGTTGATGGCTGATTCAAACTCGCTAAAGGAGCACAGTTCAAAATGAACTTGCGACGGTTACAACATTCATTCTCGCTCACTATGCTGCTGACGCTGATGGCCGCCATTCTGGCAGCCTGCGGTGGCACCACCAACACGCCGTCGGCGTCCACTGCCGTCACACAGGCTACTACGGCAGCCGTGACGAGTGGATCAGCGGCAACAACGCCTCCCGCCGCTACCACAGAAACAATGGCCGCTATGACCACGACCGCAGCCCAAGCAGCGACTACTGCGGCTGCGATGACCGAGACCGGCACAAGCGCGACGGCGATGACCGCCACCGATACTAGCACGGCGATGGTCGCAACCGCTACGACGGCGGCCAATGCTGACACTGGCGTTCTGACCGGCAACATCTTACGCATTGCGCCGGGAACCTTCCCCGACAACCTCGATCCACAAGCCGAGTCATTCTCGACTGAAATTCCCTGGTCGCAGCTTGCCTACGAAGGTCTAACTCGCTTAGACAAGAATCTTAAGACGATCCCAGGTGCAGCTGAAAAGTGGGAATTCAACAAGGATGCCACAGCAATGACCTTCACGCTGCGCTCAGGCTTGAAGTATAGCGATGGCTCGCCCCTCACGGCCAGCGACTTCGCGCATGCCGTCTACCGCACGGCCGACCCCCGCAACCCTGGGGACTACGCCTCCTCCCTTAACATGATCAAAGGCACGACGGAGCTGCAGGGCTCGGCGGTTCCGACTGACACCGCTAAAATCCCCGCCCTGCGTAAGGCCGTGGGCGTCAAAGTCATCGACGACACGCACATTGGCTTCCAGTTCACGCAACCCACGCCCTACTTTCCCGTGATTGCCTCAACCTGGGTTTTATTCCCAACCAAGGTCGACTGGGGTGATGCTAAGGGCGACAACTGGTGGCAGACCGCGGCTAACCAGATCGGGAATGGCCCGTTTATGTTCTCGAAGATCGACACGCAGGCCGAGATCATGGAATTCAAGCCCAACCCGAACTACTGGGGTGACAAGCCGAAATTTGATGGCATATCGGCTCGCGTCATCAAGGACCTTTCAGTCGGGTTGCAGGCCTACAAGAATGGTGAGGTCGACATCTTCGCTCCCGATGCGAACGACATTGCCGACATTAAGGCTGACCCGGATTTGAGCAAGCAGTTCAACGAGAGCAGCGGCGCTTGCACGATTGACATCGAATTCAACCTGACCAAGAAGCCGTTTGATAACAAGCAGGTGCGCGAAGCCTTCGCCTACGCCTTCGACCGCGATGGCTATATCCATGATGCCTTGAAGGATTCGTATGTCAAAACGCTGGGCTGGATTCCGCCGGGCTTCCCTGGCCATGATCCGAGCGAGAAGCGTTATGACCTCGACGTAGCCAAAGCCAAGCAGACGCTCGCCGCCGCAGGCTACCCCGGTGGCAAAGGCTTCCCAGAGGTCAAGTATTCGTACAGCAGCGGCAACCCCGCGAACCAGGCCCGTGTGGAGTATCTGATCCAGATGTGGCAGAAGAATCTGGGTGTCACGCTCACGCCTGACCCGGTCGAAGGGAAGACACTAACGGCACTTCGCAAGAAGGCTGCTACCCACCCGCAGATGAATAGCGGCGGTTGGTGCTCTGACTATCCTGACCCGCAGGACTGGCTCAGCGTCTTTTGGAACTCGTCGCAAAACTTTGCGGTAGTGGTCGGCTATAAGAACCCTGCATTGGATAAGCTGACCAACGCTGGCGATGCGGAGCCTGACGCAACCAAACGCATGCAGGAATACCTGGACGCGCAAAAGATCTTAATCGGTGACGTTCCGGCTCTGATGATGGGCAACGACATACATCAGTACCTGGTCAGGCCCAACGTCAAAGGTTACCAGAACTCGGCTCAGGACTCGGAGTTCCCGGGCTCCACGACGAGTTTGCTGGGTGTAACTGTTGAGAAGCAACCCTAAGTAGGCGATCGGCAGAAGCAGGAGGCCCTTTGGGGCCTCCTGCTTCATAAAGTATCATCCCTCATGGACAATAACATAGCATAGTACGGGAAACGTTATGATATCTTTCATTATACGTCGCGTTTTATGGGCGGTTCCGGTGCTCTTTTTTGTTGGCTTAGTTTCATTCTTTTTAATGCACCAAGCCCCCGGCGGGCCATTCGACCAGGACAACAATCGTAAGCAGGTCGATGCTGCTACCCTCAAAAATCTGAATGCCCGCTTTGGCCTTGATAAGCCACCGTATGTCAATCCACGGGCGTTTGCGGCCGCTTGGAAGGCAGGAACGCGCAATCCCTTTAAGCTTGCGCGCACCTACGTTGACTCACAATTTGGCAATTATATGCTGAATGCGTTGCACGGCGATCTTGGTCCTTCCTTTCGTCAGCGCGGCCAAAATGTGCAAGATCTCCTCAAGAAGCAGTGGCCTTTCTCCTTACGTCTGGCTTTGATTGCTCTGACGTTCGCAATCGTTGTCGGCATCCCATTGGGGGTCGTGGCGGCTTTGAAGCAGAACAGCCTCGCTGACTACATCAGCCTCTTTTTCGCAACAGTCGGTGTCTCGGTGCCTTCCTTCATTTTGGGTTTGCTCGTCATTATTATCTTCGGGACCCATCTCCGCTGGATTCATATCTCCACCAACGACTGGCGCACCTGGAAACCCTATATCGCGCCCGGCCTGGTACTTGGTCTGCTGAGTATGTCGTTTATCACACGCATCACACGTTCCACCGTCCTTGAAGTCAAGCGCCAAGACTACATCCGGACCGCCCGCGCGAAAGGACTTAGCGGTCAAGCCGTGATTATGCGCCATATCCTGCGCAACGCCCTCATCCCGGTCGTCACCACCCTTGGGCCGGTGTTGCTCGGTCTTGTAACGGGTGCCGTTATCACCGAGTCGATCTTTAGCATCCCTGGCATCGGCAAATATTTCGTTGACGCCATCTTCCAGCGTGATTACTCGATGATTATGGGCACGACACTAATCTATGCGTTGTTGCTGGTGGTCGCCAATATCGTGGTCGATCTGAGCTACGGCTTCCTTGATCCACGTATCCGGACTCAGTAGTCAGGGACATGCGGGCACGTGCACATGCACCATTACTCCATCTTATAGGCTTGGGAGAATTACTATGGCAACAACTGTTTCTCAAGGTACGCTAAGTCAAGAAGAACGAGCTTTTGCGACGCGGAAGCCGCGGAGCCTGTGGAGCGACGCTCGCCGGCGGCTCCTGCGCAATAAAGCTGCTGTGGCGGGCTTGCTTTTCATTGCATTCCTACTCGTCGTCGCCGTTGCCGCCCCGCTAATTGCGCCACACCCGCCCCTTGAGATTATCCCAGGCAATGGCTATCGTCAGGCAGCCTGGGTCCACACGCCGAACCGTCCTTCGATCACCGGCAAGTGGACCTACCCACTGGGCACCGATGCCATTGGACGCGACGTTTTCAGTCGCCTCGTCTACGGCACTCGCACCTCATTAATCGTCGGTTTCATTCCCATGATCATCACGTTGACCATCGGCGTGATGGTCGGCCTCGTAGCGGGCTTCAAAGGTGGTCTGCTTGATGTAGGACTGATGCGCTTCGGCGAATTGGTTTACTCCTTCCCCTCGTTTCTCTTCTTCATCATCGTCATGACGGCCCTCAAGGACACGCCGATCGGCAAGTTTTTGAATGGCTTCCTCATCCTCTTTGCAGCTTTATCTTTGGTTGGGTGGGTTGACGTTGCACGCCTCGTGCGTGGGCAGGTGCTCTCCTTGCGCGAAAAGGAGTTCGTTGAGGCCGCACGGGCCATCGGCGTGCGCCAGCACAACATCCTGTTCAAGCATTTGTTCCCCAACTGCTTGGGGCCGATTATTGTCTCCGGTGCCTTTATCGTACCGGGCGCAATTATTACTGAAGCCGTCCTATCCTATCTTGGGATCGGGTTACGGCCGGCCACCGACCCGACTGCGCTCTTCCCAGTCAGCTGGGGCAACATGATCTTGGATGGCAAATCTGCAATTAACGCCCAGCAGTGGCTAATGATCGCACCGGGCATTGCCATCGCCCTGATTACCCTAGCCTTTACCTTTATTGGCGATGGGCTGCGCGACGCACTCGACCCACGCGAAGCTCAATAAACGACCGCAATGGCGCGCTAAGCATTGGGAGAAGCTATGGCTCCATTACTCGAAGTCAAGAATTTGTCGACCCACTTCTTTACCCAGGATGGGCTCGTCAAAGCCGTCGATAATGTTTCGTTTTATGTCGAGAAGGGCGAAACATTGGGTATCGTGGGCGAGTCCGGTTCGGGCAAGTCGGTCACATCCATGTCGATCATGCGCCTGATCCCGAACCCACCCGGCAAGATTGCGAGCGGCGAAATCTTGTTCGATGGTGAGGATTTGCTGAAGTACAGCGAAGACGAGATGCGCCATATTCGCGGGAAAGAGATCGCGATGGTCTTCCAGGACCCAATGACCTCGCTCAACCCGGTTCTCACGATTGGCCGCCAGCTCACCGAGACATTGGAGCTGCACATGAAGCTGACGGGCAAGGAAGCCCGTAACCGCGCTGGTGAACTGCTAGCACTTGTGGGGATACCGTCACCCCACAAGCGGCTGGATGACTATCCGCACCAATTCTCGGGCGGTATGCGGCAGCGGGTCATGATTGCGATGGGGCTTTCATGCAACCCGCAACTCCTGATTGCGGATGAGCCGACGACGGCACTAGATGTCACGATTCAGGCCCAAATTTTGGAGTTGATGAAAAAACTGCAAGACGAGTTGGGCATGGCGGTGATCATTATTACCCATGACCTGGGAGTCGTCGCACGGATGGCCGATCGAGTCAATGTGATGTATGCCGGGCGCATTATCGAAGATGGCCCAACCAATCAAATTTTCCATGACCCGCGTATGCCCTATACGATCGGCCTGCTGCAGTCGATACCGCGGCTAGACGAGGCGCGCGGTCAGCGGTTGAGTCCCATTCGCGGTTTACCGCCGGATCTCATCAACCTGCCGCAGGTCTGTCCCTTCTCGCCACGCTGTGATTATGTTCAGGATGCCTGCTACCAGCAGGTGCCACCACTGCGCCCGGTCGAACCGCACCAGCGCGCGGCCTGCTTGTTCGATGTCCATGCCCCGTGGGTTAGCGGCAATGGCACGTCGCCCCAGGCCCAGACCGCCCATCAACTTCCCGCAACTGAACGGGCATAGGAGGAGTAGTGAGCGCTGTATATTCTCAACCGGCAGCTCAGCCACAAACCACTGAGCACCTGCTCGATGTGCGTGATCTAAAGATGTATTTTCCGATTACCGCCGGCATCGTCTTTCAACGCCAGGTTGGTGCGGTCAAAGCGGTCGATGGCATTAATCTGCAAATTCGTAAAGGCGAGACGCTGGGCCTGGTTGGCGAGTCGGGCTGCGGTAAATCAACGGCGGGCCGTGCCATTCTGCAGCTATACAAGCCGACGGCCGGCGAGGTAATGTTTCGTGGCCAGGACCTCACCAAGCTAGGTGGCAGCGAGATGCGGACCATGCGCCGCTCGGTCCAGATGATCTTTCAGGATCCCTATGCGTCGCTCAATCCGCGCATGACTGTCGGTGATATTATCGCCGAGCCGATCCGCGTGCATCACCTGCGCAAGGGTGGGGCAGTCCGGGCTCGGGTCCAGGAACTGCTGCAGTTGGTGGGCCTCAATCCATATTTTGCCAACCGCTACCCGCACGAATTCTCGGGTGGGCAACGCCAACGCATCGGCATCGCCCGTGCGCTAGCGGTCGAGCCCGACTTCGTCGTCTGCGATGAGCCGGTATCGGCGCTCGACGTCTCGATCCAGGCACAGGTAATCAACCTGTTAGAAGATTTACAAAATCAGCTCGGCCTGACCTATCTGTTCATCGCACACGGTCTGAGCGTCATCAAACACATCTCTGATCGCGTTGCCGTGATGTATCTGGGGAAGGTCGTTGAGCTGGCCGACTCCGAGGAGTTGTATCGCCAGCCGCTCCATCCGTACACGCAGGCGCTCTTGTCTGCCGTCCCCATTCCCGACCCGACTATCGAAAAGAAACGCCAGCGCATTATTCTGGAAGGCGACGTTCCTTCACCGATCAACCCTCCGCCCGGTTGTCGCTTCCATACACGTTGTCCGATCGTCATTGACAAATGTCGCGTCGAAGAGCCACCCTTCGTGGACTACGGCGGCGGACACTTTGCAGCTTGCTGGCGTGCCCGTGAAGTCAACGACCTCCTACCGAGTACAGCCGAGCAGGTTGCCGCCGTCAAGCGCCAGCAGGCTACTACCGCGTAGTACCACACAGCCCTCCACACTCATAAGGTGCCCGCCCCTTCCTTGATTGCAACGGGGAAGGGGTGTTGCATGCTCTTCTTACTCATCCCTCATTGCTCAGCACTCATTCCTCGGCATCTGCTATACTGCACAGTTGTTCGTATGAAAACTCCTGCTGAAGGTATTCAATGATTCCCTATAAACTCACTGTGCGTAACTTCATGTGTTACCGCGAGGACGTACCACCCTTGCTCTTCGAGGGTATCCATATCGCCTGCTTATCCGGCGAAAACGGGGCCGGCAAATCAACCTTGCTCGACGCGATCACGTGGGCGCTGTGGGGTGAAGCTCGCGGCAAAAGTGATGATGATTTGATCGCGCTCGGCAGTAACGACATGGAGGTTGACTTCGAGTGGCAGCTTGAAGGAGCATTCTACCGCGTGATCCGCCGGCGCACGAAAGGCAAGCGTACAGGCCTGAGCATCGTGGAACTGCAAGTACAAACAGCTGATGGCAGTTGGCGGCGCTTAAGTGGTGATAGCGTACGCGATACGAATGCCCAAATCAGCGAACTCTTGCGCATGAGCTATGCTACCTTCATTAACTCTGCCTTCCTGATGCAAGGCCGCGCGGACGAATTTACCAACAGCACCCCCCAGGCACGCAAGCAAGTCCTTGGCGATATGTTGGGGCTGGCCGACTATGAACGGCTCGAAAAACAGGCTAAGCAGCGCCGGGATAGGGCTGAGTTGCATCTGCGCGAACGTGAAGGTGTCATTGCCGACTATGAGCAGAAGGCCCAGCACCTGCCTTTGATCAAAGCGGATATGGCAGCTGCGGAAGTACGCGTCACCGCTGCCCAGCAGGTCGTTAACGCTACCGAGGCACAGGCCGCTGCATTGCGCGAACATATGCAGCAACTCCGCCAGATTGCTGAACGACAAGCTACCGTCCAAGCACAACTCACTGACTGCGAGCAGCGGTTGGCTGAACTCGAACTGGCGCTGACACAGCTCCAGACCCGGGTCACCGCTCATCACACCGTCGTCGCGCAATCAGGCACGATCCTGGCGCAGTACGAAACATTGCAAAACCAGCAACTGTCCCTCCATGCGATGGACCAGCGCCGTGACCAGGCGATGGAACTACGCGAGCTTTGGCATGAGCAGCGCGACATTGTTAGTGCTGCGAAAGCAGCCATTGACGCGGAATTGAGCAAGGCTCAACATGAACTCACACTGCTCGAAGAGCAGACGGAGGGACAACAGGACTACGAACAGCAGGTTACCAGCCTACAGGCCGAAACCACTCGCTTTGCCGCGCTTCAGACCGAGCATGAGCACGTGCGCCAAATGGAGGCTAGCCTCGCTGAACAACTGAGTGCCGGCGATCAACTGGCCTTGGAACAAAGCCAGTACGAACGCATCATCGACCAAGCCCGTGGCGAGATCGAAAAAGTGCTGCATAGTTTGGAGCAAACCATCGAGCGCTGCCAACCGCAGGTTGAGCGTGTAACCACCATCGAAGCCAGCCTCGCTAGCATTGAAGCGCAGTTGGTGACCTTTGATGACCAGGCTGCAACGATGAACGCATTGCAGACGAACGTGGCAGAGCTCGAGCGCGAAGAAGCCCGGCTCCAAGAACAGATGCAAACGATCACGAAACAAGGCAAGGAGACCAAGAGCAAGCTCGATTTAGTGCAGGCCGGTTCGGGCATCTGTCCTGTTTGTCATAGCGAGCTTGGTGCAGCAGGGTTGCAAACAGTTGTGGACCAGTACACCGAGCAGCAAACGACCTTACGTGCGGAGCTACGAGCCGTCAAGCGTCGTCAGGAGGATGCTCTTACACAGGTGACGGCCCACCGCAGCACCATCGCCACACTCGAAGCGGCGCTACAAAAACGATCAACGGTTGAGCGCAAGCAGGCGACCACGCTCCTACAACGCGAGCAGGCCGAGTCGGCGCGCAACGAACTGCTTACAGCACAAGCCGAACTCACTATCTACAATCAACGGTTAGAGCATCGCAGCTACGCCGAAGCTGCCCAAGCTCACTTACAAACCATCCAACAGCGCATCGCAGCCCTCGGGGACCTCCAAGCGATGCGCCAACAGCGCGAGCAGCTGCGCACCATCATCCGTGAACACGAACGTGAGCTATCTGCTGCTCCGCAAGCCGAGCGGCGTCTGGCCGAAGCCGAGGTGCAACTGCGTGCCTGCCGCCTAGCAGCCCAACGGCTGCCAACTGCGAGGAAGCTTGTCGATCAACTGCAAGGGCGACTTGACAACGAAGATTATGCACAAGAGGCCCGCAGCAAGCGCAACACCATCCGTCAACAATACGATGCACTGGCCTATAGCAAGGACGAGCATGCCATCTTGAAAGCCGACGTTGAGCGCCTGCTGCCCGCCGAACGCCGCAAGCAGGAGCTGGAACGAGCTATCACAGACCTAGAGCGTGACGAGCAGCAACTTGGGCGCGATACCGAACTCTTGGCATATCACAACCTCCAAATCACGACCGACCGCGCCGAACTAGCGGAGCTTATGCTCCGGCTCCGCGAGCAACGCGAGGTAGAGTTTGGCCTGCGCGAGGCTGAAGCATCACTTGAGCGCACACGGGAAACGCTTGCCAACGCACAGAAGGAGCTCGGAAGCATCGAGGGTGACCTACGACACTGCAATGAGATGATCGAGCAACTTCAAATCTACCGCCAGCAGGCAACGCGCTTTGCGGAAGAACACGCACTCTTCGCCGAGCTGACCGAGGCGTTTGGCAAAAAAGGGCTGCAAGCGATGCTGATCGAAAATGCCCTGCCCGAGATCGAGCACGAAGCCAATCAGTTACTGGCCCGTATCACCGACCACCAAATGCATGTCACGCTCGACACGCAGCGTGACACGAAAAAGGGCGACACGATCGAAACCCTGGACATCCGCATCGCTGATGGACTTGGTACCCGCGATTACGCTATGTATTCTGGCGGCGAAGCCTTTCGCGTCAACTTCGCCGTTCGCATTGCCCTCTCCAAGCTCCTGGCCCACCGCGCAGGTGCCAGTCTGAAGACCCTGGTCATCGATGAGGGCTTTGGCACCCAGGATGGCAAAGGACGAGAGCGAGTCATCGAAGCCATCAACGCCGTCGCCGACGACTTCGCCCGCGTCCTAGTCATCACTCATATTCAGGAACTCAAAGACCAATTCCCCACGCAGATCGAGATCACCAAAGGCTCCTACGGCTCAACCTGGCGCATCACCTGATTGACGGAGCATTTTTCGTCTGCTATACTATATGCCGTACGCCAACATAGCTCAGTTGGTAGAGCAACTGTTTCGTAAATAGTAGGTCAAGGGTTCGAGTCCCTTTGTTGGCTCCATATTCTAAAGCACTACAACCTTAGATGAAACAGGTGGGTACCTTACCCGCCTGTCTTTATAACGTCGAGCCTAGCTTCCTCCATAGCTCTTACTAAGCTCTTTTCGAACATCCGTTTGCTTTTTATGGTAACTTGTGGTATAATATACCCCATTCGTTGGTATCGGTTCAGCTTGCACATCGTCCCATCTCCTTCCAAACATGTGTACCAGGGAGCATCGAAAAAGTGTACCAGTACCATGTACCAAAGTTGAACGTGAATGTACCAAAACGCGTGGGGTCCTGTACCACTATGGAGGCCGTACCGTAACAACCATTTGCTATTGCTCCCATTGCTTCCATTGTGAAATCATTGTTTTCTATTGCTTTTTGATGAGGCAAGCAATGATGAAGCAAGCGTTGGACGTTGTTCCCCATTGCTCCCGAATCACGAAATAGCGCTTCCCAAAGCGAAAACTGGATCGTCAAGGATTTCCACTGCTAGCAATGACACGGCATAGACATTTACCCAGGGCACTGTTAGAATGCAGAAGCCTCCCAACATCGATCACGAGGATGCTATGCTTCGAAGACTAGTGCGTTGGGGTGGATTGTTAACCGGGATGTTGGTGATCTGCCAATGGGTGCTCACTCAATCACCCGTCGCAGCAACTACGACATTGCCCATCAATAGCTGTCCGATCTTTCCGGCAGATAACGTTTGGAATACGCCAATTTCCACCTTGCCGGTAGATAGCCACAGCACGAGCTATGTGAATAGCATTGGTCCAACGCTACCCTTGAAGGCTGATTGGGGCTCGGGACTGTACAACGGCGGTCCCATCGGTATCCCTTTCACCCCGGTGCCCGCGACCCAACCACTGGTGCCGATGACCTTCGTCTACGCGAGCGAAAGTGATCCTGGCCCCTACCCATTTCCTCACAATGCACCTATTGAAGGTGGGCGGCAGTCGACCGGTGACCGGCACGTGTTGGTCATTCAGCAGGGTAGTTGTGGCCTCTATGAAACCTTTGCCTCGTATCCCCAGCCCGATGGCTCATGGCAAGCTGGCTCAGGTGCACACTGGGATCTGACCTCGAATGCGCTTCGTCCGGCTGACTGGACCTCGGCGGATGCCGCTGGATTACCAATTTTGCCAGGGTTGGTGCGCTATAACGAGGTTGCAACAGGAGCGATCAAGCATGCCATCCGCTTCACGGTGCCGAGCACTCAGCAGGCGTACATTTGGCCGGCGCGCCATGAAGCATCGAGCAGCACGGACCCGACTCTTCCACCGATGGGCCAACGCTTTCGCCTCCGTGCCAGCTTTGATGTATCGAGCTTCAGCCCCACAAATCAAGTCATCCTCCAAGCACTCAAACAATACGGCATGATTGTGGCCGATAACGGCTCGTCATGGTTTATGTCGGGTGTGCCGAACGAGCACTGGAACAACACCGATTTGCATGATCTCGACCGCGTGCACGGCTCTGACTTCGAAGCGGTCAACGAGCAAAGTTTGATCATCGATCCAAACAGCGGTCAAGCAAGGCAGCCGCACCCCTGATCATAGCATCTAGCTAATACGTACAAACTCCTCACACTGGCCCTCCGTCTCCGCATACTGCGGCAGATGTGAGGGCCAATTTCATTCTGGTGACATTTTGGTACTTGACAATCTTGATAATCTTACTTATATTACTCTCACAACTTAATCAGGCAACACTCTTATTCAGAGGGGTGGAGGGACCGGCCCTACGAAGCCCCGACAACCAGGCCAGCGAAGTTGCTGTCCCAGGTGCCAAAACCGGCAGAGATACTGGATGATGAGAGGCTGTCGCCACTGCGTAGTACAAACTACAAGGTTTATTGGTGATTGCCTCCGTCCTCTGGGCGGGGGCTTTGTTGTTAATCCGACACGGTGGACAACCGGGTCACAGGGAAGAAATGAGACTTATATGCTCGATCTAGTACGTTCGATCCGTCCCACCTCAGCGGAAATTGGGGCATGGAATACAGAGTTAGCGACAGCTACACCCGAGGAAGTGCTCACGTGGGGCGCGGCCCAATGGAATCACCACATGGCATTGACTTGTTCGTTCGGTGGACCGGCTGGCATGGTGCTACTTGACATGATTGTCAAGGTCGCGCCAGCGACGCCTGCCCTCTATATCGATACTGGCGTGCTCTTTCCCGAAACGTATGCCCTGATCGAACAGGTCGAGCAACACTATGGCATTCAACTGGCGGTCTCAAACCCCCATCGCACGATTGCTGAGCAGGAAGCTGTTGAAGGCCCCGCACTTTGGACCCGCGATCCAAACCGTTGCTGTGCCGTACGTAAAGTACAACCGCTGGCAGAAACGCTGCTCCCATTCGATGCCTGGATCACCGGCCTCCGCCGTGATAATGGCAGCACCCGCGCTCAAGCCCAGCTGGTTGAATGGAGCACAAAATACCAGCTGGTTAAGCTGAACCCGTTGGTCGCTTGGACTGAGCGCGATGTGTGGCGCTATATACACGCGCATAAAGTACTCTACAACCCACTATTGGATCAAGGATATACCTCGATCGGCTGTGCTCCATGCACACGTCTGCCAACGAGCGATGACCCTCGCTCAGGTCGTTGGGTCGGTTTCGGGAAAACGGAGTGTGGTCTCCATCTTGAGCCAGAAGCTTCCGGAGTTGCTCTAGCCGGGTAATAGTCGCTAAGCGTTTATACTATAGAGCGAACAGCTTCTGTAGAGCGCGGGGCTAATAGCCCCAGAGGAGGAGATAGTATGACTGCTGCGTTGCCACTAACCGAAACCGATGCACCTGGCCAGACCGAGCTTCCACCTTCCAAAAACGAGGGATTGAAACGTGCCAGTGATGGATTGGCTGGCCCGCTGCCCGCAGAGATCAACGACCTGAGCACAGCACGGATCTCCGAGGACGCCGCGCAACTGCTGAAGTTTCATGGCAGCTACCTACAAGACGACCGTGATCAGCGACAGGCCTTGAAAAAAGCCAAGCAAGACCGCGCTTGGCAATTCATGGTCCGCACCAAATTTCCGGGTGGCCGTCTGACTGCCGAGCAATATCTGCTCGCCGATGAACTGGCAACCACGAGTGCGAATAACACCATCCGCATCACCACCCGGCAGGATTTTCAGTTTCACGGCATAGGGAAAGCCAAACTCAGGAGCTTGATCCAAGCCCTCAACGACCGCTGGATGACGACCTACGGTGGGTGCGGCGATGTCACCCGCAATACCTTGACCTGTCCGGTTGCTGACCTCCTGCCGGGGCATGCTTTCGACTACCAAGAGCTGGCCCAGCAGATCAGCGATCGCTTCATGCCCGACTCTACGGCCTACTATGAGCTATGGCTGGATGGCGAAAAAATCATGGCCGATGGTAGCCGCGTCAAGGTCACGCCGCAGCGCGAAGAGTCCTTCTTCGGTCCTACCTATATGCCGCGTAAGCATAAAATCGTGATCGGCTTGCCGCATGATAATTGCGTCGATCTCTTCACGAATGACATGGCCCTCGAAGCCGTCCTCGATGATCACAGCCATCTACGTGGCTTCAACCTCGTTGCCGGCGGCGGTTTAGGCAGTACCTACGGCCAGAAGGAGACCTTTGCACGGCTTGGCGACCGCATTGGCTTCCTCCCGCCAGAGCAGGCCATACCCGTGCTTGAAGCCGCAACCGCCCTCTACCGTGACTTTGGTGACCGCTCTAATCGCCGCCATGCGCGCTTAAAATACGTGCTCGCTGACCGTGGGGTGGAGTGGTTCCGCGATGAGTTGGGTCGCCGCCTGGGAGAACGCTTACCCTTGCCTGCTGACGTACCGCAGTATGGCGTGGATGACCACCTTGGCTGGCGCGAACAGGCTGATGGACAGTGGCTGGTGGGTATCTGGGTCGAGAACGGTCGCATCCAGGACAAGGCAGACCGGTTGGTCAAAACCGGATTGCGGGCGATTATTGCAGAAGTCGAGCCCGGTATTCGTCTGACGGCCCAGCAAAATCTCGTGCTCACCCACATCCCGGCCGATACACGACCCCGCGTCGAAGCCTTGCTGCAGCAATATGGTTTGTCGGCAGGAGGCGACGGGCTCAGCACCTTACGGCGCTATGCCATGGCCTGCCCCGCCATGCCGACCTGTGGCCTAGCCGTGGCCGAAAGCGAGCGTTTTCTCCCAGGCGTCATTACCGAACTGGAGCAACGCGGCTATGGCGATGATCGCGTGTGGATTCGCATGAGCGGTTGCCCCAATGGTTGCTCTCGACCACCATCGGCCGAAGTTGGCCTCGTTGGACGCAGTCTGAGTCTTTATAACATCTACCTTGGTGGTAGCTTCGAAGGCACCCGCCTGGCACGACTGTACCGCCCTGATGTGCGGTCCAACGTCCTAGTCGATACCCTAACCGAGGTCTTTGACCAATGGAAACAAGGTCGTAACGAGGGCGAGGCTTTTGGGGATTGGGCAAATCGGACACTGACCTTCGTCGAAGGCTAAGTCCGTAGGCCCAAGTTGAGAGACTCAGCGCCTGCACATCGTTGAAGGCGAGTTTGACGGAATTATTCCGCCGAACTCGCCTTTTTTCTCGTCCCGTAGACCATACCAGCATTTCTTGTGTCCGATAGTCGACAACTACGAATGGCTGGCATTCCTGTTGCTATAATAGCTCCCTAACGGTTTACACCACACTTGTATAATGGTGTAAAATAACCGACCAGATACAGTGTTGCACCCTTGCGAAGCAGAGTTGGAGGCAGCCCCATGGAGCATCCCTCGAAGCAAGTCAGTCGCCGCGATTTCTTGAAAGCGGCAGGCGGCTTTACACTCGGCACCAGCCTCGCCCTAGGAACCGACCTCACACGGGTCGTAGCCCGCACCAAGACCCTCAAAATCGCCGGCGCAACCGAAGTGCCAAGCGTCTGCCCCTATTGTGCTGTCGGCTGCGGCACCATGATCAGTGTTAAAGACGGCAAGGTCATCAACATCGAAGGTAATCCCGACTCGCCGATCTCCAAAGGTACCTTATGCCCCAAGGGTTCCGCCTCGTTCCAACTGACCGTCAACCCGCTACGCATGACCAAGGTCAAATATCGGGCGCCCGGAGCGAGCGATTGGGAAGATAAGCCACTGGACTGGGCGATGGAACGCATCGCGCAACTGGTCAAAAAGACCCGTGATGAGAACTTCAACGAGACCTTCAAGACCAAAGACAAAGATGGCAAGGACGTCGACAAGAAGGTCAATAACACGCTCGCGATTGCCTCGCTTGGCGGCGCAACCATGGACAACGAGTGGAATTACATTCATCTTAAGTTGATGCGGGCGCTGGGGGTCGTCTTTCTCGAAAACCAGGCCCGTATTTGACACTCCAGTACAGTGCCCGGTCTGGGCACAAGCTTTGGGCGCGGCGGCGCCACGAATACCCAACAGGATCTGCAGAACGCCGACGCAATCATGATCATGGGCTCCAACTTTGCCGAGTGCCATCCGGTCGGCTTTCGATGGGCGATGAAGGCTAAGGCCAAAGGGGCCAAGCTTATCCATGTCGATCCCCGTTTTACACGTACCTCAGCAATGGCCGATACCTATGCACCGATCCGTTCCGGTTCGGACATCGTCTTCCTGGGCGGTTTGATTAAGTACCTGATCGACAACGAAAAGTACTTCAAGGAGTACGTGGTCGCGTATACCAACGCGCCGAGCTTGATCGATCCCAATTACCAAGATACCGAAGAGCTAGATGGTCTATTCTCAGGCTTTGACCCCGCAGGCCGTAAATACAACCCTGATACCTGGAAATACCAGAGCGATTTGCCGCCAGGGCAAACCCAGCCGGTTCCGGCTCAGGACGAGTCACAATCCTTCTCTGCGCGGGTCGGGAAGCTGGTGGGCCCGCCACCCAAACAAGATTTGACGATGCAGGATCCACACTGCGTCTTCCAAATCATGAAGCGACATTATGCCCGCTACACCCCGGAGATGGTTGAGCAGGCGACCGGCTGTCCCAAGGATATCTTTCTCAAGGTTGCCGAAACGTTGGCCCAGAACTCGGGACGTGAGCGAACAGCTACAGTTGTGTACGCGGTTGGCTGGACCCAGCATACGGTTGGCGTGCAGATCATTCGCGCTGCGACGATTCTGCAGCTTTTGCTAGGCAACGTCGGTCGTCCCGGGGGCGGCATCCTGGCCCTACGGGGCCATGCGACGATTCAAGGCTCGACCGATGTGCCGACGCTATATAACCTGCTGCCAGGCTATCTCAATTCACCGAGTGCCTTGAAGACACATGAGACCTTGCGCGCTTACCTCGACACCGAGGTAACGCCGACGGCCTATTGGGCCAACATGCCCAAGTTTATGGTCTCGATGCTCAAGGCCTGGTACGGCGATGCGGCGACTGCTCAAAATGGTTATGGCTATGATTATCAGCCCAAGATCGTGGGCGACCACTCGCACATGCCGATGTTCGTTGCCATGAGTCAGGGGTCGATCAAAGGCTTCTTCGCCATGGGTCAGAACCCCGCCGTGGGTGGGCAAAATGCCGGCTTTCAGCGCAAGGCACTCGCTAAGCTCGACTGGATGGTCGTGCGCGATCTGTACGAGACCGAAACCGCCACCTTCTGGCGCGACTCGCCCGAATTTAAAGGCAAGTCCAGCGATGTTAAGACGGAGGTCTTTTTCATGCCAGCGGCCGCCGTGCCTGAAGGAGCCGGATCGTTCACGAACACCCAGCGCCTCCTACAAAAGCACGAAAAAGCGGTCGATCCGCCCGATGATGCTCGCACGGACTTATGGTTCACGTATAAGCTCGGTGTGCGGCTCAAAGAACTATACCAAAGCAGCACCCTACCCCGTGATACGGGGATCAAGATCTTGACCTGGTCCTACGTTGATCCAGAAGAGAACAAGCAGTGGCGTATCCCAGACGAACCATCATCGGATTTGGTAATGCGTGAGATCAACGGCTACACCGTCTCCGACAAAAAGATGGTCAAAGGCTTCGGTGACCTGAAAGACGATGGCACAACGGCCTGCGGCGTCTGGATTTATAGCGGTATTTATGCGCCGACCGCCGACCACCCCGACGGCTTCAACCGCTCGGCGGCGCGCACACCTGGCCAGATTATTTCACCGAACTGGGGCTTTGCCTGGCCCGCCAACCGCCACATTTTGTACAACCGTGCCTCCGCAGATCCGGCCGGAAATCCATGGAGCGAGCGCAAAAAGCTGGTGTATTGGGATGCCAACGCCCCGGCCACCGACACGCAAGGCAAGCCGACGAAAGGCAAGTGGGTCGGCATCGAGGGCGAGGTACCAGACTTTGTTGCGACCAAAGCACCCACTACGCCAGCTAATCCCAAAGGCGTGGGCCTCGACTACCACTCGGGTGCCGATCCTTTTATCATGAAAGCCGATGGCAAAGGCTGGCTGTTTGCACCACAGGGTCTCACAGATGGCCCGCTGCCAACACACTACGAGCCGTATGAGTCGCCCGTCGAAAACATGCTGTATCACAAGCAGGGCGTCAATCCGGTTGCCAAGCTCTACGACAAACTGGTGCCCGGCAACGCCTATAGCCCGCCAGGCAATCCCGACTACCCCCATATTCTGTCGACCTACCGGCTGACCGAGCATCATCTCAGTGGCTCCATGAGTCGCTGGTTACCATGGTTGGCCGAGTTGCAACCCGAACTTTTCGTTGAGATTAGCCCTGAACTGGCCCATGAAAAGGGCATCAGTAACACACAGTTGGTCAACATCAAAACACCACGGGCGACGATCCAGGCCAAAGCGTTGGTGACGAAGCGCATCCGGCCCTTTGTCATTGGCGGCAAAACCATCCATCAAGTTGGCATGCCGTGGCACTGGGGCTATAACGGGATCGCTCATGGTGCCGTGGTTAATGATTTATCCGCTTTGGTCGGTGATCCAAATGTCAACATCCACGAGGCTAAAGTCTTCGTATGCCAGATCGAAAAGGCGTAGGGGAGCGACTGATGAGTGATGCATACGGCTTCTATACCGATACCACAGTGTGTATCGGCTGCAAAGCGTGCCAGGTCGCCTGTCACCAGTGGAATGAACTCCCCGCCGAGCTGGAACAACAGCCGACCGAGCACAGTCCGGGCCAGACGCGGCCCATGACCGGTAATAGCTACGACAACACCGGCTCGTTTAGCGATGTCAATTGGCGCCATGTCAAGTTTATTGAGAAATCCGAGATACCGGCCATGGGGACAACAGCGGCATCGGTCTCGCATAGCCCGCAGGATCCCAACCGCGATAACTTACAATGGCTCATGATGTCGGATGTGTGCAAGCACTGCGTTAACGCACCATGCCTAGAAGTATGCCCCACGGGAGCGATCATCCGCACCGAGTTTGATTCGGTCTATATTCAGGAGCCCGTCTGTAATGGCTGTCGTAACTGTGTAGGCGCGTGTCCCTTCGGCGTCATTCATATGGGTGGCACCGCAAATGAGGGCGAAGGAACGGCCAAAAAGTGCACGCTCTGTTATGACCGGATGCAGCATGGTCTGACGCCCGCCTGTGCGCAAGCATGTCCGACCGAGTCGATCCAGTTCGGCAAGATCACCGACTTAAAGGTGCGAGCCGAGCAACGGGTCAAAGACCTGCATGACCTAGGCTTTCCACAAGCCCAGTTGTATGGTGCGGATACCAAGATTCTGGGCGGCCTCAACTCCTTTTACTTGCTGATGGATCAGCCCGAGGTCTATGGCCTCCCCAGCAACCCCAAGCTACCCTCGCGAGCCGTCATACCATCGACTTTCTTGAGCATGGGCAGCGCGTTGCTGGTGGCTTTGGGAGGCCTGTTCGCCTTCCGCAAAAAACGCATGGAAGAATTCGCCGCCGATCCCACGGCGAAGGAGCGCTAGTATGGGCATTACTGCTTCACCTAACTGGGGAGGATGGCTCGTCGCCTACTTTTTCATCGGCGGCATCGCCGCGGGCGCCTACTTCATCGCTGGCTTAATTGAACTGATCGGCAGTGAGCGCGACCGTGAGATGGCACGTGGGGCTTACTACCTGGCCTTTCCGTTGTTGGTTTTGTGCTCGATCTTTCTGATCGCCGACTTACACCGGCCCGAGCGCTTCTGGCATATGCTCATTCAGTCGAACACATTCTGGCCAATGTTTAAGTACTGGTCACCGATGTCGGTTGGCTCCTGGATTTTAAGTGCCTTTGGAGCTGCCTCCTTTGTATCCTTTGTCGACACGCTCGCCGAAGATGGACGCCTCGGGCTTGGTCGTTTTGGCGGCTGGGCGCGCAGCCTACGCCTCAGTCCGGTCGGCAAGCTCTTTGCGGTCCTGGAAATGCTGGCAGCCTATGGCCTAGCCGCCTATACCGGCGTGTTGCTGACTGCCACCAACGTACCTTTCTGGAGCAATACCAATCTCTTGGGGGCGCTCTTCATGGCCTCTGCGGCTTCCACCGGCATCGCGGCGCTGCTGTTGCTCCAACACCGCACAGCGTCGCACGAATCGCTCGCGAAGCTAGAAACTGCCGATAGCCTAGCGATGGGGCTGGAGTTATTGATAATGATCGGCTTTGTGATCTCCTTGGGTGGTCTGGCAGGCCGGTTCGTGACCAATCCCTACGGCCTCGTTATGTTGGTTGGCACCGGTGGGCTGGGTTTGTTGCTGCCACTACTGCTGCGACTGCTGGCGAAACCATTAGGGCGCAATCCCGCAGTCGTCAACGCTTTGCTCGTGTTGATCGGTGGTTTGCTGCTGCGCTATGGGATTTTGTTCGCAGGGGAAAGCTTGACGAGCCGCGTCGGTTAAGAATAGGTATATAACTATGCAGAGCTTCGCGAAACGTTGGAAGTGGGTTGCGCTTGCCTGCTTACTCCTAGCATTGTCGGCCTGTGGTCCAGAAGACGGGCGCGTTCGTGGGCAGCTGGGGGCCGACGTCAACAACAAGCCTATTCCGTACAGCCCCTACACGGTCCTTAACGGACCACAGCCGATCCAGCCGCACTCCAAAGTTTGGAGCAGTTCACGTCCATGACCGACATGCCATTCCGACCGCGCGACCTCGCACTTTTGCTGCTGGCCTCAGGGCATCTTCTGCCTCGTGACCGTGCTCGCGACCAACAGGCCGATGTGGCAGGGATGTCACTCAAACGCGAGGTGCTGGAACGTCTTAGCGTGCTCGATCCCGAGCCGGCAGCGCTGGACGCAACACTCCTTGAAATTATGCAGGCTATCGGCGAACCGACCGGCCCCACGCGGGGCGTCTGCCTAGATATCCGCGCCGATTGGGAAGCAGCCCTCGCGTCCACTGAGTTTGCACCCTGGCTGCTGAACCAAGCGATTCGCGAGGGTGAAGGTCGTCGTGGAGGCAAGCGGCGTGGCCAGCAGCCGGATGAATAAATTGTTCGGACGGCACGAGCCGCTTCCTGCAGTAGTTGAACAGGCACGTACGAGTCTCAGCAAGCTCGCCGAAACGCAGCCCGATTTACGAGACCTCTCAGCCACGACTGCGGCACTGTTACGCCAGATGTACCTGGAAGTGCCGGTCGTGGTCTGGAGCTTCACGGGGGAGCAAGTCGCACGCAAACTCGAAGGGGGCGTGCCGCTGTTACGCGGAGAGCATCTTGTGCTGGACGGCAAGCTGCTCCAAAAACAGTTTGAGCAGCTGGGAGTGGTCATGGAGACGCAAGGCCATCCGGCAGCTAAACCATTAACGGTGGCAGTCCGGCAAGGACAGTTCGACGTGCTGCAAGCAGCTCAAGCCATCCTCCTTGGTGACCCAACTACTGTGGTTACCCAGGCCGATGCACAAGCGCTCGACGCCGAATTGACTGCGACCCTACTACGCCTGACACTCTTTCCCCTACTGGAGCAAATCAGTTCGGCTGCTCGTCCACTACGACCTGATGATACCTGGAGTAATGGCTACTGTCCCACCTGTGGCGCGTGGCCGTTGCTGGGAGAATACCGCGGCCTGGAACAGAAGCGCTGGCTACGTTGTGGTCTGTGTGCCGATGAATGGCCGCTCGATCGCCTAATGTGCTTTGCGTGCGGCTCCCGCGTCTACTCTGACCTCCATTACCTGGAGGTCGCTGGTGAAGAGCTAAAGCAGCGCGTGCATACCTGTGAGCAGTGCCATAGCTATATCAAGCAAATCTCCACACTTGACCGGCTTGACTCGCCCGCGCTGTTGGTTGCTGACGTAGCGACGCTCCATCTCGATCTGATTGCTATGGAGCGTGCCTACAGTCAACCACAGTAATGGTGTATAACGTGCAGGTGGGCATGGTATGAGTAAACAGCCCTGGACCGCTCAGCTTGTTAATGCCACAGCACTTGGGAGCGCACTGCTCTTTGATCGCGCCCCGCAGATTGGCACACAACCCACGGGTGAACTACACTTCAAGCAGCACGATTGGAATGCGCTGCTCGGTCGCTTTGTACAGGGCGGAGAAGTTGATTATGCACAATTCAAGCGCGTACGCCGCATTCTGGAAGCGTATCTAGAGCGCGTCGCTGATGCACGCCCCGACGAGTGGACCGATCCCAATGAGCAGCTTGCCTTTTACCTCAACACGTATAATGCGATCGTGATTCATCAGTTGCTAGTACATGGGCCGGTTGCATCTTTCCTTGAAGTACCAATCGGTTTCGCCCGACCTTATCCGGTAGGACGCGAAAATATCTCACTGCACGAACTGCTGCACAGCAAAGTGCGCGCCTTTCGTGACCCCCGTGTCCATATGGCCCTGGTCCGGGCCGGACGGAGCTGCCCGCTTCTCCAATCCTATGCCTACACCGGTCCGCAACTGCAACAACAACTGGCCGAGGTTACACATGCCTTCCTACGCGATGAGCAGCGTGGGCTGCGCTATGACCCTGCCACCAACACGCTCTACCTGTCGTCGATCCTGCGCCGGTTTGCGGGTGACTGGGCCGAACCGGATGCGATGCCCAACACGTTCAACCTGCTACGCGGTCAAATGGAGCCGCACCTTGCGCTGCCCAATCTCCGTCGTTGGATGCCCGAGCATGTAGCGGTGCTGCTAGACCGCCCGGCTAGCACCCGACCGCGTATCGCATTCATGGCCTACGACTGGCGCTTAAACGGCACTTTCGAGACACCGACCGTGCACTCACGAGCGGTATAATAGCGCTATCCGTCGGGGGTAAAAGGAGACGCGAGATGCAGTGTCCGCGATGTGGGGCGACCGTAGTTGCCCGTGCACATTTTTGTCCGGTCTGTGGCCAACCCCTTGTGTCAGATGCCGGTGCCGTAGCGACCGGGCATGTCACGTCACGCGTCTACCCCGCAACGCCGTTCCCCACTTTACCACTTGCCGGCGACGATGCTCTCGTGCCTAATCCGCCTGCCACACCTACCCCACCCACGCAGGCGCATCCGGTCGTTCGGCAATGGCAGCGGTGGTGGTGGAAGATTTTGCTGATCGGGATGGGGCTGTACCTCGCAGTCAATAGCGTTTTTCTGCGGACCCAAAACGCCTATCTGTTGCCTCAGCTTTTCATGATCGGTGCTTTCCTGGTGCCGGTGGCATATATCGCGTATTTGTACGAAGATGGCACATTGTATGACGTGCCATTATCAAAAATTGCGCTGATTTTTTTCTTTGGTGGAGTGGTCGGCTCGTTGGTTGCAACCCTGCTTGAAGCGCGCCTAATTACCTCCGACACGCGCGGGCTCTTTGGCCAACTCACGTTGCTGAACGCGACGATTGTGGGCTTTAGCGAAGAGCTCGCTAAGTTAGTTGTATTGATTCCCTTCTTACTGATGGCGCGACGACGTTATCCCAGTGTGATGCATGGCATCGTGTTAGGCGCAGCGGCGGGGATGGGGTTTGCCGCCTTCGAAAGCATGGGCTATGCGTTTGGTACATTGATCGAATCGCGTGGCAATTTAGACATCATGAATCAGGTAATCGGCCTACGGGCGTTGCTGGCACCACTAGGTCATGGCACCTGGACCGCCATTATTGCAGCTGCCTTATGGCGTGAGCAGATCAGTCAGCGCTTTGCGCTAAATGCCAATGTGCTGGTGGGCTTTCTGGTCGCGGTGATCCTGCATCTGTTATGGGATTGGGTCGGTCTGCCGCTCACTATTGGCGGCCTACCGGTCATACATATCCTGCTAGGCATCGTTGGCTTGCTCATTTTGCGCTTCTTCCTCGTCGTCGCAAAAGGCGGACAAGGTGCGGCCTATCAGGAACGCAATCTTGCTGCCGCGTTGCGCCTGTATGCCAGTGATCTTCGTCATACTACACGCGGAGTCCTGAGTCGCAAACAACGACCGTAAGACTGATTCTGAGCGTACATTAAGACCTTCACAGCACTCCGGCTACCTGTACAAACCGCCATGAGTAGCGTATGATAGCCCCGCGCTCAATGACGCAAGCCATCTACCCTCGCCTCCTCCACTAGCTTTCGCAGGATCGAGGGCTTGATCTGGAGGTCGTCCTATGCAACTCCATCGCAGTTCGGGGATACGCGTGGTCTTTATCGCGTCGGTGCTCGCCCTAGTATTCAACAGCGTGGGTGAAACTCCGGCAACAGCAGCGACTTCTCCAAGTGGTCCGGCGCCACGTGCTGCACAACGGCCGGCTACCGGCGGCAGGACACAGTTCGGCCCCCACGGCTCGGGTTCCGTTATCGTTTGGAATGAGCAAGGGGTGCCAGTATCACCCGACGAGACCGCGCTAGGTACGAATCGCGTGGTGGGGATCGACCTACGGACGAACCAAGGCTTTACCATCCCACCATCAGGGGGTGAGCAACGTACCCCGGCCATCTCCGGGTCGCTCGTGGTATGGGAAGACAATCGACAAAGCTGTCCAACGTGTGAGCGTGATATCCGTGGCAAGGATTTGGCTTCTGAGACCGAGTTTGTTGTGGCCAATGGGCCGGTAGACCAGGCTGAACCAGCCATCTGGCAGCAGACGGTGGTGTGGGTCGAGCACGATGGGGCAGGCGCACGACTGATCAGCAAGAATCTCGCGACACAAGCGACGTCGGTCATTGTGGCAGTCAGGGTGGGAACCACGATCAGCAATCCGGCGATTACCGACAATGCCGTCGTGTGGGTTGAGCAGACGGCGGAAGCGAAGCTGGTACATTCGGTGATTTATGCCTATGACCGGACTGCGAAGACAACGAAGGTCATTGCGCGGTCAAATTGGTCGGGATTACAGATCGCGGTATCAGGGCAGCATGTGGTATGGAATGATCCGCGGCTCTGGGTCGCCGACTTGGCAACCGGCACAGCATCGATCCTAGAGGATGAGTTCACGACGGCCCCGACGATCAGCGGCAACGTCGTTGTTTGGAGTGCTCACGGTACCCAGCCCGATCACGATTTCGATATCTATGGTGCCAACCTCGCGGATGGTAAACAGCTTCCGCTGGTAACAGGAGCGGGCAATCAGACGCAGGCTCAAATCGTTGGCAACCTGTTGACATGGCAAGATGATGCTGGGATTCAAGGACGGGTAACGTGGGCATCGCTCGCCCAATTATGGGCATCCGCACCCGAACGCCAACACATGCTTGACCAAGAAGCGAGCCAAAACGTAACTCCAGCTCAGGTAACGGATGCAGTGAGCTTCTTGAATTATACCCGTCCGACCTATAAGGGCATCCATCTCCCTTCGAGTGGTCAAAGTGGAGGCATTATGTATGATGGATTTTATGTCAACGGGGCGCCGTGTATCAGCACTGGTTGCCCAATCGCCGATGGGCTAGGGTGGCCCAACGCACCCTTCTTCGGAGCAATGACCGTTTTGCAGCCCGAACTCGATAGTCATTGGCAAACCGGCCGACCGGCGCCATATGGGCCGACCGAACCGGATATGCTAAAAAACCTACAAGCGCAGTATGGAACGCGGGTGATCGTCCGCGGCTACCCCGAGGAGGCGCCCAACCCACAGGGTAACGTTAATCCGGCGGATGCGACGCAGGAAGTCATTAACCTAGCCACGGGATATGACTGGATTCAGAATGTCCAAATCAACAACGAGCCGAATATTGAATGGCCAAGTGCTTGTACGAACTGTACCTGGAGCAGTTCGGGCCTCACGCGGGTCTTTAGTTGGTATGGAATGTTCGATCCAAATTTCTTTGCGGCGATCAACACGTTCTACAGTGACGTGTGGTACGAACTCACCTATTGGAAGAGCAACTATAGCGATCCGACAATCCGCGCGCACCTCCAGAGCATGAAACTATGGACGCCGCCGATGGCGGACAGCTACCGGAACCTGGACAACGGTCAGAGCATGTATGTGCCGCTGCAGAATATGATCACGATCTACGGCGACTTTCTGTACCATACCTATCCATCGCCGAGTTATGACGCGGTTGGCGGCGGTTTGAGTAACAATTCGTGGCCGTTCTTTACTTCGTGGTTGACGACGAATATTGGGAATGGCTCGATTCCTTCAATGATTACCGAGTGGGGCTGGAATCCTGGCCAGATGATCAACTGTGGGCTCAAGCAATACTCAACGTGGCCAGCGAGTGGAGCATGTGCGGCACATGATGGGGTATCGCATACCTTGAGCCATGATGTCAAATACTTTCTAACGACTTCGCAGCGACATGGGGCACAAGCCGTGACGGTCTGGCTCATGCGTGGGTTTGATGATAAATCCGAGGGGATCGACCAGTCGGGCCACCCATGGCCATGGTTCCACGCCTACCAATTCTCGACGCCCTAGGGGTTGGCGGTCTCTATACTCGCAGGGTCGGCGGCATCAAGCTCGACCAGTGTCGCGCCGGCGCTCACGCTTTGGCCTACGTTGAAGGGCACAGCAGCCACAAGGCCGGCGTGTGGCGCTGCGAGCGTGTGCTCCATCTTCATCGCTTCCATGATCACCAAAGGCTGAGCGGCGGCGACCCGCTGGCCGACCGCGACCAGCACGCTGATAATGGTTCCGGGCATGGGTGCGGTGAGTGCCGCGTGACCGGGGGCATTGGATGATTGCTGCAGCAGATCGTCGATGCTCAAGCCCTCATCAAGGCCAAGTCGGTAGCTCCTGCCGCCATAACTTACAAGCAACGCGCCATTGACCCGAGCAATATGGGCACGGACGTGACGGCCATCGATCTGGGCGACCAAGAGCGCGTCCCGCCGGGCTATGCTGATTACTTGATGCGACTCGCCAGCCAGGATCAGGTGCCAACCCGCATCCTGCGCCTGCAAAACGACCTCGTGGAGCACGTCGTTACGTAAGCGTACACGCAGATCGTTACCCTTGATACCCCAAGGGGTGGCCCAAGGGTCAGCAGGCAGCTGGAACTCACTCACCTGCCATAAGGCCGCAAGGACGATGACCTCGAAGGGCGTGGGATGTGGTGCGGCCAGTGCGTCAGCAATGGGATTGACGGTGAGAAAATCGGTGAAGGTGTCGCCGGCAGCAAAAGCAGGGTCTGCGATGATGTGCTGCAGCAAGGGGATATTGGTGGTGAGGCCGACAACCGCATAGTCGTGCAGGGCTTGCTGCATCCGGCGGATAGCAGCGGCACGATCAGGAGCATAGACGATCAGCTTCGCCAACATGGGATCATAGGCGGTTGTCACCTCGTCGCCGCTACTCAAGCCTACGTCGTTGCGAATGCCTGGACCGACCGGCGGATCGAAGACAACGACCTGTCCGACCGCCGGAAGCATGGCTACCGGGTCTTCGGCATAGATGCGTGCCTCGATGGCGTGCCCGCGCGGCAGGAGTTCAGACTGGCCGAAAGCGAGCGGCTCACCCGCTGCGATGGCGATCTGTAGCTGTACCAGATCACGGCCAAAGACTGCCTCGGTCACCGGGTGCTCGACTTGCAAGCGGGTATTCATCTCCAAGAAGTAAAAATTGCCGTCTGCGTCGAGCATGAACTCGACCGTGCCCGCATTGGTGTAACCCACCGCCCGTGCTACTCGTACGGCAGCCTCGCCCATCCGAGCACGGAGGTGGGGATCGAGGGCCGGCGAGGGCGCCTCCTCAATGATCTTCTGGTGACGACGCTGGATCGAACACTCGCGCTCGCCCAAATACAAAAGTGTCCCGTGTTGATCACCCAGCACCTGGATCTCGACATGGCGAGCACGCAGGATGAGCCGTTCTAGCAAGACCTCCGCGTTGCCAAAGGCTGCTTGGGCCTCACGTTGGGCCGCAGCGAGGGCGGCAGCAAAGTCCGCCGCACGAGTGACGGTCCGCATCCCTTTGCCACCGCCACCAGCACTCGCTTTAATGAGCAGCGGATAGCCAATGCGCTCGGCTTCGGTCGCGAGGCGCTCCAGCGATTGATCAGCACCATCATAACCGGGCACCACCGGCACATCGTGGGCAATGGCCAAGCGTTTCGCCTCGATCTTGGAGCCCATCTGCTCAATGGCATGCGCGGTCGGACCAATGAAGACGATACCGGCATTGTCACAGGCCTGCGCGAAGTGCGCGCGCTCGGATAAAAAGCCATAGCCGGGATGAATCGCTTCGGCACCACTGTGTTGGACCGCATCGATCAGCGCTTCCACACGCAGATAGCTCTGGGCAGCTGGGGTCGGACCGAGCCGGTAGGCTTCGTCGGCCAGACGCACATGTAGGGCAGCGCGGTCAGCTTCACTATAGACGGCTACTGCGGCGATGGCCAACTCGTGGCAGGCATGGATTACCCGCACCGCGATCTCGCCACGATTGGCGATCAGGATTTTCTTAAAATACATTGTGCAACCGGGCGCTCATGATTCGAGCCAAGCGGGTTTGCGCTTTTCCAAAAAAGCCCGCACACCCTCTTGTCCTTCCGCACTCGTGCGGGCTTGCGCGAGGGCCTTGACCGTATAGCTGGCAACCTCATCTGCAGGCAACGTCGCGATCGCTTGCACCAACTGCTTGGCTTGATCGACGGCTTGCGGGCCACTGGTCAGTACATCATCGACCACCTGCTTGATCACCTTGTCAAAATCCTTAGAAGGAACCACATCATGGACCAAGCCGATGTCGCGCGCCTTTTCGGCACTGAAGCGCCGGCCGGAAACAAACAGGGCACGGGCGTGACCAACACCGATTTTGGGTACCACGAAACGCGCGATCACTGCCGGCAGAATGCCCAGATTAACCTCGGCAAAACCGAAACGGGCATCGGTACAGGCGACGGCAATATCACAACAGGCGACCAGGCCAGCCCCGCCGCCGACAGCCGCACCGTTAATCTTGCCGATCAACGGCTTGGGCAGGGTGTTGATGCACTCATACATGCCGGCCATTCGTTCGGCGTCGGCGATGTTATCGGCTTCGGTGTAATGCAACGTTTCTTGCATCCAGTGTAGGTCGGCACCGGCACAAAAGGAGGGCCCGGCCCCAGTCAACACGACAGCCCGCACCTGCGGATCGCTTGCCAGATGATTGAAGGCCGTATGCAATTCTCCGATCATCTGCGGATTGAAGGCGTTATGCACAGCAGGCCGGTTGAGCGTGACGGTCACGACTGCACCGGTCCGCGTCAGCTTGATCTGTTCCATGCACTACATCCTGAAGACACCAAATTTGGTGGGCGCAATTGGAGCGTTGGCGGTGACCGACAAAGCCAGGGCTAATGCCTGACGCGTATCAAGCGGATCGAGAATACCATCGTCCCATAGCCGTGCCGTCGAATAATAGGGGTTGCCCTCGGCCTCATATTTGTCGAGGATCGGCTGCATAAAGGCCTGCTGCTCGGCAGGAGACATATCGGTGCCTTTCCCTTGCAGACCTTCGCGCCGCACCGTCAGCAACACGTTAGCCGCTTGAGTGCCACCCATAACCGAGATGCGGCTGTTGGGCCACATCCATAAGAAGCGCGGATTGTAGGCCCGGCCGGCCATGCCATAGTTGCCCGCGCCGAATGAGCCACCGATGACCACGGTTAACTTGGGCACGGGCGCATTCGAGACGGCCATCACGAGCTTCGCACCATCCTTGGCAATACCACCATTCTCATATTGCTTGCCGATCATGAAACCACTAATATTTTGCAGAAACAGCAGCGGGATCCCGCGCTGGGCACAGAGCTCGATAAAGTGGGCACCTTTCAGAGCGCTCTCGCTAAATAAAATGCCGTTGTTGGCCAGGATACCGACGGGCATACCATGCAGGTGCGCCCAGCCGCAGACGAGCGTCGTACCATAGCGCGCTTTGAACTCGTCCAGGCGGCTGCCGTCGACCAGACGTGCAATGACCTCATGCACGTCATATTGCTTGCGTGTATCACGTGGCAGGAGGCCATAGAGTTCGGCTGGGTCGTAGCGCGGCAGTTCAGGGGTGGTAAGCGGCCAGGGCGTGTGTTTCACGCGGTTGAGATTGCCGACGATCTGGCGCAGCAGTGCGAGGGCGTGCTCGTCGTTATCCGCTAGGTAATCGGCGACACCCGACAGGCGGGTATGGACATCGGCTCCGCCCAACTCTTCGGCGGTTACCTCTTCACCGGTGGCTGCTTTGACCAGGGGTGGCCCACCTAAAAAGATCGTGCCGCTCCCACGCACGATCACGACCTCGTCGCTCATGGCCGGGACATAGGCTCCGCCTGCCGTACAGGAGCCCATGACCGCCGCAATCTGGGGAATGCCCGCCGCCGACATCTGAGCTTGATTAAAGAAAATCCGCCCGAAGTGATCACGGTCGGGAAAGACCTCGGCCTGTAGTGGCAAAAAAGCACCGCCCGAATCAACCAGGTAGATACAGGGCAGATTATTTTCAGCGGCGATCTCCTGGGCACGCAGATGTTTTTTGACCGTCAGGGGATAGTAGGTGCCGCCCTTGACCGTAGCATCATTCGCTACGATCATCACCTCCTGGCCCTTAACGCGCCCGATGCCGGTCACGATGCCGGCAGCAGGCACAACATCCTCGTACACATCCGCAGCTGCTAGTGGAGACAGTTCCAGAAAGGCCATATCTGGATCGAGGAGCCGCGCGATGCGGTCGCGCACAAATAACTTGCCGCGAGCCTCGTGTCTGGCACGTGCGGCTACGCCACCGGCCTGCGTGGTAGCCAGATGAGCACGTAATTCCGCTGCCAGCGCGCGATGGTGGACCGCATTCGCTTTAAATTCGTCGTTGTGGGGATCAATATGAGATTGAATAACTGCCATGCTGGTCCAATCTACAGCGAAACTTCGACCGACATGAGATGCGGCTCGCCATCAGGAATATGACCACAGATACCGGACTTCATGGTTTGGCTAGGTAGCTCATGACCCAGGAAGCTCTGGGCGAGCTGCGCGACCTCAATCAGCCGGGGTAGATTAATGCCGGTGGCGATGCCCATCTCATGCAGCATGTGAACCAGATCTTCCGAGCAGACGTTGCCGGGCGCGCCGGGCGCGAACGGGCAACCACCAATCCCACCGATACTCGCATCAAAGCGGTCAATGCCAACCTCCAAGGCTGCCAAGACGTTGGCCAACCCCGCACCACGCGCACTGTGCGGATGGAAGCGGACGGACACGCCGGGAAAGCGGCGTTGAAAGTGCACAAAGACCTCACGGACCTGTAACGGATGGGCCATGCCGGTCGTATCGCCTAGAGTGATCTGAGCCGCGCCCATCGTTAGCAAGCGTTCAGAGAGTGCCAGGACCCGCTCGAAGGGTACATCGCCCTCGAATGGGCAGCCAAAGACCACCGACAACACCGCATCAAAGGTCCGACCGGCAGCTTGCACCTCGTGTGCAATCTCGGCGGCTTGGTTGAGCGACTCTGCGATGCTCATATGAACATTACTACGATTATGCGCCTCGGAGGCGCTTAGAAAGACTTGAACAGCATCGACGCCTGCATCAAGCGCGCGACGTGCACCCATGCGGTTGGGGGCAATCGCCGAATAGATAATGCCTGGCAGCCGTTGGATACCGGTAAAAACATCGGCTGCATCGGCCATTTGGGGTACGAACTTGGGGTGCACAAACGAAGCAGCTTCGATCTCGTGTAGCCCAGTATGGGATAGGGCATCAATCAATTGGATCTTCTGGCTGGTCGGTAAAATATGGTCTTCATTCTGCAAGCCATCACGGGGTCCGACCTCACGAAGGTACACGCGTGAGGGCAGGTGATAGGTTGCAGCAAGCTTTGTTCGCGTCATTGCGATATCCTCATGTCGAGTGGCATTCTGCATGGGCACGTCTCCCTGCATCATTGCAGCCTGGAGCTGCGTTCACCAGAACATGCCGGTATTTTACAGGTGCGCTCGCTTGAGCGCAATAGCAGTCCCGGCTGAGTCGGAAGCAAGCCAGCAGAGTGCCATCTCAGTCACACGTATTATCGCACGGCTGCGCTAAATGGATGTTATCCCCAAGGCTGGGACCCAGATAACTCGCAAGCACCTGCCGGGCAAGAGTTATGATACCGTCACAGGCGTTATGCCATTGTTGTAGTTGCGTCAGTAGTTGATCGGCCGATGCCTGCCATGGTCCGGTCAGTACACGAGGGAACCAGACCGACGCGATGAACGCCACGGCGACACTCCACAGCAACCGGTCGATTCCGCGCTCTCCCAGGTCATTCAGGTGCGCGAACGCCGCATCCAGCACGGCTTGTTCGACCTGATTCTGACTGCGTACATCCGGATGCTGCTGTGAGAAGAGCTGGCGCTGGAGCGGCAAGAACTTTTTACCTCGAAGGACGACGCCTGCCCACACATCCTGGTAGCCGGTGGTCGTGCCACTGTCCTTGGCCGTGCTGGCACGCACCCGCCCAACATACTGCATCTGGAGGTTGGCCCGTCCGGTGCCGCGACTGCGCTTAGGATAGTCAGTCCCATCAATGACGAGCAGGACATGGTCGCGGAAGCGCACTAGACGGCGCGGTTCAAGCTGGACGAGAGCTGCACGCAAGACAAGCGGACTGAGGGTCGCAAGTGGACAAGCGGCAGTCGTGAGCAGATAGGAGAGGCGTTGGGCCAAGCTTTTGATGGTCGTGGTGGGAAACGGGACATGCAGCCCCTGGGCAAGCGTGAGCAAGCGGGTGGAGCGTTGGACGACGAGGACGAGGAGCAACTGACGCCAGAGCCGGAGATTGCGCGGATCGGGCTCATGCCAGGTTGGGAACTGGCGAGCGTGGTGTACAATCGTGGACAACAACGTGGCCAATTGGCGACGTTGGCCCGATGCCAAGGTTGACATCCTGCACCTCCTGAACACAGGGTAGTATAGTCACCTTGGCGTCGGTTTGTCGCTTTGCTATCCTCTACCTCGCACGATCTCTGGAAACTGGAGCGAAGGATCTTGACAGGGATGCTATTATCGACAGTGACGACCTGTGAGGTGGACGCATGTGCCTCGTCAATGACCCGATGCATTCTCTTAGAGAAGGAGGGCTTTAGCCATGGGCGATAAATCCCCTAAGAACGTTCAGAAACAGAAGAAAGAAGCCGACAAGAAAAAGGAAGAGCAAAAGAAAAAGCCGCCTGCAGCTGCACCGTCGGCCAAGAAGTAACTTTGCCGGGTTAGGTTCCAGCCTCCGCCCCACCAGCGGAGGCTGGTAGGCTTAACAAACTACAGATCGTTAAGGTAGTGAGATGCTCCAAACTCCAACTGATGTGCTTCTTATGCATGCCGTACGTAATAATGCTGTCTGGTGTGACACTGTTTGCCGCATACATGGTCAAGCTGGCGAGTTTATGGATAGTATCTGGATTAACCAGCATGTAACGCCGCCTTTTTATCCCAACGCTGACACCTTGGCAAATGCCGAAGCTGCCGACGCACAACTCGCGCAGATCCGTACTCTGCTTGACGCCGGCATTCCAGGGGAATGGGCTGTTAAGGATAGCTTTCGCAGCCTTGACCTTGTCCCATTGGGATTTCGACCACTCTTCGACGCCACGTGGATCGCGCGGCCTGGCACAGCAACTCAACCTAACGCGGATATAAGTGGAATACGTTGGAGTAAGGTCAGCAGTGCGACAGAACTGGCTGGATGGGAAGCAGCGTGGCGCGGTGAGCCTGCGAATACGACCGATACCCTGCCCATTTTTCTCCCAGAGCTGCTCGAATATGAGGCCGTCGCGATTATTGCAGCCTATGAGAAAGGCCGGATTGTTGCTGGCGCCATTGCCAATCACACCAGCGAGGTCGTCGGCCTATCAAATGTGTTTGTCCCTGCGGAGGATGATGCACGCTTCCGAGCAGGGTGCGTCTGTGTGGTGATGGATTTGTTTCCGGCACGGACGATAGTGGGCTATGAGGCAGGTAGTGATCTCACAGCCTTCCAAGCGCTCGGCTTCGAAGAACTGGGACCGCTTCGCATTTGGGTGCGGGATATTAGGCTTTAATACGGAGGAGAGCAATGGCAGCTATGGACGACCGTCAGATATTGATTGCCAAACTGCGCAGCTTGCCTGACCAACTGGAAGCTCTCGTTCAGGGACTGACGCCCAAGCAATTGACGACACTCGTCGCGAGCGATTCCTGGACAGTCGCACAGCATATCCATCATATCGCAGACTCGCATATGAACAGCTTCATTCGGGTGAAGCTGATCCTGACCGAAGAACGGCCGCTACTGAAGCCCTACGACCAAGATCGCTGGGTGACTTTGGTGGACGAGCGGGGACTACCGATCACGACGTCGCTGCAAATTCTGCGTGGGCTACACGAGCGTTGGGTTGCACTGTGGGAGAGTCTTGAAGGCACAGATTGGGAGCGTGAAGGCGTGCACCTAGAAGTTGGTCTTGTAAAGCTCGCAGACTTGTTACAAAGCTATGCTCAACATGGCGAGGATCATATGCGGCAGATCGAGGCGATCCTTGCGGCACAGGAGGGGCAACGGTTATCGAGCACGTGAGCGACTGGAGTCGGGTCTATCTTATACACGGCAGGCGCGCTTCATTATATCAGCTTAACTATCAGGAGTCGTCCGCGGTTGGGGAGCTAGCGTATATTCAGCCGGTGCAAAGACTACCAGGATAGCAAGCTCCTCCGTGATGGTATGGAAATAATGTGGGACTCCTGCTGCTACGTAGACGACAGCGCCCGTCGCCACCTCGCGATCCTCAGCCGCCACCCGAATCCAGCCGCGTCCCTGTATCACGTAATAAACCTCGTCCTCAGTATGCGGTTGCTGGTGATCGGTAGCGCCAACCGGCAACCGATACACTCCTACACTGAGCGCAGGAACCCGCACCACCTCGACATAGGGGTGTTCAGGTGCCTGCTGCTCGACAAGCAGGCTGGAAACATCGCATATATTCATCGGCAATTAACACTCCGCATGACCAGTCTGATCACCGCCGCTGTTACGTGTGCTCCTGCATAGCCCCTGCCAATGCGTGGTCGCTCGGATGCGGGCTAGCCACGAGTGCTGCGATCACGCCTGCCCTATCACGCTCCGTCTTGTTCTGACTAAGCTTGAATTTGCCTTCCAGCCGCGTGATTTCGATTTCGAAGGCGACAACCCCACGTGCCAGCTTCTCCATGTATGCCTCATCCATTTGCCAGGGCGAAGCGATGCTCGTCTCATGTTCATGGACGAGCGCTCGGAGATGACGGTACACAGCGACATTATCTTCCAATATATGTGGCACACCATACGCATGAACGGCCATGTAGTTCCAAGTAGGCACGGTCGGCTGCGTTGATGCATACCAGGATGGAGAAATATAGCCATGGTCGCCCTGGAATATCACAAGAACTTCTTGGCTATTGGCAAAGTGCTGCCACTGTGGATTCGGACGAGCAACGTGAGCATTGAGGGTACCAAGTGGGCCGCGCTGGGGATGCACTTCCCACGTCACATGCGAAGCGAATGGGACGCCAGCATCGGCAGTTACCAGCGTGGCAAAGTTGAAGCGGGCCATGAACGGCAGTAGGACAACATGATCGTGGACTTCATACATATCGGGCAGGTACATAAGATGTCTCCTTGACCAATTGTAACACTCGATCTGTTGACGGCCCCCCATGCACTCGTTATACTGGTCTGCGCACCCGTCGCCCAGTGACGGTCTACATCCTAAGATTTTCATACGTTGTGGTGAACTTTATGGCCCATCCGTTCGTTGAACGCCTCGCACGTGGCCCGCTGTTGTGCGATGGCGCGATGGGAACTCAACTTTATGCTAGTGGCATTGCGTTTGATCGCTGCTTTGAAGTAATCAATCTCCTTGAGGCGCGCCGTGTCGCCGATATTCACGCGGCATATATTAATGCCGGTGCCGATATCATCGAGACTAATTCGTATGGCGCGAACCGGTTTAAGCTCGAACAGTTTGCGCTGGGTGACAAGGTACGCGAGATTAACCACCGTGCGATGAAGATCGCCCGCGAGGTACGGGAGATCGCGGGGACTTCGACCTTGATCGCCGGGGCGGTCGGGCCGCTGGGGGTGGTACTGGAGCCCTATGGTCCCGTGACGCCGGAGGAGGCGCAAGCGGCGTTTGCCGAGCAAATTGAGGTCCTGCTGGAGCAAGGTGCCGATCTCCTGATGCTCGAAACGTTTAGCGATCTCCAAGAGATTAGTTTGGCAGTAGCAGCGGCACGCGCGGTCAGCGATCTGCCAATCGTGGCACAAATGAGTTTTGCCGAGGATGGACGCACGACATTTGGTCATACGCCCGAAGAGGTTGTTACTAAGCTCATGGCCTTGGGCGTGGAGGTGGTCGGTGTTAACTGCTCGGTGGGACCGCAACGCGTCTTTAAGGTATTGGAAGCGATGCATCTGGCCCAACCGCAGGCGCGGCTTTCAGGGCAGCCGAATGCAGGCTGGCCAACCGAGCAGAATAATCGCATCTTTTATCCTTCGACGCCGCCATACATGGCGCGCTATGCACGGCGGATGATCGAAGAGCTTGGTGTAAGCTTGGTCGGTGGCTGTTGCGGGACCACACCGGAGCACATTCGAGCGATGCGGGAAGCGCTGGTCGATCTGGCACCGGATGCTCCGGCAGAGCATGTGCACCACATAGTCCCGGCCAACCCCAAGCCGCAGGGAGCCGCACAGCAAGTGGCCGAGCCGACGAAGCTGGCGCGTAAGCTCGCGGCACGCGAGTTTATCGTCTGCGTGGAGATCGATCCACCGAAGGGTCATAACCCGCGCAAGTGCATCGAGGGTGCGATGATGCTACGCGAGCATGGGGTTGAGTTCATTAACGTGGCCGACTCGCCGATGGCACGAGTACGAATGGGGCCGCTGGCGATGTGCGCGCTGCTGCAGCAGCAGACGGGCCTGGAGACGATTATTCACTTCACTACCCGTGACCGGTCGTTGATGGGGCTGCAGAGTGATCTGTTGGGCGCACACGCTTTGAATGTCCGCAATATTTTGACCTTAAAGGGCGATCCGCCGGCATTGGGGAACTACCCTGGAACGAGCGGGGTCTTCGATGTCGATACGTTGGGGCTGGTTAAGGTCGTACTCGGGATGAATCAGGGCCACGATACCTCCGGCCATGATATTGGGACTCCGACCAACTTCCTGGTAGGAGTACCGCTCAATCATAATGCTGCGGATCTCGACGCTGAGATCGCGAAGTTCCGGTTGCGGGTTGCGGCCGGTGCCAATTTTGCGATGACCCAGATTGCCTATGATGCAGAGAGCTTCAAAGCATTTCTGGCACGGCTTGGCCCTTGCCCGATCCCAATTATCCTAGGCATCTTGCCGCTCCAGTCTCACCGCCAAGCCGAGTTTCTACAAAACGAGGTGCCGGGCATCTCGCCCACATTCGAGGCGGTGCATCGCATGAAGCTGGCCGGCCCAGAGGGCCGCAAAGAAGGCGTCAGGATGGCCCGTGAGCTGTTGCGCGAGGTACGACCGCTGGTGGATGGTGTGTACGTCATGCCTTCGTTCCAACGCTGGGAAGTAGCGGCCGAGGTGGTAGATGTGCTATAAGGTATTGAGGTGACTAACGCATCAGAATGCGTTGAAGCTTGAGAGCAGGAGTCTATACTCTGAGCGTAGCATGGAGCAACTGATGCATCACCAGGTGAGAGAAATACAGGGACCGGCGAGTGGCCGACCGGATGGTGGAGCGCAGCCGCGTGCGAGAAGGCCTGGGGTGGATCGCGGCTTCCTGCTATTGGTGCTGGGTGCAGTCGTACTGATTCTGCTCGGACTCATCAGTATCCCACTCCTCGGGCGCCGAACACCTGCATTAGCACCCGTGAACACAGCGGAGGGCACCGTTCAGCGTTTTTACCAAGCGGCCTATCAGGGAGACTATCAGGCGGCCTACCGTTTTCTCAGCAGTGATACGCAGCGCCAGCTAACGGTGTCTGGGTTACAGCAGCAGATTGGCGATGAACTTAAGAACAGCCAGATGGTGGTGAGTAAGACAACCGTGCACGAGCCAACGGCTACGGTCGAGGTGAAGCTAACATATGTACAGCCTGGCGGTCTCTTTAGCTCGGACCAGTACACCAACAACCGCGAGATCTTGTTGCAGCGCGAGGGCAGCGATTGGAAGATTATCAGCGGGCCGTTTTATCTGGAGCCGAAGCGCTAGGAGGCAAGGCAGTCATGACAAAAGACATTGTACGCCGGTTATACATCTATGCAGCTGCATTCCTGGGCCTACAGCTTCTGTTAGCCGGCGCACGTGGTGTTCTCGACGTTGTGATCGAGCAGATGAGCGCTTCGTCGGCGGTGGGTCAACCCGGGCAGTTCACAGCCAGCTTGACCCTTAGTCTGGCACTCGTCATCTGTGGTCTACCGCTTTGGGCCGGTCACTGGTGGTGGGCACAACGCAGTATCCGCGTGCCGCAAGAACGCGCTTCGGCACTGCGTCGTTTGTATGGCTACTTGGTCATGCTGATCGCGATGTTAGGCTTGCTCTTCGAGTTGCAAGCGCTGGTCGGGTTGCTGCTTGTGCCGCAGGAGGGGGCACTGCTCCAGCCGTTGATCGGAACGTTGCTCCTTAACGGTGGCGTGTGGGGCTACCACTGGCATATCCTGCGTAAGGACCGGCAAGAGGTTGAGCAAGCCGGTGAGTCAGCAACGTTGCGCCGATGGTATGCCTTCATCGTCCAGGTCGTTAGCTTGGGCCTTGCTAGCTACGCGGCGGCCAGTCTGGTAGACCAACTACTCCAACTGCTGCTAGCTGCACCGATTGGCACGAATTCGGCAGTGGGACAGAGCGTGGCCGGGTTGATTGCTGGGCTGGGAGTATGGCTGCCACATCATATGTGGACGCGTTCCCTCATACGCCGAGACACGCCTTTGCGGCCCGACGAGGCTCGCTCGACGCTGCGTCAGGTTTACGAGGCATTGATCATCACGGTCGCAGCGGTCGCGGCACTCGGCAGCCTGACGAGCCTGCTGTACGAACTCTTGCTGGTCGTCTTCGGCACAGGTGCTTGGCACTCTATCCTGGTTGACCACACGCTTGAGTTCGCCATTGCCCTCGTTGGCAGCGTGGTATGGGGGTATCACCGCAGCCAATTGCTCGGCGACGCACGCCTGGCAACTGCGGCTCGCATCGAAACCGCACAGCGCATCAGCGGGTATCTGACGGCAGCGATCGGCCTAGGAGCACTCTTTTTCGGAATCGGGGGCCTGTTTGGGACACTTCTTCGCCTCCTGCTCACGCCTGACACGATTGGCACCGGCTGGCGCGATGCCATTAGCCTTAATCTCGCGCTCAGCATCGTCGCGCTGCCCGTGTATGGGTGGGCTGCCAGAGGCATGGAGCGCAAGGCTCGCAGTTCGATGGATGAAGAACACACACTGGCACGTCGCATCTATTTGTACGCAGTCTTACTCTTCGGTATCGTCGCCACCATTACTGCGGTCGTTGTGCTGGTGCGACTGGGATTAGGCGTCGCGCTCGGTAATGCCGAGGTGGGCTGGACATCCGAATTCGCGCGCTGGCTAGGCTATGCGGTCGTTGCCGGTGTGATCGCCGGGATGTACACGACCTTGCTCCTGCGTAGCAGCCGGGTTCGAGCCGATGTGCGCTTTACTCGGAGCATTGTGATCGTGGCTAATGAGCCACTACGCACGACACTAACGACGGCAATCACACGCGAACTACCAGGAGCGACGCTGCGGACGGTGAGTGAGGATGAGGCCGCCCCCCTCAGGGAGGCACTTGCGGGGGCGGAAACATTGATTGCACCGCTCCGTGCCCTGTTACATGGTCCAACCGCACCGGTTATTCATAACTTTGCTGGCCAGCGCCTTTTGCTTACGACCGCTGCGCCCAGCTATGAGGTCATCGGCAGACAATCCGATGAGGCTTTGGCACGCGGTGTCCTCCTTGCGCTCGAAGCGAAGGTAGAGCAGAATCCATCAACGACTGCGCCGATCACAGCAGTTGGGGGAGTTGCCTAGTATTATGACAGGCCTGCTGTGTGGTGCTGGCAAGGATCTTGTGATCCGGCAAATGTAGCTACTGGGCAATCGCGTCAACGGGCGCTGGATGAACGTGCTAGGCTGGTTGGCGACTGCGTTGATGTTCGCGGCGGCAGCCGGCTTGGTTTTAACATGGGGTAAAGCGTAGCAGGCATTCGCTCGCTATGCAGTTCGAAGCCTGGTGCTTTATAGTAACCACATAGCCACGCCCGTGTTCTATCACATTCGAGCAGGAGATAGTGCAAGCCAGCGCTGCGCGCCTTCACTTGCGACCACTTGAGCATTGCAACTGCTATTCCTTGACACACAAGCGGCGCGGCAG
>JACDGP010000123.1 GCA_013821605.1 Herpetosiphonaceae bacterium
GTTCGCCACGCGCTTCAGCTCGTTCCACAAACTGCGTCATAAACCCCAGCCGTGGTGCATACACGCGCTCATACAACACCTGGGCAAATTCAGGATGAACTTTCAGTTCTCCCAACAAGCGGAAGATCAATCGTTCGTGCAAGGGATGTGTTTCCATCAGATGCAACAGTTCGTGGAGAAATGTGAGCAGATCCGTACGGAGATTGCCGGTATCAATGAGCTTGATCTGCCCATGTAACTCGCTCAGAGCATCCAGAATCACAGCCTCTTTTGAGGGCCAGCGTCGATAGATGGTGGTCTTACCCACCCCGGCACGCGTGGCAATTGCCTCAATGTGTGTGCCCTGGATGCCTTCCTCCGCTACCAGCAGGAGTGTTGCATCAAGAATAGCCTGCTGGGAGCTGGCACTACGCGGGCGTCCCACCCCTTTGCGTTGCTCCGGCAGGCTCATGCGCTCGCTCCTCGTACAACGGCTGTGATCATCATTGCTGAGCCGTAAAATGGACGTCAGCCGGCATGCCCGCCTTGAGCTTACCATCGGTGGGGGCCAGCGCCAGCTTAACGGCATAGACCGTCAACTGCCGGCTATCTTTCGTTTGTACGTTGCGTGGCGTAAACTCGGCCTGCGTCGCAATATAGCTGACGCGCCCGTCAAACGTTTGCCCCGGAAATGAATCGACTGTCACCGGATACGTTTGTCCCAAGGCGATGTGTCCATACTGATTCTCTGGTACGTAAATTTTGAGCGTTAGTTGATCCACCGGTGCCACGACCAGTACCGTACTACCCGGCGGGGCGATCTCGCCTGGCTCCACCAAACGCTCTAGCACAACACCGTCGATCGGTGACGTGATTTTCTCGTTCGCTAGAGTTGTTTCGGAGTATATACGTGCGAGCGGTTCGTCTTTATGGATCGGATCGCCCTCGCTAACATAGACGAACGTCACACGTCCACCCACTTGAGTTGCGAGGTTCGTTTCAGTGACTTCAATGGTCCCCGAAAGAATGGACGTGCCATTCGCTGCCGCCGCGCTCTGGCGGTAATAAACGATACCGGCCACTGCGACGATGATGAGGACAACGAGAGGCACAATGATCTTCCTGCGCATAGCTATTCCTTGTTGCTGATCAAGCCTGCTTCATAAAGGTTGGTCGCCAGGTGCCTTTACCGACGAAATAAAAACATCTTCGAGCGTCGGCGCGATCCACTCAATCGCACGAACGTCCACACCCACAGCGGTGAGCAGCGTCCGGATGCTCTCTCGATAGCTTTGGGCGCTCGGCACGACCACGTGAATTTGAGCGCCGTACAGAGCGACTTCGTCGAGTGGCATCTGGTCGCGCTGCCGGGCTGCTTGCAGCGTTCGCATCGCCGCATCCGGGTTGGACGTCGTGATCTCCAGCACATCGCCCCGCATCTGGGTTAGCTTGAGTCGGCCCGGTGTATCAATCGCGACCAGCCGTCCTTGGCTGATGAATCCTATTCGCTGGCAGAGTTCCGCTTCATCCATATAATGGGTCGTCACCAGCACCGTCACCCCTTCTTTGGTCATGTCATAAATCAGCGTCCAAAAATCACGGCGGCTGATCGGATCGACGCCAGCGGTCGGCTCGTCCAAAAAGACCACCTTGGGCCGGTGGACGATCGCGCAGCCCAACGCTAACCGTTGTTTCCAGCCGCCGGACAGGTTGCTCGTCAGGACATTTTGACGCCCTTCCAGACCGGCCATCTGCAAGATCTCGGACTGGCGGGTACGCAGTTCACGTCCAGACAGACCGTAAACCTTGCCATAAAAGCGAATGTTTTCCGCAGCGGTCAGATCGTTGTACAAGGTAAACAACTGCGACATATAACCAACGGCGGCGTGCATTGCCTTGGTCTGGGTAGCAGAGTTCAGGCCAAGCACATGGGTACTGCCCGAGGTTGGATGGAGCAGTCCAAGCAATATACGGATCGTCGTCGTCTTGCCGGCCCCGTTTGGGCCTAGCCAGCCAAAAACTTCGCCTGCTTGGACGTTAAAGCTCACATTGTCCACCGCCACAAAGTCGCCAAACTTTTTCGTCAGCGCTTGGACGACGATCGGATGCTCTGTGTCAAGCGCTGCTTGTTGCCGGATGCGCGCGTTGCTCATGATGCTGCTTCCAGCGTTGGCGGCGCAGCTTGGGCGCGCGCCCCTTGCTGCCGGACCAGGCTAATAAATGCTTCTTCCATCCGTACTTCGATCTCGCGTACGTCATCATGGGCGATGCCGTCGGCAAGGAGCGCCGCTTCGATCTGCGCTTTGCGGCGCGGTACCTCATCCACAAACAGGTGCAGCTTCTCGCCATAGGTTTGCACCTCTAATACGCCTTCCATGCCGGTTACGCGCTCCCGCGCCGGACCGAACTGCGCCGGCGTGAACTCGAGCAGGTGACCCGGCAACAGCCCCTTGATCTGCCCAGGCGTGCCACTGGCGATCAGCTTGCCGGCATAGATTAAGCCGATTTGCGTGCACCGCTCGGCTTCGTCCATATACGGCGTACACACAAAGATCGTTAGTCCGCGCTCCGCTCGCAAGTTGCCCAGCAAATTCCAGAACTCGCGGCGGCTAACCGGATCGACACCCAAGGTAGGCTCATCAAGCATCACCACCTGCGGTGTGTGAATCAAACTGCAGGCCAGCGCCAATTTTTTCTTCATGCCGCCCGATAGTCGGCCCGCCAAACGCTGGGTGAACTCGCCCAAGCCGGCGAACGCCAGCAATTCCGGAATCCGCTGTTTCTGTTCTGCCCGGCTTACACCTTGAATGCCCGCGAAAAACTGCATGTTTTCCGTCACCGTCAGATCGGCCGGCAGTACATTCTGTTGCGCGATATACCCCACCCGCTCCCGAATGGCATAGGTATCACGCATCGAGTCAAAGCCCAGAATACTGCTCTCGCCGCCGGTGCGCGTAAGTAAGCCCAGAATGACGCGGGTCGTCGTGCTTTTCCCGGCTCCATCGGGACCGATCAAACCGTAGGTCTCGCCGGGCGCGACTTGGAGCGATACATCTTCTACGGCTGTGATCGAGCCACGGCGCGTCTTGAATTGTTTAACCAGCCCCTTAGCTTCAATTGCCCAGTCACTCATCCCAAGTTCCTCACCGATCTGCGCCCGTTAATCCAACCGCTTCTTGAGATTACGGGCAGTGACCAGAATCACGATCAGCGCATAGATCGCTAACGCCAGAGCATCACGCCACACAAAATTGAAACCAATGCCTTTGGTGAAAATGCCGCGCGAGATGCGGATAAAATACGTCATGGGCAGCAAGTTGCCGATGAACTGCGGTACTGCCGGCATGGCCCGCCGTGGGTAGATCATCCCGCCTAAGAGCAGACCAAACATGGTAAGCGGCAGGGTCATTTGCAGCGCTTCCTTTTGCGTCTTGGCCCGGTTCGACATGAGCAACCCGAGCGACAGACTCGACGTGATGAACAGCAAGACGAGCCAAAAATACAGGAGTAGATTGCCGTGAAAGGGCACACCGAACCAAAAGATGCCGATCCCGAGCACGACTCCGAATGCCAATATACACAGCGCCAGCAACGGGATCACCTTACTCAGCAGTAGTTCGAGTGGCCGCGCTGGCGTTACCAGAATTTGCTCGATCGTCCCCAACTCGCGCTCGCGCACCATCAAGAAGGCCGCCTGCTGCACTGCTAACGTCTGCAACAGCAAGCCAACCAGACCTGGGAGTAGGAACCAGGTATCGATCATATCGGGGTTATACAGCACACGCGTTGTGGTTGTAATCGGCAGCGCGCTCGCACCGGTCGAAGCGTTGATCGGACCGCCTTTACGGATAACTTGCTCCGAGGAAAGCTGCAACGCATAATTTTGCGCGACCAACGAGGCCGCACTAAAGCCTGAACTTACACTCGAACTATCCGAGCCATCCAGCACCATCAACACGGACGCCGTGCCTCGATCCGTGACCGTTGCGAAACGGGGCGGAATGACCAGTCCGGCCTTGACTTGGCCCCGGTCGATCGCGCTGACCACTTCCGCTTCGCTCTGCAACTGTAAGGTGGGGTTGAAATATTGTGAGTTGACCAGTGCCTCGACAAACTCGCGGCTTTTGCGGTCACGGCTTTGGTCAACAATCGCTATCGGGATATGGTAAACCGTCGTATTAGCTGCATACGCATACAAAAATAACTGCAGCAGCGGCAGAGCGATAATAAACAGCAGTCCCCGCCGGTCACGCAGCATTTGAGTAACTTCTTTCCGGGTTAGAGCAGCCAGCCGTTGCAAACTCTTGCGCATGGATCTTCTCTCCATCAGTCCAAGCTTGATCGGAATAAGCGTGCAGCCGACAGGATGATCACAACCAGCACCACGCCCAGGGCCGCGACCTGTCCCCAGATCGCCTCTAGGCCGACCCCTTTCGTAAAGATGCTGCGCGCGATCGGGATAAAATAGGTCATGGGAAAGATCCCACCAAGCCAGCGCAACACCTTCGGCAGAGCGTAGGCCGGGAAAAGAAATCCGGCCAAAAACATCCCGGTGAAGTTGAGCAATAAGCTCAAATATTGCGCCTGCATCTGGCTCTGCGAAGCGACGGAAATCACTAGCCCCAAGCCGAGCCCCGAGAAGGCAAACAAGGTGCATAACGCGATGAACAACCACACGTTGCCCAGGAAAGGCACGCCAAAGACGAAGACGCCCGCAAGTAAAATCGTCAGCATGTTGGCGATGGCGATCAACAGATTCGGGATTGTCTTGCCCAACATCAGTTCGATCGGCCTGATTGGTGTGACTAGCAGTGCCTCGATTGTTCCCACTTCCCGCTCCCGGACAACCGCCAGCGACGTCAACGACAGCGTCAGCGCTTGCAAGAGCATCGCGATCATCCCTGGCACCAGGAACCACAGATCCTTAATATCCGGGTTATACAAGATCCGAACGTCCATATTCAAGGGCGAGACCTGCCGCTGAATCAAGCCGATGGCATATGATTGCGAAATCGCGTTGGCCATGCTATAAGCCGAATTGGTGGTAAACGAATCAGAGCCATCCACCACCATCAGGACGTTAGCCTGACGAAGCTTAACCCTTGCTGCAAAATCCGGTGGAATGAGTATTCCTAGGCTAGCTTGTCCGCCGTCGATTGCCCGGACCATCTCCGTTTGACTCGGTACCGTAGCAACAACATCAAAATACTGCGAATGCACCATGGCATTCAAATACGACCGGCTGGCGGAACTTACACTCTGATCCGCCACCACCATCGGGATATGCTTGATATCCGTATGAATGGCCGACGCAAACAATGTCAACTGCAGCAAGGGCATCAGCAAGAGCAGCGTGAGCGTGGCCCGGTCACGCAACACTTGGATCAGCTCTTTTTGTGTGATTGCCAAGATACGTCTGAGCATCTCAACTCCCTGCTGCCAGCACAATGGCACTCAGTACAATCAGCCTATCACAAACAGTTTAGAAACGCAACAGTTGCGTATCATAATCCAGGGCTCCGTCAAAGTCCGATTCTAGGTTGTCATTTACCTGATTTTAGGGCTGGGAGGAGCTGCGCCGCATCTTCTTCTGCGTTCAGTTGACATGCTTCTCCAAGGTGGAATATGCCAAAAAGACGACTTTGACAGAGCCCTGATCATAATCCAGGGCTCTGTCAAAGTCAGGAGCAAGAGCAGAAGGCGTTCTTGGCTAACAGACGATAAAGGCAAAGACAAATTGACGCTGCAGCGAGGCGAGGTTGTGGTACTGCTGCTGGAGCGCCAGCCCAATCACCGCATTATTCAAGACCGCCGTGACCTGCGGCCCTTGCCCACGACGGAATCTACTCGCATCCTCCCGCAGTGTTACATCCCGCCGATAGTGCAGACTATTTTCGATCCCCCATTCGGCTCGCGCGAGCACTAACAGCCGCTTGGCTGATGCCACCTTCGCCGGCAGACTCGTCACCCCATAGCGGACTTCCGTCGTCACTTTGCCCCATTGCCCATCCACCCGCCGCTGCACCCGTCGCTCTAACTTGAACACTTGCGCTAAATAGGGCCAATCGCTGTACTCCTCCAGCATACTACTCACGCTGATGGTGCGTTCTTCCATCCGACCATGCCCTTTGCTCACAGTCTGCGCGGTCGTGAAGTCGGTCGGCTCCGCGGAGGTCCCGGGCAGCGGAGCGAGCGGACGAAAGAGCTGTTCAATATCTGCCAGCAACGTTTTCTGGTTCTCTTTGACCAACCACAGGTAATCGCCACCATCCTCCACAATCTGGATACTCAAGCCCCGTTGGGTTTGCATTGCATCGCCGACCACCACCACGCCGTGTAGCTCGAGCGCGGCCACGACGGTGGGCATCGCCACAATTTCGTTGGCTTTCTGGTCAACCGCGACTTGCGCCAGCACCACGCCGCTGGCAGGATGGTAGGCTGCGACCAGATGCACGCCGTGGGTGCGACCTGCCGGAATGGTGCCGTGCAGCGTTTTGCCATCAACGGCGACGACCAGAGAGCCGCGAGCGGGGACGAGATTGGTGTGATAGGCCATGGCGAAGAAGGTACGCAGGTGCTCGGTCAAGGCGAGCGGGTCAATCGCGTGGGCCAAGAGGCGGCTCCAGGTGCTGGGATGTGGCATGGTAGCGCGGTCAAGGCCGAGCAAGTCGGTCAACTCGGGAGCACGCAGTTGTGCCCACTTGGCGATGTCAGCGAGGCGTGAATAGCCAGCCAGTTTCGCGAGCAGGGCAACGAGCAGCATGGGCACGAGCGGAGAGCGGATGCCGCGCTTGTTGCGATAGTCGATCAGCGTCGCGAGCTGCATACTCAGGGCAGTCAAATTGATAGCACAGGGCAGGTCGAGCGGCAGGGTAAGGGCAGACAAGAATGTGGTAGAGTCCATCTGACACCTCCAGTTCTGATGACGGGTTTCGACACATCCATCATACACAACTGAGGTGTCATCTTGTTTCCGCGACTTTGCACAAGCCCTGTATCATAATCATCCCCCGTCCGGTTTGTGTAGCACGGTCATTTGTCTAGGTGTAGTGCTTATCAGTCTCAACGAGCTTCATCACATCAAAGACCTTCTCTCGGATTTAACAACCGTCGCCTTGCGGCCAGTGATATACTCATTTCGATGGAGCAATTGTTGAAATAATTATGAAAAATATCACATCTGAAAATTCGTCAATTACATATATTGCCTTTTTGCGAGGAATGAATGTACCTGGTCGTTCGGTTAAAATGGAGTATTTACGTGGATTATTTGTAGAACTCGGATTTACTAACGTCCGCAGTTATATCCAAAGTGGCAACGTATTCTTTGAAGCCTCGGCGGATATGAATCGTGAGGTATTAACTGAAAAAATAGGCCAACAGCTGTACAAGGAATTAGGGTATGAAGTTGCAGTATGCTTGCGCACCATACCTGAACTTGAACAGGTTATTGCGCTTAATCCGTTTAAGAATATTGTAGCTACGCCTGACATGCGGTTGTGTGTGGTATTTACGACGCAGTCAATACCAGATGATCTTGGTTTGCCTTTGCGTTCGCCTAAAAAAGATATAGAAATTATAAAGACAACGAAATATGAGGCTTTTATAATTTGGTATCTTATAGGAGGTCACGCACCCACCGCAAAAGGCTTTCAGGAAAAGGTATTAGGACAGGACGCAACAACTCGATATTTCCATACAACGGTTAAAATTTTGGAAGCGGCGAAGGTTCGGTCCAACATGCTCAGCAATGAGCCAAATGATTGATCGCTGCAGAGGGATTTAAACACTCCAATGTAGGACCAGCTTTGATCAAAGCACTCTCACTAAGCCGAACTTTAGTTATCAATGCTCGAATGAATAGCACAACTCCTCCTCAGTGTAAGGATTTCATGCATGCTCCACCCAGGCATACCCTCCGTGTCTCCTCCTGCCGTGCTCCAAACATACGGGAGCGAGCGATACCTGGTAGTATCACCCGTAGCTGCCGAGCGAAGAGCTTAGGCTGGAGCGAATAATGGCTTTCCATGGAACAAAATCAGGTTGCCGTAGCGTTTATAGTCGAGGATCATTTAGCCATACAAGGAGGCATCTATGTCGGCGGTATCCCTTAGGCAAGGCAGAACTGGGTCGTACCTAGGAGTTGTAGTCGGCTGCGTCATGATCGCAATGTTCGTCTTTGCTGGGCGTGCAGCAGCTACGCCTGCCGCCGCGCCCATCCCGTTTACGGTTGGTCCGGGCGCTGTCGGCTCCATCGGCGGTCGTATGGGCAGCATCGTTTCCATTCCGACCGGAGCATCTGTGACTCCGAGCCCGCAAGGTGCTTTACTGCCCGGAGGCACGGTCGTCGAAATCAACGGCACGCGTGAGACCCTGACGCAGCCAGTACCTTTTGTGCTTACGACCGGTGGTATTCGTCCGACCACGATGCCCAATACCGGTGCCAGCGAAGGTCAATGGAGCGTCGAGGTCGCATTGCTTGGAGCGATGCTCGTGCTTGGCGGCATGGGGCTTATTTCACGGACGCGATGGTCACGCCGGTAAGCCGCGTGCGAGGGCCGTTCAACGTTTTACCGGTTTGACGGCCCTACGCCTTCTTCGTATACTCCGTCCACATGGAGCAACGAGTTCGCTTGTTTATCCAGGAACACCGTGACGGTCGCTTCACCGCTCGTGCTCCTGGTATCGGCCATAGCGTCGCGTACGCAGAAACTCGCGCCGCCGCCATCGCTATTCTTCAAGACGAGCTCAAGGAGTACCTGGCCAACGCCGGTCGTCGCTTTCTTGATCAATGGGTCTTCCACGAACACCAAACACTCCGCTTGCTAGAGCTTGAGCTCATGCCTCGCGGCAAGCTTCACCAAGTGCCGATCGCCATCACCATCAGCCTCTTGGTCACCACCGAACCACATGGCGACGCCCCACGCTCTATCGTGACCGCCCCCCGCATTGAAGGCTTCCACCTGGTCGTCACGGCCGCTGACCAGATCGACGCACAAGCCCGCGAGGCCCTCATACTCTTTACCCGCAAGTGGAGCTCCGAGCAGATCATCGAGGCCGACCTCGCCGGCCCTGAAACCCTTGAAACAGTCACTATAACCATCCCCGATCCCACTGCGGATGCACCCGAAACGTCGTTAAGCAATACGGTCGGCCAGGAGAACGTCCTGGCCGTCTGTGGCGTAAACCTGACGGATCAAGCTGCACGTGGTACTGGTGGTCGTGCCGACCGCCGCGATGCGCTCGTTGAGCAGGTGCTGGCAACCCTCGCCGGCGGGAGCTTATCCAGCATCGTGTTGGTAGGTAAGCCCGATGTCGGCAAAACGGCGCTGTTGTACGAAGTCGTTGAGCGCATACGTCTGGGCAATGCGCCCGCTGCCCTACGTGGGCGCGAAATCTGGTTTGTCACAGCCAACAATCTCATTGCGGGCATGAAATATACCGGCGAGTGGCAGGGCCGCACACAGAAGTTGATCAGCCAGGTACGCAAAGGCCGCCAAATTTTATATATGGCCGATCCCAGCGAGATTCTGGATGCCGGACGCTGGAGCGGGAGCGATAATAACATGGGCCGCTTTCTCCGGCCCTACCTCGAAAGCGGCGAGGTAACTCTGATCTGTGAGTGCGGTCCCGAGGGCTTTGCGGCGGGGACCAAGATCGAGCCGAGCTTCATGAATGCTTTCCGTCGGATCGATGTGCCCGAAATGGAAGAAGGGGATACGCTGGCGGTTGTCCATGCCTCCGCCCGTCGCTTGGAAGCCAGTCGCAACGTCAGTATCGATCCGGGAGCCACGACTGCCGTTTTGGACCTGACGCGCCGCTTCATGCCCTACCGCGCCTTCCCCGGCAAAGCGGTGCGCTTCCTCACCGAGATGGTGCGCGAAGCATTGCCGGGCCAAGAGCGGAGCGCAACCCTCCAAACTCTGGGTCGCACCGCAGCCCTGCAAAGCTTCACCCGTCTGACCGGTCTGCCCTCCTTTATTCTGTCAGATGAATTGGCGATGCGCGTGCCGACCGTCCGGGCCTACTTCGAGGAACGCTTGTTGGGGCAAACGGATGCGACCGACGCGATGGTCGATTTAATCACGGTCATCAAGGCTGGCCTCACCGATACCAATAAACCCTTAGGCAGCTTTTTCTTTGTTGGTCCGACCGGCGTTGGTAAAACCGAACTCGCCAAGGTGCTTGCCGAATTCTTGTTCGGCAGTCGTGATCGTATGCTGCGCTTCGACATGAGCGAGTACGCCGACGAAGACGCCCTACCCCGGCTGATCGGCACGGCCTGGAAGACTGACAGCGAAGGTGAATTAACCCGGCGCGTGCGCGAGCAACCCTTTTGTGTCGTATTGTTCGATGAGATAGAAAAAGGTCATCGCCGCGTCTTTGACGCCCTGCTCCAGGTGCTGGGTGAAGGGCGGCTCACCGATGCCAGTGGACGCACGGCCGATTTCCGCAACGCGATTATTATCATGACCTCGAACTTGGGGGCGAGCCGCCGCGAGATGCAAAATATTGGCTTTGCCCAATCTGCGACGGCGGAAGATGAAAGCGATGCCCGCATGCGCGCCCATTTCGTTAAAGAGGCGGAAAGCTTCTTCCGGCCCGAGTTCTTCAATCGCATTGACCGCATCATTGCCTTCCGACCGCTGAGCCTCGAGTCGATGGCATTAATTACGCGTCGCGAGCTGGGCAAGCTGCTGATGCGCGAAGGGATTGTAAGGCGCAATCTGCTGGTCGAGATCGATGATGCCGTCATCGAGCAACTCCTGCGGGCCGGCTTTCACCCGCTATATGGGGCTCGGCCCCTCCAGCGCGAGATCGAACGGATGGTGATTCTGCCTCTCGCCCGCCTACTGGTCGAACAGGGTGCCGACCAGCACCATCTGCTCCATTTTGGCGTGCGCGAGGATACGATTCATCTCAGCCTTGTCCCGCTCGAAACACCCGAGGATGTCGCCGACAGTCTGCCCGCACAACCACCGGCTGATCGGCGTTTGGAAACCGATCTTAGCAGTGTCCTGCGGATGGTGCGCGAGCTACGCGAGCACTGCGATGCCGAGGAATTCACACCCGTCGTGCAACAGCTCCGGCGGGAGGTATCGACCCTCCTGCGACAGACCCACGAGCCGACGTTCTGGGATACTCCAGCTACAGCGCGCGAGGTGTTAAGCCGCGTTTATGATCTGGAACGGGTGTTGAAGCGCCTCGACAATATACGCGAGCGCATTGAATATCTGGAAGAAAAGGGACGCCAGATTCGTGCCTACCGTGACCGGCGTGGCGTACCCGAACTAGCCCGTGATGTTGAGCTGCTCCGGGCCGAGCTACAGTATCTACAGATGGAGCTCGCAGGGGCGGGCGCGGGTCAAGGCCATGACCAGGTCCTCGTCCGTATCACACCAGTTGGCCACAACGGGGCCGCCTGGGCGACGCAACTGCTCCATATGTATGGTGCCTGGGCTCAGCACAAGGGCTACGAACACACCCTGTGGAATCCCTTGGAGGAGATCGAGCACAAGGATGGCAAGCGGGCCAACCAGCTCCTACCAACTGCCGTTCTTTGGATCAAAGGGCATAACGTCTTCGAGTTTTTGCGTGGTGAAGCCGGATTGCACAAGCTCAACAACCTCACAGCCGATGACCGGCAGCGCATTCTTGCGCGTATTAACACCCTGGCAGTCACAGCACCCCACGCTCCCGCCAACGGCGAAGAGCTGCATCGGATGCTGTCGGCACTCCCGATCAGCAGTAGCACGGAGCAGGGCAACGACCAGGACGCGCTTGTCCGGGTTTATAACCAGGGCCGCCACCGTTTTGTGCGCGATCCACGCACGAATCTGCGTTTAACCGACCTGAGCGCCATCCTGGACGGTGGTCAGATCGATCCATTTCTGCTGGCGACCTTGCGGGCCGGGGAGCAACCATGAGCGCCGCTGCCCCACTCGTATGCAGTGCGGACGGTACACGCCTTGCTTTATCGGCTAGGTTTCGTGAGGCCGAAGGAGAATATTAACATGCACGCTCAAGGCAATGACGCCGCCCGAGCACATCCCATTCACCTTCTTGAGGTGCTAGGTGCCGCGATTGTCGGCGGTATGGAACAGTACGTCGACAACTTGATCCGCCGTTTGCCGGCTCGGCAATTTCGCGTAACCTGCCTATGTCCCTACGAAAGTGCATTTACGCAGAAGCTACGCGCGCACGGCTGTGCAGTCTTTATTGCGCCCTTGCGGGATGAACCACCCTGGCGCTCGATCCAGCTGGCCGTCGAACTGATCCGCCACCACGAGGTTGACCTAATCCATGCTCATCTGCCGAACGCGCATGTCGTTGCCGGACTGGCCGGCGGCCTGATGCAGGTGCCAGTCGTCGCAACCGTGCATGGCATGAACCTGACGACGCACGAACTCGGCATCAGCCGCACCACCGGCACCCACCTGATGGTCGTCTGTCAAGAGGCCTACACCCAGGGGCTGGCGATGGGACTGCCGCCGGAACGCTTGACCCTGGTACCCAATGGCGTCGATACCAAGCTCTTCATGCCGCGCGAAGACCGGGCTGCCCGGCGGGCAGCCCTCGGATTGCCGCAGGACGTCCAGCTGGTCGGCTTTGTCGGGCGTCTGGCGCCTGAGAAAGGACCCGACAACTTTATCCGAGCCGCCGCCACGCTGCACCATGCCCGTCCGGATGTCCACTTCGCCGTTGTCGGTGATGGGGCCATGGATCGCCAGCTACGGGAGATGGTTGCCAATACCGGCTTACATGAGTATGTACATTTCCTCGGCCTACGCGAGGATACCCGCGAACTTTATCCGGCCTTCGATGTCCTGGCCCATACCTCACGCAGCGAAGGCATGCCCCTGGTGCTGTTGGAGGCAATGGCCTGTGGTTTACCGGTCGTGGCCCTTGGCGTTGGCGGTGTCGCCGAAGTGGTCGAAGTAGGTACGACCGGCATGCTCCTTGGTCCCGGCGATTGGGAAGGCATCAGCATTGCCCTGTCCGACCTGCTCGCCCGCCCTGAACGCATAGCCGAAATGGGCCACGCGGCCCGTGAGCGCGCAATCAAACACTTCGAGATCGCGACGACGATCCAACGTTCTACCGAATTGTTTCGCCGCCTAGTCACACCGCCAGCGCTGTCACGAGACGTCCTGAAGACCAAAGTTCTCGCGACAGGTGGACGAGCATGACCGGCCCGTCGCTCACTCTTGCCGGTGCAGACTGGCCTCGGGGCTAAAGCCCTGGGGGTAGCGACGCTGCAGCTTGTCTAGATTCATCTGCATGATGTCGGCCAGGCATATCCCTAAGGCATCGGACGCTTGTGCCACATACCACAGCACATCACCCAGCTCATCGCACAGCTTGTCCGTATCAAGCGGCTGGGAGTGATGCAGATGCTTTTTTAGAATATCTGCCACCTCCCCCGCCTCACCATTCAAGCCCAGCACAGCATTCAACAGCGTTTGTTCCGGCGTTTGATCGGCACGCCGTGTTCGCATGGCGAGCACTTGATATTCATTGGCGTCCACAGACATGCTCCATGTAGGTGGAATGCATTCCAGTACTAAAATGGCTCCGGTGCCACCATTCAAAGTGACAAATCACACGAAGCCCCCGCTATACGTTCCTAGATGTGCACTTACGATGATCTAGTCATCATCCGAGGACGCATTATCGCCTGTATCCTTCTCGGTCCAAGATGACTCGTCGTTCGCTGCTGCGCCCTGAATTTTGGTCGTTACCTTATCGGCTTCCTCGTAGTCACCTTTTGATTCATGGTATCCGCACCGCTTTTCGCAGCCTATCCCGCAGTTTTCAACTCGTTGCAAGCGCTGATCGCCGAAGTACGATTACTCTCTTCCTTTTGACGTTATTCTCGGCCGCTCTTCCTGCAGCACAAGCCTTTGTGGGCAAGCTGATCGTGGACACGATTGTACGAGCGACGAACGACCACATAACTGTACAAGTAGGGCTGCGAGCTACATTGCCGTTTCTCCTGATCGAGTTTGCTCTGATTGCTCTTACTACCACGCTTAGCCAGTACCGAACGCTGACCGAACATGTACTCCACACACGCTTACAACATACGATTTCTACTACGATTATTCAGACGGCCTTGATGCTCGAATTGCCCGCCTTTGAAGACTCCACCTTTTACGACAAAATGCAAAACGCGCAACGAGATGCACATTTACGGGGAATGACGATTATCAACACAAGCTTTATGTTGATTCAGAACACACTAATGCTCCTCTCATTCATCGTTGTCCTCTTCACCTTTAGTCCCCTCGTTGCATTAGCCTTGTTAGGAGCCACACTCCCTTCATTCCTTGCCCAAACTAACTCTAGCACCCGTCACTTCGGGCTACTAGCTTGGCATGCACCAAAGGCTCGCCGCATGTCGTATTTAGAATATTTATTGACGGTAGATGGCAGTGCTAAGGAGGTTAAGCTGTTCGGCTTGGGTAAATCATTGCTCAAGCGTTATGACGATCTGTTTTGGGCCTTCTACCATGAGGATAGGGCACTAGCTCGGCGTCAAAGTACCATCAGTATCTTGTCGGGCTTGTTAAGTACGTTGAGCTATTATGGTGCATACGTATATATTGTATGGCACACCCTTACCCACGTCATCACGCTCGGCGATATGACACTCTATCTGATGTTGTCCCGCCAATCTCAAGCGACATTTCAAGCACTGCTGACCAACATTAGTGAAGTCTATGAAAGTGCGCTATTTTTGAATAACCTGTTCGACTTCCTCGATTTACGACCGCAAACTCCCGGAGACGCGCATCTACGTCGCTTATCCCAGCCACTCCGCATCGGCATTGAATTTTGCAATGTTTCATTTCGGTATCCTGGCGGCGAGAACTGGGTTCTGCGTGGCCTAAATCTCCGGCTTGCGCCCGGCGAGAAAGTGGCCCTTGTCGGGGCCAATGGTGCCGGAAAAACGACATTGATCAAGTTGCTTACGCGCCTCTACGCTCCGACCGAAGGGCACATTCTGCTGGAAGGCATCGATCTACGAGAGTACGACTTGGATGATCTCTGGTCGCGCATTGGCGTGATCTTCCAGGATTTTGTGCATTATCAATCTACTCTACGGGAGAATATCGGCTTTGGTCAGATTGACGCGTTAGATGATGACCTACAACTGGCAAGAGCAGCACAGCTGTCCAGCGCTGATGACATAGCTGAAGATTTGCCTCACGGTTACGAAACGATGCTAGGTCAGTGGTTTGAGCGAGGGCATGAGTTGTCGGGTGGCCAATGGCAGAAAGTTGCGCTTGGCCGCGCATTCATGCGTGATGCCGAGGTGCTGGTGCTTGACGAGCCGACGGCAGCACTCGATGCTGAGCACGAGTATGAGGTTTTTCAGCGCTTGCATGAGTTAATAGCAGGCAAAATGGTGTTGTTGATTAGTCATCGCTTTAGCACTGTACGTATGGCGGATAGGATTGCTGTCCTAGACGGTGGACGACTAACCGAAATCGGCACACATGCAGAGTTGATGGCCCTTGGTGGCACATATGCACGCCTCTTCAATTTACAGGCTGAGGGGTATCGTTGATTCGCTCATAACGGACTTTGGAGTCGCCCTGATTACTCAAAACTCAAAAAACTCAAAATGCCTGGTGATTACCCACATCTCACGTGTCGTCGAAAGCATGGTGGGGAAATGGCTCGATCAGCATGAGTGTGAGGGTGGCGACGGTCTGCCACACCGCTTGCAGACCACGCAGCAGTAAATACGGTCCATCCCGATCAATCGACCGCCCTAACTTACCGCCCAGCCGTCGCAACCATCGCACGGCAGCCGGTGGCCATGGTTCCATCACATGAAAGACGAACTCGGCTGCCAGCAGCACCAGCACAAACAGCCGCTGCATCCGCTCCAGTGTCTGCACCCGCATGTCTTCCACGTCCAGCCCCTGTTCCTGATCAAACCGATAGCCATGTTCAAGCCGCCTCCGCAGTCGCCAGTCCTCGTACACCGCGCGTGCCTCCGCCTCGCTCGCCACCGCCACAGTCGTCAGCAAGACCAGCCGCCGCACCGCGCGCTCCGCCCGCTCATCCTCCTCCACGACCACCGCCCACAGGTCCTGCTGTGTCTCCAGCAGCCGCAGATGCAACCAGCCGACTTGCACCGTCGCTATGCGCGACGTTCCGGCATGCTGAAATGCTACTTGCCAGCGCGTGGTGAACGGGATGCTCGACACCAGCTCCTCCAACTGCTCACGTTCCCACCGGTGCAGCCGCGCGTTCTCCACCTCCACCAGCCGCTCCAGGTGGCTGGCGCGCATCACAAACTCGCCCTTGACCTTGGCAATCCAGCCAAACAGCTTCTGGTCATCCAATCCGGCATCGCCGACAAAGCGCAGACGCTGTGTGGGAAACAGGCCTCGTGTGGTGCGAAAGGCGCGCTTGAACTCCCAGTTCTGACTGCGAAAGTCAAGCGTGTAGGAGAACCAGTTGGCGTAGGTCGTGGCGGGCACGCGCGTATTGACGACCGTTGCGGTAATGGCGGGGTAGCCACGAGCCAGACGCGCCCGACCCAGGCGATCAGGAGGTGTGCTTTTATGCACCGTGCTGACGCCTTCGAGTGCTTGGGTATACGGTTTCTCAAAGTTGACCGGATCGACGGCGATGACCAAATACTCGGGCTGTTCGTGAGCGACCGTGGCACGCGCGAGCTGGTAGAGGCCAGTAGTGAAGAGGCGGGATGGGACGCGCGGGTTGGCAAGCAAGCGGTAAATGCGTTTAGCAGCGGGCCAGGGGTCGCAGTCGGTGTGGGCAACGCTTTGTGCCAGAGCGGTGATAACGGGAGTAGCGCCGGCCAAGATGCCACGGATGGCGAGCAGCACGACACGCGGTAAGCGGCGGTCGGGGAGCAGGTCAAGGAGGGGGCGAAGAAAGGTGGTCAAGCTGTGGTCGAGTTCAGGCGCTGGCTAGTTGTCAAGCAGTTGGTGAATGAGTACACTGTCCATCACTCCATCTCCTGTGGTCAGGGTTGTTCAACATCTGCTTTGTACCACACGGAGATGGAGCTTTCAGTTCCCGGCAAAGATGTGGGTAATCACCAGAAAATGCCTCTTGTCAAGATGCTGCTGGCGAACCTCCACTAGGAGCCCTCACGTCAGATCGGTGCTCCCGCAAGTCGGCCAAATGATGACCTTCGGGTGGCGGCGCGTCGGGTATCGGCCAACCACGCCGCAAAGCGCATG
>JACDGP010000012.1 GCA_013821605.1 Herpetosiphonaceae bacterium
CGCCACACTAGGCCGGATCGTCTTTAGCGACCCAGCCAAGCTCCAGCAGCTCGAAGCGATTGTGCATCCGGCCACACGCGCCGCAATTCATAGCTGGCTGGCGGGTCTAGATCAAGCGGCAGATCGTGGTACAGAGGCTAAGGTAGCCGCCGTGGACGCGATCAAACTGATCGAAAGCGACTGGCCGCGCTTCTGCGATGCCGTTTGGGTGGTCCGGTGCGATCTCGCGCAACAGCTGGAGCGTTTAATCAAACGGCGCGATATGGCTCGCGCCGACGCCGAGCAACGCATCGCCGCCCAGTCACCCCAGCAAGCCAAGATCGCCGTCGCAGACGTCGTGATCGATAACAGCGGTACCTTAGCCGCGACTAGGCAGCAGGTGCAAACAGCATGGGCTGCGATGAAATCGGGAAAACAGACCTTACCGCCGCACGGTTGACGCGATCAATCTTGCTACCTCGCCAGACTGGCCTGAGCCGTATTTGGCCTCCGAGTCTTTGCCCTCGGGATTAAAGAAGCGATGGCAAGAGATATAGATGCCGTCACCGACCGGTTCGGCATATGCCTCAGCAAACAAATTTTGGATCTTGGCCACTTTGTTGGCACCGAGATAACTCCGGCTCACGAAAAAGTCCTGGAAAGCATAGCTCCGCGCGTCCCTTCGTAAATCCTCGGGACACTCAAGACCATATTCGGTAGTTATAGCGGCATATGCTGGCGCTAACGCCTCAACGAGGAGCCGAAAGCGCTCGTAGGTCTGCTGGCCCACCTTGCGCGCTTGACCGGCATGCGTCTTGGGAAAGGTGCCGCTAAACAACTCGCCCTCGGTCCAAATCGCCACCGGATGGTGGTCGACACTTGCTGCTTCGTCCGAAATACTCTCGTAGGTCACGATCTCGGCAACGTCTGCTATGGCACCGGTCGCACCACCCATAGAGACTTGCAACAAGCGCGTATTGGGATCGGAAGTCCAACGCGTGAGCGCCTCGCTATTCTCCAACGGTAAAGGTTCGCGTAGCTCATCACTAAGGGAGCCGAAGGGCTGATCTCGCAGCCCTACTCCCTTATGTGCCTTACCCTCCCCCGTAAACGTCGCTCCGAACCCCACCAGTGTTGTAACCAGTTGGGTAAATGCTTCCCTTCCTGTTCGGTCTGCAAAGTAAAAGCTGAGTTCCAGAAATGGTGGATCAGGCTGTCTCATTTAATGTGACCCAACAGTCGTAACATCGCCGCAAGTTGACCTTGATTGGGCACGAACGCCGTTGCCAGTTCGCCGGCGCGGGGACCGTCCTTGAAGAACTGTACCACGAACCATTTGCCATCGATCCGCGCTAGATGTGCAGTCGTTTTCGCGGCGCCAGTGCTCCAATCAAAGACTTCACTGCTTTGTGCAGCCCGTTCGATCAACGCTTGCCACTGTGGCAAATACGTCGACCCGGGCACCTCGCGCCCAAACCATTGCGCTGCATGTTCACTAAACGAATGTTCAAGCCCACGTGTACCCGCGATTTTGCCTAATGGGCAATTAGCTAAGGGGATCGCAAGCCCCGCAACACGACCTGTGGGTATGCCGAAGCCAACGCAGGGTATATAGCGCCCCACTTTGCCAACATCGTCCAAGCCGTCCCCGGTCTTGCTCGCCACACGCGTGCCATCCACCAGCACCTCGTCAACCTTGGCTAACTTGCCAAGCTTATCGAGCCCGTGGTCGGCCACAACGAACGAGGCAATATCGAAGCTTACGCGTCCGGCTGCTTCGCCATAGTTGCCCGATTTCCAGGCATCCACAGCCGGGGCAATAAAGCTCTTCCCCATCGCAAGCAAGGTACCACCTGGGTCTCGCTTAAAGGCGTCGATCAATGCACCGTATTTGTCGCGCGTCGCTTGGTCACCCATCGCCAGCTTGACGCCGTCGCTACCGAGCGTCCATAAGCCCTTGACCGTGTCAACCGCCCCTTCACCGAAGCCCTTGAAAAAGCCCCCCACCTGGCACCAACCATCGCAGTGATGATCCTGCTTTGCTTGGTCGCCATTCGTTGAGCTACCTCCACTGGCTCCATTTCCGCCGGTCGTGCTCGCACCACCACCGTTACAGCTCCCACTGCCACCACTAATGGCACCAATGACACAGTTAAAGGCGTGGTCGACTTGACCGGTAAACGAGCTGCGTAGGAGCACAAGTGCGCCGATCAGAGCAACCGTGAGAAGGGCGACTGCTGCCGCCTGTGCGACACTGCTGCCCCATTCCTCACTCCATCCCTTCGGTACACTGACGTGCTTGATTCGCGCTCGTGACATTCCCCTGGCCTCTCTATCTTTGTTGGCTATCATGTGTCGATTGCTACCATAATCATCTAGCCTACTTTGATAAGATACTATGGTATGCAATCAGAGATAAGTAATCAAGGGGAGTGTGTCACAAAAGTGTAAACGTTTCGCATTACTCCATAAACATAAACGAGCAGGGCTTAGAAGCTCGGCTCGTTTACTGCATCAACCCACAGAAGCCGTTACGGGGCCGGCTGATCGTTCGGGTCGCCGGGGTCGACAGAGGCGGGAGCGCCCGGTTGTGCTGCCCCGCCGGATGTACCAGCGGTAGTGGTTCCGGCGAGATGTGTAGTTGTACCGATAGCCGGCAAAAAGACCTGCGGGGCCAGACCCAACGCCAGCACGAGCAAGGCTGTGACGATCAGCGAGAAATTCATGCCGCCGGGCACGCTGATCTTGCGGTCGTCGAGCGGCTCGGTAAAGAACATGGCCTTGAGCAGGCGCAGATAGTAGTACAGACTAATGATCGTGTTGAACAGTGCTAGGATTACCAACCAGGTCGCGCCGCTTTCCCAGCCGGCCTGGAAGACAAAGAACTTGGCCCAGAAGCCGCTGAGTGGCGGGATGCCGGCCAGCGACAGAATAAAGAAGACGAAAACGGCGGCCAGCGGTTGATTGCGGCGATGGAGGCCGTACATATCACTCAGGTCATCGCCGCCCACCACGCGGCTCACGGCTGCTAGTGCACCGAAGGCACCCAGATTGGTGACGGTATAGGCGATCAGGTAGTAGATCAGCGAGGTCATGCCGAAATCGCTGAAATTACCGGTGCCCTTGCTGTAGACTGCCGTCAGACCAATTAGCAAAAAGCCGGCATGCGCAATCGAAGAGTAAGCCAGCATGCGCTTGACATTGCTTTGGGTGATGGCGGCGAGATTGCCCAGCGTCATCGTGAGCGCGGCGATGATCGCTAAGATGCTAGCCCAGCCACCGAAACTGCCTTCCACGGCTGCCGAACCGGCCAAAGGCTTAAAGGCCATGATCATGATCCGCGCCAGCATCAAGAAACCCGCCGTCTTGGAGGCCGTCGACAAAAAGGCTGTGACCGGTGTAGGCGCACCTTGGTAGACGTCGGGCGACCAGGAGTGGAACGGTACGACCGCCAGCTTATAGCCCATGCCCGCGATGATGAAGATTAAGGAGAGCAGCAAGATGGGCGAAAGGCCGTTGCGCGTCATAACGAGGACAATCGTGGAGAAACTGGTCGGGTTAGCCGCACCACTGCTGGCCGTGTAGCCATACAACAGGCTCAAGCCATAGAGTAAGATGCCGGAAGAGAGTGCCCCGAAAATGTAATACTTGATGCCTGCTTCAGACGATTTGGCTTCGCGCTTGAAGTAGCCGGCCATGATATATAACGAGACCGAAGCCAACTCCAGCGACAGGTACAGTGTAATCAATTCCCCAGCACCGGCCATGAAGTCCATGCCGATGGTCGCAAAGACCAGCAGGCCAAAGAACTCGGCGGGGTTGTCGGCGTGGGCATAGTCCTGGGCCAATAATGCTGTAATAAAGGCCGAGCCGATAAAGATCAGGCGCCCGATCATCAAGAGGGGATCGACTAGTAGTGCGCCGTTGAGCAGAATGTTGTTGCCCGGCTGGTTGACACTTTGCAGATTGCGCAACAACCGTATCGCAGTACCGCCGATGCCACTCCCGACCGCATCTGCAGGATCAACGAGCCGGTTGATCAAGAAGCCGCCTTGCAGCATGACGACAATGAACACCAAGGCCAGGCCCAGTGCCGTAGTGCTGGCTGCGTCGCGGAAGCGCTGTTCTTCGCTTGCGTTGCCCGCAAACAAATCCCCGACCACGACCAGCACTGCCAGCAACGCCAGCATGAGTTCGGGCAATAGTTTCAGGACATCAGGAAAAGCAAATTGCACAAGTCACTCCAAAAGTTCGCCGATAGTATTCCCTCATCGGCGTTTAGCTCCAAATCTTAGTGAGCGCGCACGAAAAACCAGGCAACAAGGGTGAAGCGAGCTCATCATCTTGCAGTAAGGTCTGGGCCAGTTTGAGACTGCCTCGTTCTCGCCGGTAAACGGTAAGTTGCTGGAGGCGACCATCTACCAGCCAATATTCTTGGACACCCTGCAAACTATAGAGTTTAAGTTTGGCTTGTCGATCGCGCGCCTCATTTTGTGGACCGGGCGATACTACCTCTACCACCAGCTCGGGTGCGCCCATCAGATGGCCCGCCTGATCGAGCAGCGCCGCTAGCCGCTCATTGCTTGCCCAGGCTACATCGGGCACGACATTATCCGCATCGCTGAAGATAATACCGGGCGTTACACTGGCCTGTCCAAGTTCACTCAACTGTGACCAGGCACGCAACTCAGCATATAGGTTGCCACAAATTTGTTGGTGATGCCAGTGCGGCTGGCGTGACATATATAGGTCTCCGTCAATGATTTCATAGCGGGTGCCATTATCGGGCAAGAGTTCGAGATCCGCCGTAGTCCACTGTACTCGCTCAGTTGTAAGGTCGCTCACGACAGCCTCCTGTGGCTCGTCACGCTTAACGTACCACGTTATTTAACTAGGAACGGCACTGGATTACCGAACTGCTGGACAACCTGGCTGGCTCCATTCAAGCGCTGCACAATCGGCGTAACGCTGGCATTAATCATCGGATGGCTCAGGTCAGGGAAGATGCCAAAGGCGATGATCAACGTCGACAAGATGGCACCTGCCGTATATTCTTGCCAGGTGAGCCGGGGTAAACGCCGGAACTCGGGATTACGAATCTCACCGAAGAAGACCTGGCGCGTGACACGCAGAATATAGGCCGCCGTGATCGGGATCGAGAGCGCCGCAATGATCGCGATGACCGGAAAGCGCTGCCACAACCCGACGAAAATATTGAACTCGGCGAAGAAGCCCGCGAAGCCGGGCATACCCATTGATGAGAAGCCGCCAATGATCAACATGATCGCGGCGAAGGGCATGACCTGCGCCAGACCACCCAGTTCGGGCAGTTGGCGGGTGTGGGTGCGTTCATAGACCATACGGCCGACGACTGCAAAGAACAGACCGGTCATAATGCCATGCGCGAACATTTGCAGCACCGCACCGTTGATGCCGGTTTGGTTCATGGTCGATAAAGCCATGACGACCAAACCCATGTGCGATACCGACGAATAGCCGATCACATATTTAAAGTCGCGCTGGGCCATCGCGATAGTCGCGCCATAGACGACGTTGAGTAAGGTCAGTCCCACGATCACCGGGGCCCAGAACTGCGCGCCGACCGGCATCAGCCACATCGCAACCCGCAAACAGCCATACGCGCCGAGCTTCATCAAGACGCCGGCATGGATCATTGAGACAGCGGTAGGTGCGGCGACATGACCTGTCGGCGACCAGGTATGGAACGGGAACATTCCGGCCAGCACCGCAAAGCCCAGGAACATCGGCATGAAGAAGGCGAATTGGAAGTTGCGGCTGAAGGTGGCCGTATTGGCCATCGCAATCAGGTCGAAGGTTCGGCCACCGGCGAAATAAACTGCCAGCATCCCAATCAGGACAAAGACCGAGCCGACCATCAGGTACAACGTCAGCTTCATCGCGCCGTATTCTTTGCGCGTGGAGCCCCAGATACCGATGAGCAGATACATCGGTAGCACAGCTAGCTCGTAGTATACGAACAGCAGGAACAGATCGAGCGACAGAAAGACGCCGAAGACACCCACCACCAGCAGTAGCAGCAGGACATAATACTCTTTGACACGCTCATTGATGCTCCAGGAGATCAATGAGCCTGTGAACATGATCACACCGGTCAGCAGGAGCATCGGCAACGAAATGCCATCGACGCCCAGGAAATAGCTGATGCCGAATTGTGGTACCCATGGTAGCCGCTCAACGAACTGTAAGGTACCATCAGGTTTATATGACGCGTAAACCAGGACGCTCAACACGAGCGAGATCAGTGATGCCCCGGCCGCCGTCCAGCGCATACCATTCTTCCAGCTACCCGGCAGGACGGCGATAATGAGCGCGCCGATCAGCAGCGACAGCCAGATCATGCTCAGATACGGAATGCCCGTTGGCAAAGTGAACAAGTTCATGCGGTTCCTCGGTACGTTACGTATGGCTAAAGAATTGCACCAGGGCAATGGCCGTCGAGTTTGCGATGCGCATCAGTGGTAGCGGGTAGATGCCCCAGACGATTAGCAGTGCCAACAAGGGCAGCACCACGCCCCATTCGCGCAAGGTAAGGTCGGGTATGCCTCGCCAACGCTCGTTGACCGGGCCACTAAAAATGCGTTGGTACATCAGCAGCAAGGCGAGGGCCGAAATCACCAGTCCCAGCATGGCGAAGATCGTCAGTAGCGGCAAGGTCGTCCAAGTGCCGCGGAAGATAAAGAACTCGCCCACAAAGCCGGCCATCCCTGGCAAACCTAAGTTGGCGAACATCGCTACGCCCATGGCCCCGGCGAAGACCGGGATCAGGGTGCGCAACCCGCCAAAGTCGGGCAAGCGGTAGCTACCGGTGCGTTCTGCCAGAATGCCAGCCAGAAAGAAAAGCGCCCCGGTCGATAGACCGTGCGCCACCATTTGCATGACGGCCCCATTGATCGCCGTCGCACGGCTGTCGACATTCGCCAGCCCTGCCGCACCGGCGGCAGCGATGGCCAGCATGACATAGCCCATGTGGTTGATCGACAGATACGAGATCAAGCGCTTAACATCGGCATCGCGCTGGTTATATGCTACCCAGGCTCCAATAATAATAGAGGCAAAGGCCAGGAAGCCGAGGATCGAGGCATAGCGCTGCATTTGGGCCGGGAACAGCGGCAACATCAGTCGCAGCATGGCGTACGCGCCCATCTTGGTCAGAACGGAAGAGATCAGCATCGACCCGGCCGTGGGTGCTTCGCTATAGGCGTCGGGCAACCAGGTATGGAACGGCCATACGGCCAGCTTCACGGCCAGCGCCACGAAAACGGCCCAGAAGATGCCGCTCATCATGCCGAAGGCACTCGCGCCGCCTAGCAATTCGGTAAAGCGTAGGCTACTGAAATAGGTATAAACAATGGTTTGGAGATCGCCGCGGAAGTTGCCGGCGGTCGCATTAATCTGGACGGGTAAGCCCTGCGCCAGCCGCGTCAATTCCACAATATCGAAGGTCCCCCGCCCCGCCTGGCTCGTTGCCAGATACAGAAACTCGAAGCCCAACAGCATGCCGACCGAGCCGGCCATCGTATACACAAAGAATTTGAAGGAAGCGTAGCGCCGGTTTTCACGACCCCAGACCGAGATCAGATAATAGCCGGGGATCAGGCTGACTTCCCAAAAGATAAAGAACAAGAAGAAGTTGAGCGACAAAAAGACACCCAGCATCGCGGTTTCCATCAGCAGCAGCAACGCCAGAAAATAGCGCGGTCGGAACTGCAGATTAAAGGAGGCCAGGATGCAAACGGGTGTCATAATCGTGCACAGCAGCACCAACGGCAGTGAGATGCCGTCCAGCCCCAGAAAATACTGCACGCCCAGGACTGAGACCCAATTCAGTCGCTCAGGAAACTCATAGACCTGTTGCAGACCGTTATCGACCCGCGTGCCCTGGAATTGGGTGGCCAGCAAGATCGCAATGCCGAGTGGCGCTAGGCTAAGGGCAAAGGCACCCCATTTATTGGTGCGCGCATCCCCTCTTTCTGGCCAAAGCGCCGTCAGGAGTGCGCCAATCAGCGGCAGAAAGATCAGCAGGCTAAGCCATGGGATGCTATGGAGCGCGTCATTGGAGAATGCCAGATAGTTGGTGTTCAGCATAGTGGACGGCCTCATCTCCCCTACTTGAAGGCAAACAGATAAATGACCGCCAGGATCAACACGCCGGTAAAGATCAAGGCGCCATAATCTTGGATCTTGCCGGTCGTCGTTTGGCGCATGCCGTCGCCGGTATAGGTCGTCGCCTCGGCCAGTGTATCAGCACCCTGGTTCAAGAACAGATCGTCGATAATGAAGTTGAGCTTGGCTAGGAGCAAGCTGAGCTGCCCAACCCCATTGACCACGCTATCGACCATCTTATCGAAGACGGTCAAGCCGATGCCAAAGATGTCGGTCAGGCGCCCGATGGTCGCACCATAGAACTCATCAACGCCGAATTTGTTGTTGAGGATGCGGAAAATGCCAGGCATCATCCGTTCCAGCGGATCGGCATCGGTCGCGTAGGCGAAGGCCGGCCGGTATAAGACATAACCCAGGAAGATCCCTGCAAAGGCGAGCAGCGTGGCTATCGCGGTAGTCACGACATTGAAGCTGCCCTCTTCTTGCGCAAAGAAGTGTGAGAGCCAGCCTCCGTGAATACCAAACAAACCGGGCCAGTTCGCATAGCCGGCCCCAAAGGCAAAGATCGCCAGCACGAACAACGGTAAGAGCATGGTCCAGGGCGAATCATGCGGGTCATGCGTTTTATGCTCACTATAGATCGCCGCAGTATGCTCGTCATCTTCCTGTGCCGACCCCAGATCCGTATGGCCAGTTTTGACGACCGCTACCTTTTCGCTGGGTGCCGTTGCCGCCAGGGGACGTGGCTGGTGGCCACGAAAGTTGCCGAAGAAGACGACCACAATCTGGCGTGTCATATAGAAGGCGGTCAAAAACGCAGCGATCGTGAGCAAGATATAGACGATTTGGCCGGTCAGCGGACTCACGACCCCGGCCTGTCCACCAAAGCCTACGCCAAACGCATCGGCCAAAATCTCATCTTTGGAGAAGAAGCCAGAGAATAACGGCACGCCGGCCAGCGCCAAATAGCCAATCATATAGGGCCAATAGGTGCGCGGCATAAAGCGGCGCAGGTTGCCCATGTTGCGAATGTCTTGCGAGTTGCGGGAATCATGGCCGACTGTCGCCTCCATGCCATGAATGATCGAACCCGAGCCCAGGAACAAGAGCGCCTTGAAAAAGGCGTGCGTGAGCAGGTGGAACATGCCTGCTACCCAGCCACCCATCCCCAGTGCCGCAACCATGAAGCCGAGTTGCGACAACGTTGAGTAGGCCAGGATGCGCTTGATGTCGAATTGCGCGACCGCGATCAAGGCAGCAAAAATGGCAGTAAACGCACCGATCAGCGCAACGACCGTGAGTGCATGGATACTGCTCGCGTCGGTACTGCCAGCGACGAAGATCGGATAGGTCCGCGCGACCAGGAACACGCCAGCCGCCACCATCGTTGCGGCATGAATCAGCGCCGAAACCGGCGTGGGTCCTTCCATGGCATCCGGCAGCCAGACGTGCAGCGGAAATTGCGCCGACTTGCCGACAGTGCCCATAAAGATCAGCAGTGCAATCGCGGCGGCAACGCTCAGGCCAAAAGCCGTCGTTTGCTGGCTGACTTGGCTTAAAAAGGCCGGGTCGAAGACCTGACCGGGGGCCGAGCCGAAGGTCAGCGAGCCTGATCGCTGATAAAGATAAAACAGCCCGAGCATCATGCCCACGTCGCCGATGCGTGTGGTAATAAAGGCTTTACGGGCGGCCATGTAGGCCGAGGGTTTGTAATACCAGAAGCCGATCAACAGATACGAGCAGAGGCCCATCAACTCCCAACAGATGAAGAAGAGGAGCAGGTTGTCGGACAGTACCATACCGAGCATTGAAGCGGTAAACAACGCAATAAAGGAGAAAAAGCGCGCGAAGCGTGGATCCTCGGCCATATACCCGGCCGAGAACAGGTGAATACAGGTCGCGGCCAGCGTAACCATCGCGAGCATAGCTGCGACGGGCGCATCAATGCGATCGCCCATTCGGAAGACGCTGTTACCGGTCGGTGCCCAGTCGAAGCTACGGGTAAAGGCCCCACCAAAGCCGCGGAAACCGGCTTCGCCCCCCGTCACTTGCGCTTCGGCAGGTGCCGCTCCAAAGCCACTGCGGGCTCCTTGCAGCAGAACGCCCCAGGCGATAAAGGTGGCGAGCACCATCAGCACGACCGCAATGATCGCCGTCGTACGCTTATCCTTGTAGAGCGGTGCGAAGAAGGTGATCACCACAAAGGCCACCAAGGGCAGGAGCGGGATCATCCAGGCCCAGTCGAAAAAAGTCATGGTTTAGCCCTTCAAGGTGTCGATTTCGTCGGCATTGATCGTCAGGCGCGTACGGTACACGGCGATCACCATCGCCAGGCCGACGGCTGCTTCGGCAGCAGCAACCGTAATTGCAAAGATAGTGAACAGCAAGCCGCTGGTGCGCTGTGGCTCCAGGTAACGCCAAAAGGCGATCAAATTAATATTGACTGCGTTCAGCATCAACTCTACACCCATCAAGATACCGACGGTGTTACGTCGTGATAAGGCTCCCCACAAACCGAGGCAGAACAAGACGGCGGCGATCGTCAGCACATACTCCAGCGGTACAGCCGTAACGATGGTGTTCATTACTCTTTCCTTACCTGCGTTCCGAGCTATCGGTATTCATGCCACTCGTGCTGGCCGGTGCTTGATCGACCGGCCCTGGAATGGCAGTGAGCGGTGCAACCAATCCTGCACCCTTGAGCGAGCGACGGAGTGCTGTTTCTTCCGCTAAGGTCAGGACACGGCGGCGACGACTGCGCTCTTCGAAGGCGATCACAACTGCACCAACCAGGGCGACCAGCAGCAAGATCGATGCAAGCTCGAACGGCAGCAAATACTCTTTCATAAAGGACTGGCCGATCTCGAAGGCTCCGGCGACTTGTGGTAGCGCGGCGGCCGGGCGGGCTGCCGTGGCCGTTGCATTAGCTGCTTGCGCCGTTGCGCCGGCTGCGGCCTGTGCTGTGGCAGTTGCATTAGCTGCTTGCGCCGTGGCTGCGGGTGCGAGCCGGTCGGCTCGTGTCCAACGTGTGTTCCCTTGGGCGTCGGCCGGCAGACCCGGATTACTGACGGTACGTACAATCACGATCAGGAGGCCCAAGGCCACCAAAGCCGACAGCCACCAACGATCAAATAGTTGACGAGTCGCTTCACCTGTTACTTGCCGGGTTAACATAATGGCAAACAGCACCAGGATCGAGACCGCGCCAGCATAAACCAGAATCTGTACTACGCCGATGAACGGCGCTTCGAGCAAGAAATACAGCGCTGCCACGCCTGCAAACGAAGCAATCAACCATAAGGCAGCATGAATAATATTTTTGACCCATACCACCATGAAGCCGGCAAACAAGATCAAGCTTGAAAGCGCGAAAAAGACGACGTTTATCGCAATATTAGGTAAATTCATATCGCTCCTGGGACATTACGCACTCCAATAATACTCGATCTCTTCGCATGCTTTGCAGTCCTACGATCACAACCAAGACACAAGGAGACCAGCAGCCTAGCTGCTGGTCTCCGCTTCGTTAAGCTGCAGTCACTTGTTGCGCGAGATATGACCGTGTTCGTCCCCGGTAAAGTGCCAGCGCCCCCATCACTGCAATCGCATTGAGCACGAGCGTGACGGCGAAGGCGGTTAGCGTGCGGCCCAGGCTGCCCGGCTGACCAACCAAGTCGTTCAAGAAGCCAAAGCCTTTATCGGCACCCCATTGCGTAACTGCGATCCATATGCCCATCGCAAAAATGTTGAACAGCGCGAGGGGCAGTAAAAACTTCCAGGCAAAGCTCATGAGTTGGTCAACCCGCAAGCGCGGGACTGTCGCGCGGATCACGACCATGAACCAGAACAACAGCACCACTTTGATGATTAAGTAGATGATCGCCAGCAGGCCACCCAGATAGGGAATGCTTGTGCCGGGACCATTGCCACCACCCAGAAACATCGCGGCGGTGACGGCACAGATCGCGAGGTTGGTCATATAGTTCGCTAGGTAGAAGACCGCAAACTTCATGCCCGAATATTCCGTCATATAGCCGGCGACGATCTCGGAGTCGGCCTCGGGAATATCGAAGGGCGTGCGCTCGCCTTCCGCCAGTGAGGAGATGAAAAAGACTAGTGCTGCCAGCGCTCCGACCGGTGTGAAGATATGCCAGTTCAGATTCAGGCCACCGTTGCTTTGGTGGTTAATGACATCAGCCACCCGCATGGAGCCGACCCACATCACGATCGCCACAAGTGACATCACCTGGGGAATTTCGTAAGAGATCATTTGGGCTGCAGCACGCATCCCGCCTAGCAGCGCAAACTTGTTATTCGAACCCCAGCCGGCCATGAGCATACCGAGCGTGTGCAGGGCCGAGACGCCAATGATAAACAGCACGCCGACGTTAATCTGGGAGGGATAGAGCTTGCCCAATGGGATGACTGCGAAGGCCAGCACGGTCGAGGCCATCATGACCACCGGGGCCAGGAAATGCACCCAGCGGTCGGCTCCCACCGGCGTGATATCCTCCTTGGTCATCGTTTTAATTGCCTCTGAGATCGGCTGGAGGAGACCAAAGGGTCCGACGCGGTTGGGGCCCTTGCGATCTTGCATCAAGCCAATGCCGCGCCGTTCGATCCAGGTAAACAGCATCATGCCAACCGGCCCCACGACCAGGATCATGGTGGTCGTCAGAATGTAGCCGACCAGTGTGACCAGCCACGTTTGGCCCGTCCAACTGAGGAGAAAGTGTGAGATATCGTACATGCTTTATCCCCCGTGCCGTGCTTGGTTGCCGGCTCGAATCGCTTCCAGGCGCGCCACTTTTTCCGGCGACATATTCTTGCCAATTGCAGCAGCCGGTCCAGCTGGGCCAACACCCGCTGCTTCCGGAGCGACCGCTTCGGTCTGCATGACCGCCGGTTCGTCTTCGGCTACCGGGGTAGCGGCTCCACCAGCTTTAGCGGCACGGATGGCTTGGAGACGTGCCAGTTTGTCAGCCGACATGCTCTTACCTGCGGCGGCAACAGGCGCTTTTGCAGCGGCCGGTGCTGCAAAAGCGCCCGCAGCTACAGCGCGGGGGGCTGCCCCGGTTGCTGCTTTGACAACCTTGCCTTGCATTTGGGGCGCGACGCCGATGTTGCCGCTGCGACGCTTGACATTGTTCTGCAGCTTCTTGAGGGCCTGGTCACGTACTTCGCCCCACATTGTTGGCGCGATGGTTTCGTAGTACGAGACCGGCCGGTTCAAGCCACGCTTGTGGACATCCATCGATAAGTGGTTGGGCGTCGCAAGCTCGTAGACGTGGTCCATTTTAATCGCATCAAAGGGACACACTTCGGCGCAATAGCCGCAGGACATACAGGTGTCATACTCGATGACGAACTCTTCGGCGGCCGGCACCGGCTTGCCGGTGGTCGGATCTTTGGCTTGGGTGATATGGATCACCTGGGGTGGGCAAACGCGCTCGCACTGAAAGCATGAGGTGCACAGCTCCTGGCCACTTTTGTCCTCATATAGCAGGATCGGCATTTGCCGTGAGGCTTCGGGGAGTAATAGCCGCTCTTCGGGATACTGCACCGTGAACATGCCCATCGTGTCCCGCTTGGAGCTTTGAACTTTGGCTAGCGAAGCACCGAAATGGCCTACGACGCGTAGCATGCCCTTAACCATACCTTGCCCGGCCCGAATTTGGTTGTCGTTACGCCGTACGACCACCACGTCTGCGATGGGCCGGTCAAGTGCGGTCGATGTTGATGCCGGGACGATGCTCATCGGTCAACCTCCCCCATCACGATATCGATTGAGCCCAAAATGACGACCACATCAGCAACCTTATGACCACGACACATATCACTCAGGGCCGATAGGTTGATAAAAGAAGGCGCACGGACTTTATAGCGGTAGGCTTTGCCCGAGCCATCCGACACGAGGTAAAAGCCCAGCTCGCCCTTGGGCGTTTCTACGCGGCCATAGGCATCCCCGACCGGTGGCCTAAGCGACTGCTGCTTGACTTTCGAGTTAATATGGCTGCCTTTAGCATCCGGCAATTGTTCGATCGCCTGTTGGATGATGTGATAGCTTTGGCGCATCTCTTCGACCCGCACAAGGTAGCGGTCATAGATATCGCCGACCGAGCCGACCGGAATATCGAATTTAAAGCGGTCGTAGACGCTATATGGCTCGGCTTTGCGTACATCATAGGGCACGCCCGAACCGCGGAGAAGTGGACCGGTGACACTATACGAAATCGCAAGCTCTTGCGGTAGAATCCCGACGCCCCGTGACCGGATCAGCATGAGCTCGTTATCCGACAAGAGCGCCTCGAACTCATCGAAGAAGTGCGGCAGGGCGTACATCAGGTCGTTTAGCTCGGCGAGCCATTCCAGACCGATATCGCGCACCACACCGCCGAAGCGGAAGTAGTTGCACATCATGCGCGATCCGGCGACCATCTCATACAGATCGAGGATCTTCTCGCGCTCGCGCATGCCCCAGAGCAAACCAGTCTGCCAGGCACCCATGTCGTTGAGCATAAAGCCCAGCGCGGTGGCATGGTTCAGGATGCGGCTCAGCTCGGCCATCATCACCCGGATATATTCGGCGCGCTCCGGCACCTCGATCCCCGCCAGCTTCTCGACAGCCAGGGTATAGCCATGATTGTTCGCCATCGAGTTGAAGTAGTCCAAGCGATCGGTGAACGGAATGTTCATCAGGTATGAGTTGACTTCGCCCAGCTGCTCGTGATTACGATGCAGATAGCCAAAGATGGGCTCGATATGAATAACCGTTTCGCCATCGATCGTGGCGACCAGCCGGAACACGCCATGTGTTGATGGGTGTTGTGGGCCAATATTAAGTTGTAGCTCTTCTGTTTTTAGCATAACGAATGCCTTATCGCTTCCTACTCGCCACCGGTATCATGCGTGTACTTATCGCCCGTTTTGGGAAAGTCCTTGCGCAACGGGTAGCCCTCGAACTCATCCCACATATAGATGCGGCGCAGGTACGGATGGCCGGGGAACTGAACGCCATACATATCGAAGGCCTCGCGCTCCTGTAGATTCGCACCCGGCCATTCACCCGTCAAGGTGGGAATAACGGGGTGTTCGCGCGGTACCCGTACGCGCACGGTTTGCGGACCACCACCGGCCAGGCTAAAGAAGTGGTAGACCACTTCAATCAGCCCTTGGGCCAAATAATCCACCGCTGTAATATTCGATAGGAACTCGTAGCCGTGCTGGTCGCGTAGATAGGCCGCGACCTGGGGGATAGATTGGGCATTAACGACTGCATCATACTCTTGCAGCAGCGGTCGCGCTCCGCCTTCACGACCTGCGCCCGGCTCGGCTTTGTCGATCGGTTCCGTTTGGGCTTTGGGTTCCTTGGGTGCAAGATCGGGATTGGTACCTTGGGCAGCTGTCTGGCCGTTGCCATTGCCGTTGCTCGCGGCGTGACCACCAACTGGTGCCAGCGCCTCGGGGAGGTCACGCGCCAGGAGTGCGCGTAGTTCGCCTTTAGCCAGCATTGGTGGCCTCCGTTGCCAAAAGCTTGCGCGGATCGTACGAACGCTCGGATACCGTGCGCGCCACGTCGGCGGCATGGGCGTCCTTGATGTTTAAGTCGAGCTTGCTGAGCACGGGTTTCGGCAGGTTGCCTTCCAGGGCTTGCGCATCGCTTTGTCGCTCGCCAATCCCGCCCATGGCCGGTGACACAAAGGGTGCCATCTTGGGCAGACCACCGACCGGATCGGCCGTGCCTTCGAAGCCTGCGAGGATCAAGCCGTCCTTGCCATATTGTGGTACCGCGAAGTCTTGATCCAGAATGCCGCGCTTGCCGTACCAGCGCACCTTGCGGATCGACTGCTGGTCGATCTGTTCTTGTAGGGTGATCAAGGCATGCAACATGGCTTCGGGACGCGGCGGGCAGCCCGGAATGTATACATCGACCGGCACATACAAGTCAACACCACGAACGACATTATAGCCGTCGCGGAATGGACCGCCCGAGGTTGCACAGGCGCCCATCGAAATCACATAGCGTGGCTCGGGCATTTGGTTATACAGCCGTACGATCTGGGGCACCATTTTCTTGGTCACGGTGCCCGAGACGATCATCAGGTCGGCCTGACGGGGCGAAGCGCGAAACAGTTCGGAACCGAAGCGCGCAATGTCATAGCGCGACGTCGCCGAAGCGATCATCTCAATCGCGCAACAGGCCAGACCAAATAACATGGGCCAAACCGATGAGCGGCGTCCCCAGTTATACAGTCCATTGACGGTAGAAAAGAAGACGCCATTTCCTTCGAGTTCTTGTTGTAATTCTTCATCCGTGGCCATAGTTCACCTTCGTTATAGAAGCTCTGAGCTTAGAACCATTCGAGCGCGCCCTTACGCCAAGCATACACCAGTCCAATCGTCAAAATCGCCAGGAAGGTAAACATTTCGAACAAGGCAAATAAGCCGGATGCGCGAAAGTAGACGGCCCAGGGGTACAGAAAGACCGTTTCGATATCGAAGACGACAAAGGCGAGCGCATAGAGGTAATACTGTACTTTGAACTGGACCCAGATTTCGCCGATCGCTTCCAGGCCGCACTCGTAGGTCGATTGCTTAATGTCGGTTGGCCGCTTGGGGCGTATGACGGCAGATATCAGCAGAGGGATCATCGGAAAGGTGATCGCGGCGATGGCAAAGATTCCGATAAACGCGTAATTCGATAGCACAGTTGCGCTCCTACGTTCGGCTTTTGGGCATCCGGTTCATCAAAAAAGCGTAGGCAGCCTGCCGAGCTACCCCTTTGTCTCAGACTATGTGCATTATATCACAGATGGCTTGAGCATCCTTTAATCGCTGCCTGTAGTATAGATCGCTGCGGCGTCACACATTGACTAAGAGGAAGATCCAAGACGTATTGCTAGCAATGGGAATCGTGGAGTATGGACTTTTCGCATTGGGATGCGATATTCGGCGATTCGGAAGCAATGGGGAACAATGTCCCAAGCTTGATCCATCATTGCTCTTTCCATCAAAAAGCAATAGAAAAACAATGCACGAACAATGATTTAACAACGGGATCAATGGGAGCAATAGTGAATTGGTGGTACAAGCACAGCCTCCCCGTGTTACACGGCTCCGCGCGTTTGGTTACAGTTCCCGTTCAGTTTGTTACATGTAACAGGCACTTTGTTACAGTTGAACGGGATTTTGTTACATGGTACTGTTACACTCGATTCGATGTTCCCTGGTACACGTCCTTGCGGACGAGGTATGGAACCGGAGACCAAGGTGGTAACAAGTGGGGGGTATTATACCACAAACATCTGGAAAATACAAACATACGTTCTAAACGACTGGAATCAGAAGCTCATGCTGCCGGTCGCCGCGTTGTGCTGGCTCACAAAGCCCGGCTCGTGGAAGTCCACCGTCAGCGGCGTTGTACTGCCACCTCCAAGCGTCGCCGCGCCGCCACCGCTTGCGCTCGCCGCGCCCGGCACGATGCTGTCGGCACTCGTGAAGCGCGCCAACGCCGGGTCGTAGTAGCGCGCATGGTAGAAGAGTAAGCCCGTCCCGTCCTGCTGCTGCCCCGTAAAGCTGCGCTTGGTCTGGCTCACACCGCCGACCCGCACCTCGCCCCATGGCGTGTAGTCCTGTGTGCTCAGCACTGCCCCGTTTGACCCATCCGTCGCCGCAGCCACGCTGCCCAACTGGTCGCCATGCAGGTACACCAACGGTCCCGTCCCGTTGGTCACCGTCCGTTGCGCCACCACCTGCCCCGCGAACTGATAATACAGCCGCGCCGTGCCCGTTTGCAGGTCTTCCTCGTACAGCCCGCCCAAGAAGACCGTCGTCAGCCCGCTGCGCGTGCGCAGGTCGCGTTCGCCATCGGCGTCGTAGCGATAGACCTCGGCCACCCCATCCGGACCGGTGATCTGTACCGGCTGGTTGTTCACGTTGTAGGTGTACGTCCGCCCCTTGCCGCTCGTGAGATTGCCGTTCGGGTCGTAGCTGAAGTTGCCCCACCAATCGGTACTCTGCACGGCGTGCGGCTGGCTGCTGCTCGTGCCGCTGGCCGGATAGTGATAGCCCATGCCGAGCTTGCTGACGAGGTTGCCAATGCTGTCGTAGCTCATGGTCGCGTCGTAGCCGCCGCTGCTGCTGCCGGTCGTCCAGCCGTGGAGCAGCCGGTCGCGCTCGTCGTAACGCAATTGTTGCGTCTGCCCACGCAACGTGTCGCTGATCTGCTGCACGTTGCCCCCGGCGTCGTACTGGTAGCTGCGATTGAGCACCCCCGGCACTGTCACCTGCGCCAAGCGTTGGGTTTGCGGTTGGTAGCTCCAGCTGACGGACAGGCGACTGCCCAGCGTCTGCTGCGTGGGTTGGTCGAGCGCGCTGTATTGTGCGTTGCCGGTATTGCCGACATAGCAGGGTCCCCACGAGGAGCAGACCCAGGCAGCGCGCCAGGCGGCATCATAGGAGTAGGTCAGGGTTTCGCCGTTGGGATAGGTCAGGGTGCGGACGCGGTCGGCACTGTCATAGGTATGCTGGATGGTGCGTGCGCCGGCCATCTCAGGGAGGGTGGAGTAGGCATTGATTTGGTGGCCACGGGCATCATAGCCAAAGCCGGTATAGCTGTAGGTGGTACCAGTGAGCGTGGTGTGCATGCCGGTGCGCTGGCCGCGTCCGTTGGTGACGTTCTCATCATAGGTCCAGCTGCTGCTCCAGCCGTCGCTGCCCTGCTTTGTCGTCAGGCGGTTGAGCGCGTCGTAGCTGAAGGTGATCGTCTGGTTCCTGTTATTAGTTTGGGACGTGAGATTGCCGAGCGGTGCGAGATCCTCGTTCGCCGCATAGGAGTAGCTCCTAGCTGCTCGGCTGGATGAGATAGAACCGCAGCCTGCACTTGTAGAGTAGGTGGTGTTGACCTATCAGGACCGGAGCAGGTGGACGTCTTTGGTATGAGCCGCGCTCGTGGTCCAGCGTTGATAACTATGGATCACGCCCCAAAGATTCGGCATGTTATTGCTTGGGCTCTACACCTTAGCCCAAATCGTTTCAAATGCTTGCTGTGCTTCGACAACTCATCCAACTTGCAAAGGATTTGACGGTCGGATTGTAATGGACGGTGGGAACTGGCGTAGCGCCTTCTCTAAGGTAGCAATCCATACTTTAATGGAGTTGTATTCAGCCTCAAACACGAACTGCAGAAACGTCTCAATTGTGATATCTGGCTGAGCTCTAACGGTTAGGCGGATGATACCGAGCTTCGTAATATCAAATACGATGTGGAGGGTCTCTTCGCGTAACCGAAAACTGGCATGCGATGCACGACCAAACTCCTGCCATAGCTTTTGGAGCAGTATATGCAAGTTCACCAGTTCATGTGCTCCCAGCAGAAGAACATAGCTTCCTGAAAAGGTCCCCGTGTCAACATTAACGCTGGCGCGAATGAAATCACGATCCCATGCCGTCTCGGCCGATGGAAATGCTCGCTCATTGAGCATCAACTGAAACTTCTGTAGTCCGACAGTAAAATCAATCGGAATGGTTACATGCTCCACTTAAGCCTCATTGATCTTAAGAACTAGGCTTTGTCACTTAGTACTGCGAAATAACCAGTGCAGAATCCTATTATTCTGGGTGTCAACAACCAACTCCCACATACCACTTGATTCGTTCAGCGTACCCTCTACGTCCCATCGTAAAGCCCCGGGTGCCTCCTGCGGGTCTGCAATCGGTGTGCCGCTGTCCATAATCCATTGTACAATCCGCTGCCAGTTGCCGTAGTGCATGTATGGGCGAGCCCACGTACCTGCTTTAGACAGTTCATTATAATGGCTAGCTACTGTACCTGACCAGCTTAGGTCGTCCGCACTGGGAAGGAGTTTTTCAGTTGCGGCCTCACCGAGGCCGAGCAATGAACCAATCCAAGCAGCGCCGCCTCCGACTAACCAACCGAAACCACCACCAATGACTGCCCCCACACCAGCATATTGCAATGCTTCCCAGATATTGAAGTTATCATGATGGGTATAGGCGTAGTAAGCTAATCCTCCAAGAGCACCTAGGACTGCCCCAACACACCATGGGCAATGCCCGGTCGGATCGGTATACCTGAGGGGATTATTGAGAGTATAGCTATAGCGATTGAGCGCCTGGGGATTGGCCGGCCCCATCGGACTCTCAGCCTGGTGCTGCGCGTCGCCGCTCAACTGGAACCAGGAGCCCATGCTGCCCGTCGCCGCATTGTACTGGTTGAGCTGGCTCACAAAGCCCGGCTCGTAAAAGTCCACCGTCAAAGGCGTTGTGCTGCCACCTCCCAGCGTTGCTGCACCCCCATCGCTCGCGCTCGCCGCTCCCGGCACAATGTTATCCTGGCGACAACTTCCCTGTTACGGGATCATGCTGATCCGTGCTCGTACAGCAAGTTGGTGTAGTTGAGGCCTGGAGTTCCATATCTTGCTTCAGTCTGCGTCGTTACTCCGAATCATTCCGTAATTCTTCAAGCCAATGTTGGAAGTCAACAGTACCATAGAGGTATGGACGGTCAGTACTGATTAAGTCAGCTCCAAATAATGAGACAAGCGCGTCCCACACTACGGCGGGCATATCTGGTGGAGTGTCCATTGTCACCCACTGTCCTGCCCAATCAACTACGTCTTCTCGCCGGCAACGTCCTGCCAGCAAGCATTGGAGTTTAGCTTCAACTTGCTCGCGTGAAGGAGGCATGTTCCTATCTTGTTCTAACATAGTTCCCATCCTCATAAAGAGATGTGGACGTCCACCGTCAGCGGCATCATGCTCAGTCCAAATAAACAAGGCCTGCTCAGAAGTAAGCAGGCCGTCGTCATCTATGATCCACTGCTAGCTGTCTTGAAGATCCTTTAGCCAACTGCGCATATTGGCAGTGTCATGAACGTACTCACCATCGATCATCTTCATGTCTGCTCCTGCAAGCGCGTCTAGGGCCTCCGATACTTCGAGAGGAAAGTCGTCCGGCTCATCTAGTGTAATCCAATACGCTGCCCACCGCGCTGCTTCCTCTCGTGAGCACTGGCCCTCGATCAAATCTTGCAGTTTTGCCTCAACTTGTTCTCGAGTGGGCCAGGGTCTCAGGTTATGGTGTACTTCCAATATAATTGCCCTCCTCATCCAAATTATAGTGTCGACCCTTTACTCCACCAGGATATTCTGGGCGCACAATGCGTAATCGCCCTTCTTCGTCATACGTCTCCATCCACACACGTGTTTTTCCGGTGGCGGGGTCCCACTCTTTGACGCGGCGGAGGCCCGTCCAACTACTCTTGGCAGAACTTGTTTTACCATAATACCGCCTTCGTCCATCTGGCAACTCTTTCCAACCTTCTTGGCCCTTTCTCGCAACTTGCCGTTGGTGATAAGCTTCTTGCTCCTCAGTCAACTCCGATTGACGAGCAGATTGTTGGACCTGTTCTTGTGCTTGGGCCTGTTCCGAGGGAGTATCCGACCAGCTTTGTCCCTCACTAGTCCCCGCACTAGCATCGGCACTGCCACCGCCATCACCACTGGCCCCACCACCCCCTACTATGTCCGGTGGGGCCCATCCGCCGCCTTCACTACCTTCACCATCTGTAGGAATGGCTTGATAATGCCCGGTCGGATCGGTATACCTGAGGGGATTATTGAGCGTGTAGCTATAGCGATTGAGCGCCTGGGGATTGGCCGGTCCCATCGGACTCTCGGCCTTGCGCCGCTCGTCGCTGCTCAACTCAAACCAGAAGCCCATGCTGCCCGTCGTCGCGTTGTGCTGGTTGAGTTGGCTCGCAAAGCCCGGCTCGTGGAAGTCGACCGTCAGCGGCGTTGTACTGCCACCGCCAAGCGTCGCCGCGCCGCCACCGCTGCCACTCGCTGGTCCTGGCACAAGGCTATCCGGGCTCATCATCCGGCCTCGCGTTGGGTCGTAGTAACGCGCGTTGTAGAACACCAGACCGGTCCCATCCTTGCGCTGCCCGGTGAAGTTCAACGTCGTGGTTGGCAACGCGCTGTTCCGCTCCTCGCCCCACGGCGTGTACCGCTGTGTGCCCAGTATGCTCCCACTTGCCGTCGTCAGCGCCGACATGCTGCCGAGGTGATCACCGAGCAGGTACACCACCGTATTCGACGTACTCGTCAACGTCCGTTCCGCGATGACCCGCCCTCCTAACGTGTACAGCCGCCGGATAACGCCCTGCCCCAGGTCGGCCTCGATCAAGCCGCCAATATAGGCCGTGTTGGCTCCTGCCCACGCTCGCGCGACCCGCGTGCCATCCGCCGCATACGTGTAGCTTTCGTTGCCACTTCCCCCATACGTGATCGAGGTCGGCTGATTCTCGACGTTCACGGTCATGGTGTGATAGCCATCCTGGTACAGGTTGCCATTGGCATCGTACGGGAATGGCCCGACACCATTATCGGTCAAAACGCCATGCGGACGTACACTATTGGGGCCGGACGCTGGATAGGTCAGCGTGTGGCTGCCTTTGGTCGTGAGGTTGCCAATCGCATCATAGTGGTAACTCTCACTCGGGCTGTTCGAGCTCCACGACGTGAGGCGGTCGCGTTCATCATAGGTGAAGGTCTGCAGTTCGCCGTTCAGATTGTCCCGGAGCGTTTTGACGTTGCCACCTTGGTCATAGGTATAGGTGTGGTTGAAGCCGTTGGCGACGTTGAGTTGGATGTTGTTGACGCGCTGGGTCGTAGCATCATAACTCCACGACTGCACGACATTATTGCCAAAGCCTTGTTGCGACGGCTGATCGAGTGCGGTGTAGGAGGTACTGTAGCCATAACACAGCAGGTTGCGGCTGCACACATTGACGGGACGTCAGGCAGCATCATAGGTATAGTCAACGTTTTCATCGACGGCATTGTTGGTGAGATATTGGATGGTCGCGACCCGCTCAGCACTATCATAGATACGGGCCAAGCCGCGCGTGCTGCTCATGCCGGGGATCGTCCAGGTTTCCCGCACCTGATGGCCACGTGCATCATACTGCCACTGCGTCGTGGCAGCCGCGTTGGTCATCGAGGTGCGCTGCCCTTTGCCATTCGGCACGCCGGCCTCATCATAGTGGTAGGTGGCCGCCGACATGCTGGGAGTGTCCGGGTAGGTTTTCGTGGTCAGGCGGTTGAGCGCGTCGTAGCTAAATACAATCCGTTGCAGCTTGGCATCTCTTTGTTGCTGGAGATTGCCGTTCACGTCATATGTATACGTCCAGTCGCCCATATCGGGATCGTGCATGCTGAGCTTGCGCCCGGCCGTGTCATAGGTGAGCCGGGTTGTGTCGCCTAAGGTATCGGTGACCGTTGTGAGCAGATCGAGCGAGCTATAGCTGTAGAGCGTTGTGGCGTATGACGCCCATGGGCTGGAACTGCCATTTCCGGTATCTTCAACCACCTGTACGAGGCGCCCGAGGGCATCGGTCCGCTCATGCCGCTGGTGGCTGTTCGCATCGATCACTGCATGGGAGTCCCAATGCGTTGTGCCGTTGACATAGATGCCATAGCGATGCTGCACCATCGTCGTGTCTGGATTGGTGATCAGCAGCGGACGGCCCAAGCCGTCATAGGTCGTCGTCGTGGGATTGACCCACGTTGGCGACGTGTATTGGTAGAAGGTATTGCTCGACGTTTCCTGCAGATAATGGGGCTGCGACTGGCGAATCACATGACCAAGGCCGTCGTACTGCCAGTCCGCGACGATGTTCTGCGCCGCCTCCACGCGCTCGCTTTTCGTCTGAATCTGCCGACCCAGCCCGTCATAGAACTGCTGGAGTTCACGGTAGTCACCTTGGAACGCGGCATCATCATGCACCTGGACCAGATAGTGGAATGGCTGTGCGGTATCATAGTAGGTCATCATCCGCGACGGCAGGTTGGCAGGATCACCCGGCTTGAAGAGCTTGGTCATGCGCCCAAAGCGATCATATTGGGCAGTGGTGGTATTGTTGTTGGGATCGGTCACGCTTGTGAGGGTGCCCATCTGGTAATCGTAGTCGGCACGCTCAGTCAAGGTCACACCATTGACACTCGGTGAGTCGACCTGGGTTGGCAAGGCATGGAAGGTGCCATCATAGGTGGTTGTGGTGGTCCAACTGGTCGAGCCATTCCCCGGCCCACTATAGCTAGTGCTTGAGCCATTGTACAACCGCGTTCCGGGCTGAGCGTAAACGGTCACAGCAGTGCGGTTGCCATAGGTATCGTAACCAAAGGTGGTATCAGTCGAATGGAGGGTGATCCCTTGGCTACTCGGTTGATCGGGCACATCATAGTACACGCGCTTCAGTGTCAACTGCCCTTGGCTGGTGACCCCCTCACTCGTGGTCGCGCCATCGTACATATACACCATCAATGCCTGATGATTCGTGTTCCCGGCATTGACTAGATCGTAGTCAGGACGATCAACAATATAGTGCGTGCCATCATCCAAGGTATTGAACGAGTGAAACGTCGAGCGGATCAGCGTATTCGATTGGTCGTATTCATCGATGTGTGTCAGGTTGCCATACTGTCTCCCACCCTGTTGCAGACTTGTATCGTAGAAATAATTGGTTGTTTTGGCGACCGACGCGCTCGTTCCTTCCCAGGCCATTTCGACTGCTTGCGTTTCATAATTCCAGGCGCGCCATAGACCAGTCAGTGGGGTTGTTGTATAATCCAGCAAGTCGCTTTTAAATTGGTGTTTTGTTTCCGCAAGGAGGAGGCTCCCAGCACTTGCGGGTCCCAAGATTCGGGTATCGTACTCGCGACCTTTCAGCGCTTCCTGTTCGCGCAACTGCTGGAAGCAGGCATCACCAATAATGTTGTTGCCGGTTGCTGTCGGCACACAGCCGGTGGTTCCCGTCGCGATGTCCTTGTCGCCCTGGATGAACCAATGTTGCGTTTGCGTCCCGTCCGGTGCCGTCTCTGTCATCTGGTGGTGCCCACGAAACTCTTTGTGCTCCTGGGTTGCTAGCCAAACCGTGTATGGGTGATCCGGATCCCACTCCTTGTTGTAGTACAGGGCTGCCGAGTTCGGATAAGGATGCGTTTGAGCTTTGTCGCCACTAAATGACAAGATCGAGCCGATCGAGTTCAGTTCAGGCTCGGCGTAGCTGTACGTCCAGGTGTAGCTATGACTTTGCCCATCCGTGACCGTGCGCGTGGTAACCCGTCGGTAGTTGTTGAAGATTGAGTAGCGCGAGGCGACACTGATCTGTTCATAGCTGAAGCTCACGGTCCCACCCTGCCCATTATTGACGCCGTTCAGCCGATTCCAGTCTGCCTTCGGTACGGTAATGGTGGGGTCGGGATCGGTGTAGGTCGTGCCATAGGTGAAGGTTGTCAGGGGGAGGGCGGTCGTCCCATCCTTCCCAACTTGCTGTATGCTATTCAACCTCAGTTTCGGATAGCTGGTGTAGGTCGTCGCGCCCAGAGCATCTGTATACAGGTGATAATCCGCGCCAAAGTTGTATTGTCGCACCAACTCCCAGCCAATGGTATCGTCACGCTTGCTGAGCACCTTGATAGCTTGCAGGAGCTGCGTTTCGTGGGGCTGGGAGCCTAAGTTCCGGCCAAGTTGGTTGTCGGCACCCTCATACTGCGTGTCATTCGTGCGATCGGCCGACAGAAACTGGACTTGGTAGCGATCAATGCTCCTCGCCGTCGGATTGGCACCCCAGGTAATGCTGGTGGGCCATGCATCATAGTCGGATGCCACTGAACCATAGTTCCACCAGTCACAACTGCCGCTCACCGGCTGGCTCGTCGTCTTGCGACCATAGGTATAGGTGATCGTATTCTGGTGCGTGTCCGTGACGCTGTGTAACAGCCACTTATAGGCTTCGATCTTAATCTGATTGGCGGCAGCACACATATCCCAGCCGTACCATAAGTCTTCGCTGAACTCGTAGCGGGTCCCATCCTTGGTCCACAACAACCAACTCGTGCGCGGTAACCACGCGCCATTTTGCTGCCCACCATGCACGGGATGCCCATTGGCATCGGCGGTTGAGGTACCATGGTCGACGGCCTGGATTTTGACGTACTGCTCGTCGATGGCCTTCCAGTTCCAGTGGCTGAGGTTCGGGTCACTGGTGTCGGTATAGCCACTGATTAAGCCAGCACGCACGATGGTGAGTGCGGTACCATTGACCGCAAGGCTGTAGGTATCCACCCATGTGTCCGTACCGGGGTCAACCGGAATCTTGGTGCGAGCGATCATGCCGGTATCCAGGCTCCAGCCTTTACCCACCCAGCTGGCTTGCTGGAGCTGTCGGACCCCCGTTGCTCCATCCGTGGCCCCACTGTTATAGCTCAACTGCAGTTGGGGCTTGAGGCCACCAGGACCGGTCGGGACCTCGATCTCGTGCTGATAGGTTGCCGCGCCGGTAAAGGTATTGACCTGCCATCCTTGCAGCGACGGGAGGTAGGCTGCGGATGGCGAGGAACCATCGCTCAACTGAAAGGCGCTGAAATGGTCGACCAGCGCCGTGGCCGTGTGGGCAGCGCGGTCAAGCGTCGTGGCAATCGGAAGCCAGGCGGCATGGTGACCCCCTTTGCCAGCTGGGTTGTTGACCTGTTCGTCGTACCAGAAGAGTGTCAGATCGTCCTCGGCGATGTGGAGCGCCTGCAATTGCTGCGGGGTATAGCGCACGGTGAGCGTCACCGGCCGGGCGAAGTGATGGACCGCTTGGCCCGCCGTGTTGACGGCGTGGAGAAAGAACGCGCCAAAGCCACCTTGCAGAGATCGCTTGCGTTCCGCTGGGTAGTGGGAGGGTAAGGAGCGGAGCAACAGCGTGATCATCCGCTTCGTTGCGTACCGTAAGCGTGACGCTGACGGTGGCTCCAATCTGTGGCACATCGGGCGTGACCTCCATCAAGAGATGGAGACTCGGCAAATGCGGATCAGTGACCGGCGGCACGGTCTGCACTGCAGGTACGGGGGGGGAAGAGGGTCAAGCCCGCGCCACGTGGAGGCGGGACCGGCGTAGCATGCACCGTTGCGACGGGAACGAGACTGGACAGAATGGCGAACAGCAGGAGGAGCGAGCAGCGGCGGAAGCGATCCATCCCAGCCTCATTTCTCAATCAACGGGTCAACGGCGACCGACCAGCTAACGTGAATGACGTGAGAACTCAAGCTCAAGCGGCGGCACGTCCACAAGCGTGGCAGACAAACCAGTTTACGATGTACTGGTTGAGACCAGTATCAGACGGATGTTGTGGGTTCTGGTAGAAGTATCTGCGATAGGACCATCATGCTACAGGAACCATGATCTGATAAGTAGTACTTCGGTCCTCCATGTAGATAGTCCTGTGAGGGGGGTACGGGACGGACCAGCAGTAGACTAGGAGCCGATGACAACCTTCTTACCAGCGTCTCTTAGGCAACAGTTGTGGCCTGTGACAAGATGCCTATGCACGCAGTTGCTAACGTGATAGCTTAAGATCGATGTGGCCTAGCTGGATCGTGTCGCCATAGGTTAGGGGCGCGGGCTGATCGACCTCACGACCATTAAGGCGGGTCCCATTCGTCGACTCCAGGTCTTCCAGTAACCAGGTCTTGCCATCCCACTGTAATAGTGCGTGCTCGCTCGAAAGAAAGGTGTCATTAAGCGCCACATCGTTGGTCATTGCGCGCCCGATTGTGTTGACCTGATTCAGGGGAAAGCGCTTGCCGGGAGTCAGGCCGGTTTGGCCGGCGTTGACCACAACCAGGTGCCCGTACTGTGAGGCGACGCTCTGCTCGCTGCCGGCCGTACGCAACTCCCGCGTGATGGCGCGCAAGACCTGGTACAGAAACAGATACAGCAAAAAGATAACGGCAATCCGCAGCGCCAGGATAATGAATTCGATCGAGAGTTGCGCGAAGTTGGGCATAGATTACCGTTGCTGAAAGGTCATCTCAAGACCGCCGAAAGATACAAGATCGCCATCGCGGAGCGGCTGTTCGGTGGTGATGGCTGTCCCATTCACATAGGTGCCATTGGTCGAGCCGGTATCGCCGATGAAATAACGGCGCGACTTAAAACGGAGTTGGGCATGCTGGCGTGATACGCGTGGGTCTTCCATAATTAGATCATTGTTCAGGCCGCGTCCAACCGTGATCAGGTTGGTGTCGAGTGGAAAGGTATGTGGTCCTTCAGGAGTTTGGAGCACAAGTTGCGCTAGGACCGGCGGGCGAGCAGGTTGATTGCCGGTATTGCCACCGGTCGGGATTACCTGGGTGCGATCAGGTGCCTGTGGGCCAGCACTGGCCGGGGCACCACTCATCTCAGCGACGACCTGGATACCACGGCGGGCCACGGCCGGATCGGGGGCCACGTCAACGACGGGGTGGGCTAGCATGGTAAAGCCACGTTCCTGGGCTAGGTCGCGTAGATAATTCGCCATTTGACGTTCGAGTTCATCCTGGATCGGATCAAAAACCTTGAAATCCTCAGGATTTAAGAAGGCGCGGTAATATGAAGGCACGATCACGCTATCGACGCTGATCGCTTGTTGCGACTCCATCGCACGTTCCAGACGACGCGCGATCTCAGCCGGTTGAACCGGCGAACGAAAGAGGCGCTGCACCGAGCCTTCAACGACGCGCTCCATGAAGCCTTCAAAGCTAGACAACGCACTCATACGTCTTCCTTAGAGCAGGGTCGCCCCGTACGAGAGACCACTAGGGAGCTCGCCGCGCACGGGGCTACTTAGATAGATCGGTTCTAAGCCAACGACATCGTCCACAGCACCATCCGCCAGCCGTGCCCACGCTAGCTCAGCGAGGGCAGCAGGACGGCGCACATTGTCGGCCGGCGTGGCCCAATGTCCAACGCTGCCAAGATGTGCTTGGAGCTCCGCGTCAATGTCGCCAAGATACAGTGCATCCATCACCGGCACCGCAGCGAGCTCATAGACTTGGACTGCGGAGGGAGCCGCGCAGGGCTGATCCACAGCGGCATATTGGGCTATGGCATAGCGACCCCGACCAAGCCGGATCACGACGAGGAGCGTTTGCTCAACGTGCCGCCAGCTCCAGGCCCATACGTCGGTGGTTGGTACGCCAATGATCGGGATGCCTTGAGCGACGACCAAGGCTTTCGCCAGGCTCATGCCGACCCGTAAACCGGCCCAGCTTCCAGGACCGGTTGCCACCCCTACTGTAGCAAGATCCGCCGGCTTTACTCCAAGCTGGCGACAAAGCAGATCAAGCTGCGTGAGGAGCTGCTCGGTATGCTGCCGCCCGCTGCGCCACATCGCCTCGGCTTGCACACCCGCGGCATTATATAAGGCCAGCCCTGACCACTCGGTTGAGGTATCAATTGCCAGCAGCATGCGTCCTCATTTCCAGAGCGTTGAGTTGGTCCAGCATCTGCCGGTAGCGGAGGCCGTGGGGCTCCAGCCGGATTAGCCGCTCCCCGGCTGCTGCCAGCGCAATCTTAACGAGCAGGTGATCGGCAGGGAGCCAGCCCGCTGCATGCTCCGGCCATTCAATCACACAAATGCCCTCATCGCTGAGCAATGTTTCGATGCCCATCGTCGCCAACTCGTGCGCTGTTTCGATACGGTATAGGTCGGCGTGGTACAGCGTAACGTGCCCGTGTGCCGGATCGGTTATGTACTCGTTCACCAGCACAAACGACGGACTGGTAATGTCGTCTGGAGCAATCCCCCAGGCTGCCCCGATCCCCTTGGTCAGATGGGTTTTGCCGGCCCCAAACGGCGCTTGTAACAGGACCAGATCGCCGGGTTGGAGTAGCGCGCCGAGGCGTTGGCCAAAGGCAATCGTATCGGCTTCGCTATGACTTAGACAGACCAGGACGTCGTTCGCACACATGGACGCATTGTAGCATACGGTCGTTGCCTGCGATGCCGTGGGCCATAGTTGGCACTGTTGCCCATGCTATAATGCATGGATTCTGTACGGAGGAACCATAGGGGTGAATCGCTTACTACGCGCAATCATGGTCCTGGTCGTGCTCGGCAGTCTGGTGGTTGCCGGCGTCGCAACCTTGGTCATTAATGAGATTAAAAGTTCAGCTGACACAACAAGTACTGACGTTGCTGACTTTGTTATCGACCCAGGCGATACAGCTGGCCAGATCGCTACCAAGCTCAAAGATCAGGGTTTGATCAAACAAACACTGTTATTCAATTTAATGGTGCGGGAGCGTAAGGTTGCAGGCAAGCTCCAAGCGGGGCAATACCAGCTTGAGAAGAGCTGGACGACGGGCCAAATTATTACTGCGCTGCAAAAAAGCCGGGTCGAGGAAAAGAAGCTGACGGTCATCCCCGGCTCACGTATCGAAGAGATCGCCAAAGTCCTGGTGGATGCGAAGCTCGCACCATCAACCGATGCTGCCCTAGCGACGATGAAGAACGCCGATTACTTCAAGAAAGCGCATCCACTCCTGAAAGACATTCCCGCCGGTCAGTCGCTGGAAGGCTATCTGTTCCCCGATACCTACCAGGTTGTCGCAACTGCTAAGATCACCGACGTCGTTGACACAATGCTCAAGGGCTTCGAAGACCAATACAAGACCTTTGATGGTCAAATCCTTGTTAAGGGCCGTTCTACCCACGACATCGTGACTATGGCGTCGATTATTCAGCGTGAAGCGGCTAGTGATGCTGAGATGCCGCACGTAGCTTATATTCTGTGGAATCGCCTGGATCCCCGGTATGCAGCGGAAGTTGCAGGTCGCTTGCAAGCTGATCCTACGGTCCAATACGCAGCCGGCTATGATACGGCCACGCAGACTTGGTGGCGCAAGAATATCGATCAGTTTATCGATATTAATAGCCCCTATAACACACGAAAAAACCAGGGGCTACCACCGGGACCAATTGATAGCCCCGCCCTTACAGCCCTCAAAGCTGCTGCGCGGCCCGGTGCTGATCGCCCCGATGCTTCACCGGGCGACAAGGACCTCTACTTCGTGGCAAAATGCGGCACAAATGGTACAAATTATGCGGCAACTCTTCAAGAGTTTAACAAGTTGCAAGCCGAGTACCTTTCATGCCCGAATCCGCGCTAATGGCTGCTGGGCCGGTTACGACCGGCTTGATCGGTCTGCCCATAGCCCATAGTTTATCGCCCGCACTCCATCATGCGGCCTTTCGCGCCTGTGGGCTGCCCGACAATTATGCACTGTGGCCGACCGAAGCCGATCAGTTACCTGCACGTGTGTCAGCACTCCGCCAGCCGCCGATGCGTGGTGCGAACGTCACGATCCCCCATAAAAGTGCGGCACTTGCACTTGTTGACGCGCTTGACCCGGTTGCCCAAGCGATCGGTGCCGTCAATACGATTGTCCGCCAAGCGGATGGTTCGTTGCTGGGCCTAAATACCGATAGTGCCGGTTTCGTGGCAGCACTGCAGCAGGCCGACTTTGATCCTTCGGGGCGCAACATTGTGCTGCTCGGGGCCGGCGGGGCCGCCCGCGCCGTCGCGCATGGCTTAATAGCACATGGTGCCCGCTGCTTAACGGTGGTTAATCGGACTGCCGAGCATGCCGAGTCGCTGCTGGCTGATTTGCTTGCCGCGACGCCGTACGATCCCGACCTGTTTATCCTCGCCCCCAACGACCCCGATCTCCCCGACCTGTTACGAGTGGCCAACCTGCTGGTGAATGCGACGCCCGTTGGTCGTGACGACCGGAGCCTGCCGCTCCCTCCTACCATGCTCCATGCTCAGTTGCTCGTATGTGACTTGCTGTACCGCTCAACACCACTGCTGCGGGCCGCCCAAGCGGCCGGCGCTCATACGCAGGATGGGCTCGAAATGCTGGTGCAACAGGCCACGCTCGCGTTTACGGCATGGACTGGTTATGCAGCGCCGGTCGATGTGATGCGTGCTGCCGGTGAGCAAGCTCGCGCAACTGCCCACTCCTGACTGTCGTGCTGCCCTTCCTCGTGCTCCTCGGGCTGATCACCGGTAACGGCCTAAGCTGGTGTGTCGCACGCCAGTCCTGCATAAACGAACAACCTATCCCGCTACCGCGTCAGGCGCGCGACTGGTTACCGCTCGTTGGAGCGTTATGGTCGCACAACTGGTTCGCCCTGACCATCGAGTTGCTAACGGCGCTCACCACCGTGCTGCTATTTGTTCGCCATGGCTCTTCGACGCATTTCGCATTGTTGTGGCTGGGTGCGCTTGTGTTGATCGATACCGGCGCAGTTGATTGGCAGGTGAAGCTGATTGACGTACTACTGCTGCTGAGCGCTGCGGCTGTCGCCGTCGCTAGTGCGCCGTGGCGAGCCTTGCGCTGGGATCGGTCGCTCGAAGGATTGGCGACCGCGCTGGTGCTGTTTCTGCTGTTTTTTGTGATGGCCAAGCTGCTGTATCCCGGCCAGGCCGCGCCTTTTGGGCTCGGTGATGTATATCTGGGGATGTTTATCGGGGCGCTGGTCGGCTTTTTTGACTTGCCTGGCCCTTTATTTTACGGTATGACACTGGCAGCCCTGGCCTCGCTCGCGATGATTGTGACGCTCGGCTACCAACGTGCCCGCCACATGCCGATCTCGTATGGCACGTATTTGTGCCTGGGCACGTTGATCTATATTACCGTGGGGCCGTACAGATAGGCAACGTCCCCTGCTTCATCCGCCGTCCTCATCCCTTCGCCTTCCGCCCTTCCCACTTCGTCAAGCAGACCGGGAATCGTTCGGCCAGGATGTCGCGGACGGCGAAGCCGTATTGTTGCGTTTCCCACTGTGCGTCGGGCTTGGTGCGCAAGTCAACCACATGCAAAAAGGCCTGGAGCGAGCCGGTCCAAATCCAAGAGGTATAGATGCTTTGCGGCAAGACAGCGCGCGCCTGCTCTTTGGCCACGCCGAACTCGCGTAGCTGCCCATAGGCGGCATAGGCGGCATCAAGACCGGCTTGATAGACAGCAGCAGCCTTGGCTTGATCCTCGATCAGCCCGGCACTGCCTTGCTTGTTGCTGGCGGATTGGGCGCGCCATTCTGCCGGAAGGTAGAACTCATCACGCAACTCGACATAACGTCCACTCGCCTCATTCCAGCCCGTATCGCGGTGACCACCGGCAAAACCTGTAAACCGGTCTTCGAGATCAAACTCGGGCGAGATGCCAATGACGTGCTTCCAAAGCTGGCGGGCTACAAATAACGGTGCCTTGAAGCGAAACATGACCATGGCGTGGCGAAAGGGCGAAGTATGCTCGTGCTCGGCTAGGTAGGAGATCAGCTTGCGCTCGCGCTCCCCCAGTTGTGTTGCACCTTTATTGAAAGAGACCCGGGCGGCTTCGACCGTCGTTAAGTCACTGCCCATGCTGTCGAGCAACTCAACGTGACCTTTATCCAGCACATCGATCTTCATGCCGTGATCTCCTTAACTCTTGGTGAGCTCAGTAGAGTGTTTCGTGGAATGTTAGCGATTATACTCCGTAAGCTCGGTTCGAATGAAGTCTAGCAATCGCTTTGTTGCTACGGACGCCGCCACATTTTCTGCAAAGCTTCCACAGGTTTCTGCCGTCTCGACGATCTGTTCAAGCAACTGACAGACGCCGTGGTCCATCGTCCGCGCTCTAGAGAAATCAAGTGCAGCAAAAAATGGTTCGAACTCGTCAGGACTGCTCATGCTATCTAGCTCTACATAGGCCCACGTGTTTAAACTGCTCCTCATTCCTACCCACTTCAGCTTTTGTTGCAAGCGTATCGTGGCCAGCCCATTCGCCATAGCCGAAGCAAAGCGCCAGGTCGTATAGCGGTGTTCTCGTTTCCGCGCCTTGACATAGCGTACGCCTCCAAAAAGTTGTCCAATGACAAAATGCTCCAGCGTCTCCAACTCAGGTACATATGGTGAGCCAAACGAGGGTGTGTCAATGGTTGCCGGCGTAATGCTGGCTTCCTGCTCCCAGAGGATCACTCTCGGACCTGCTAGCTTAGTGAGTACGTGCTCAATGGACGCGGTGGCGGTAAACCCAAGATCTACCTTGTGGTAACAACTTCGGTTATGAAAGAGAAAGGTTGACGCCCAACTATCTGACGCACGAACGATTGGTAATTCGAGTGCGAGCAGATCAACGCGCTCAAGGATCTCGTGGCACGCAGCAACAGTGGCGGGGAGATCGGATGTCATCACCTGGAGATCGATGTCGGAGTACTGATCACCCGTTCCACCTGCTAACGATCCAAAGAGACAGAGCGCACGAGCACCTGGTAGCTCCCGTAATGCTTGAACGAGGGTGTGTTGCAGCCTATCTAGCCGCGTTTGGAGGTCCATTGATGGGCATCATCCTTAGTCACTCCAGCGATGATACTCGAAGACGGAGCCAGTAGTGTAACAAAAAGGTGAGGGAATCCATGTCGATGGCTTAGAAGGCACGACGAAGTGCGGCATTTGATAGCTTGGAGGCTCGTGACCTTCAACTGTGTTTGAGTAAACGATCATATTCAGCGTGCGAACCAATCCAGAACCACACGAACCCTTCTGCAATTTCGACGGCTAACGCACGATGCCCCAATCCCACTCGAACACTCCAGAATCGACCAACTTGGTTGAATTGCAGTGATGGATGCTGCGGATTTTGCTTGAGAAGTGCGTAATTTTTGTCCGCAAGCTGTTGCACCTCTTCTGGTATGTGGGCGTAGAGTTGCCAGAACTCTGGACTGGCAACATGTTTCATAGCTCCGTCGTTTGTCCATTGCGAAAGGCCTGCACAGCTTCTTCAGCTAAGCGGTCGAGCCGTCCTGCACTAATATCAGCCTCGATTTGTGCATCCCACTGATCTGCATCGAAGTGTTCATACCACGCCCGTAATTCCTGGAGGGCCTGTGGTGGTAGCCGGGTAATCGCTGTCTTGATTTCTTCTACCGTTGTCATGGCCACCTCTTGTAATGTCGTACTTACCCGTAAAGCCGTGTGCACTATATCGCTGGGCGGAAGGGAAGTATGTCTATCATTCAAATGTGTCCCTAACCTACTCTTCCACCAGCTTTTGCAGTTCGTACAGCTTCGTCAACGCTTCTAGGGGTGTGAGCTGGGTCACGTCGAGGGCTTTTAGCGCTTCGGTGACCGGCGAGGGCTCGGGGGGCGCGACGAAGAGCGGCATTTGTTGGCCGGCGGGCTCATGCTCACGGGCGGCTTTACGCATCGCTTCACGCTGGCGTAGTTTGTCGCCGCGCCCTTCGAGCAAGGCCAGTACCTCGTTGGCGCGCCGGAGGACCGTTGGCGGCATGCCGGCTAGCTCGGCGACATGGATACCGTAGGATTGATCGGCGCCGCCAGGCACGATCCGCCGCAGAAACACAATCGAACCGTCTTCTTCGGTGACAGCAACGTTATAGTTCCGCACCCGTGGCAGCACGTTAGCCATCTCGGTTAGTTCGTGGTAGTGCGTGGCAAAGAGGGTGCGTGCACCGAGGCGGGGATGATTATGGATATACTCGATCACCGCGCGGGCAATGCTCAGACCATCATAGGTGCTGGTGCCCCGCCCAAGCTCATCAAGGACGATCAACGACCGCTGTGTGGCATTGTGCAGAATATTGGCCGACTCGGTCATCTCGATCATAAAGGTCGATTGGCCCGTCGCGAGATCGTCCTGCGCGCCGATACGGGTAAAGATGCGATCAACCAGCCCAATTGTTGCTTCGTCGGCGGGCACGAACGAGCCGATCTGGGCCAGCAGGACGATCAAGGCTACCTGGCGCAAGTACACACTTTTGCCGGACATGTTGGGGCCGGTAATGACCAGCACCTGAGCCGTCTGGGTATCGAGGTAGGCATCGTTAGGCACGAACGCCTCTTCGATGGTCTGCTCTACGACCGGATGGCGACCGGCCACAATCGCCAGTTCGGTCCCATCGGTTAGGGTTGGCCGAACATAGCGCCCCCGCACGGCCACATCGGCCAACCCAGCATACACATCCAACTCAGCCAAGGTTCGGGCACTGTGCAGCAGCCGCTTGGCCTGCGCCGCGATCAGGCCACAAACACGCTTGAAGGCTTCACGTTCTAGCTCGTTGAGCCGCCGCTCGGCGTTGGTCAGGAGCGACTCGTATTCCTTGAGCTCCTGCGTGATATAGCGCTCGGCTCCCACCAGCGTTTGTTTGCGGATGTACTCCTGCGGGATCATCTTCTCGGGCGTGGCACGCGAGATTTCGATGTAGTAGCCGAAGACGCTGTTCGAGTCAACCTTGAGCGACTTGATGCCGGTGCGCTCGATTTCGCGGGCTTGCAGGGATTGCATCCAGCTACTGGCGTCGACATTCGCCTGCACAATTTGGTCGATCTGTGGATCAAAGCCGGGGCGGATCACATTCTGATCTTTGGTGCCGGTCCAGCCGCCGAGCAGCGCGGGCGGATCATCACAGATTGCGCGCTGCAAGAGCTTCAAAATGTCCGTACAGGGGTCGAGCACTACCGCAGGAAGGATAGTCGTTTCGTCCTCCGGGGGCTCGTCACCGAACAAATCGTCGTCGAAGGTAAAGGTGTCTTCGGGCGGCGGCTCGGCGATCATAGTCGCCTCGAAGGGCAGGCCCGCAACTCGACTCAGCATCTCGACAAGGGGCGGCAAGCGCTCTAGCCCCTGGCGTAACGCTACCAGGTCGGTCGGACGCGCATTGCCCTGCACAACGCGGTTAATGACGCGCTCAAGATCACCGACTCCTTTGAGTGAGTCGCGCACGCCGGCACGCAGCAACCCATCGTCTACGAACTGCGCAATCGCCGCCTGACGGTGTTCCAACCGTTCCCGTTGGAGCAAGGGCTGTGATAGCCACTGCCGCAGCAGGCGCGCACCCATCGGCGTCTTGGTTTGATCCAATACATCGATCAGCGAGCCGCTTTTGTGGCCCCCGCTGCCTTCGAGCAGTTCAAGATTACGCCGCGTCTGCGGATCGAGGAACATGAACTCGCCGGTACTATAGAGGCGCACACCGTTGATCTGAGCGACCGCCGATCGTTGCGTTTCATGGAGATACTGTAAAAGCGCGCCGGCTGCCCGCAAGGCCAGCGGTGTGTCGCGTAGCCCGAAGCCTTCCAGCGAAGTCGTGCCGAACTGTTGCTTGAGTGCATCGGCACTGGTACGCGCTTCCCAGCGCCAACCGGACCAGGGCGTGACGCGTCCTTGTACCCAGGCCCCCGTTGCCGCTTCGCCCTCAACATGGCGCGCCACGCGCTCACTGGGCAGGAGCCGTTCGCGCTCTTCTCTGCGCATTGGCTCGATGTTGTGGGCCAGCCGGGCCGAGGCTGGCTCTAGCTGTGGCGGGCGTAGGGCAGGGTCATCGCTGACCAGCACTTCGGCCGGCTGCAGACGGGTCAGTTCGCCGTTCAAGCGCGTCATAGCCTGCGGACCAGCGAGCTCGGTCGTCGCGAACTCGCTGGTCGAAAGATCGGCATACGCTAGGCCGATTCGTCCCCGCTCAATAATCACCGCCGCCAGGTAATTATTGGCTTTGGAGTCCATGAGTTCGGGCTCGGTTACTGTGCCGGGCGTCAGGACGCGTACCACCTCGCGATCAACCATCTCTTTTTGCGAGGCCCGATCACGCATCAAATCTTCGCGCTGGTAGCTGCTTTTGGAACGTACATCCTTTTGCGATGATTCGGTTGGCGAGGTTTGCTCGGCAATGGCCACGCGGTAGCCAAGGTCAAGCAGCTTGGCCACATATTTATCGACCGAATGATATGGCACGCCCGCCATCGGGAGCTCAGAGTTGTTGTTTTTGCCGAAGCTGCGCCGAGTCAGGGTCACGCCTAAAGCCGACGCCAGCAGCTTCGCATCGTCTTCAAACGCTTCATAAAAATCGCCCAGCCGCCACAGCAGCAGTGTATCGGGATATTGCGCCTTGATCTGGTGGTATTGGCGCATCATCGGGGTATCGGTACTCGTCGCCATACAAATGCTCCGGTTCATGGATGATCAAAAGTATACCATACATGCTCCGGGCGCGAACAAGTGTTCCACAAACTATCCCCAATCGTGAATAAGGAGAGCACAAGAGGTAGGTGGTATTGATGGAATGCACCTGCTCGTACACCGCCACTCAGTCTCCTTTTGGCAAGACCAGTGTGACCTTCGTATACTGGCCGGGAACGCTCTCCGCACTGAGCGTCCCGCCCACTACTGCCATCATCGTGCTATGGAGCGCGAAGCCCTGCCCGCTACCGCCGGCAGCTGTGCTTGCCCCCAACCGACCCCGTCATCCCGGATCGCGATTTCCCAGGTTCCGCGCCGGGATACGCAAATCCATAACTGCAATGTTCGATCCGGAGCACTGTCCCGTCCGTGTTGTGCCGCGTTGCGTACCGCTTCCCGACCGGCGTAGAAAACGACCTCGGCGGTGAGCGGCGGCAGGCTCTTGAGCGCGGCTTCGCCACCTGGCTCGATCTGCCATGTAATGCCGTCAAAGGCACTCGCTAACTCCCGCTCGATTGCCTGCCGGAGCGCGCCTAGCACACCCAGTTGTGCGACTTCGGCTGTGGCCGTTGGCGGCAGCGCATGGAGTAGTTGTGCGATCGCCCCGTGGATGGTGCCAAGCTCTCCCACGGCCCTATCCATGGCGGACGCGGTGGCCGGTGTAGAACTGAGCTCAAGCATGATCGTGTGCAGTTGCGGCAGCACATCATCATGCAGCACACGTCGTGTGCGCCGGTCAAGCAGTTGTGTTTCGGCCAGGCGTGCGCGCTGCAAGCGCATTAACCGTCGCGCCATCTCGGCACTGGCTTCCGTATCGACCAGCCGCTCGCCCGTCAGCCGCGCAACGTCGATGGCTTCCTGCGTATACAAACCGCCATCGCACCTCGGTCCCAATAATAGCAGTCCTACTAGGCCGCGCTCGCCCCAAAGTGGTACCGCCCAGATCGCTCCGCCATACGCTCCCGGCTCAAGCGGGATGCACCTCAGCTCCGGTGTAGCAAAGTGCTGGATCAGGCCGGTGACGACCGGGAGCGCTGTCACAGGTGGGTAGGCAAAGCCGCTGCCCAACAGCGGTCCAAGCGTACCTAGCGGCAGGAGGTAGACACGTTCGGCATCCAGGACATCTTCACACAGTGCCCGTAGCGGTGATCCTCCGTCCTCCGGTGGTGTTGCCGTTGGCTGCAGCAGTTGCTCGTATCTCTGTTGGCTCCCGATCCACGGTCGCAGCCGCTGCATGCTCCGTTCGTATTCGCCATACGCTTGCCGGCTCAGCAACGCATAAAACAGCGTGATCACGACTGTCGTTAGGGCTAGATAGGAGATCGGATCGATCTGGAGCGGCAGCTTCACGACGACTGCCAACAGACTCCCGTAACCGCCGGCTAATAGCAAGGTGCGCCGCCAGTGCGTAAAAAGACCACCGCGTGGCAACGCTTTGCCAGTAAAGATTTCGTACCGCACGATCGCTTGTCCCGTCAGCACGACTGTGACCGCGACGAGGCTTGAGATAAGCAGATCAAAGCCCATGATCGCCTGGTCCGGGACACGCTGGACCGGGTTGGGTGCTGACCACGGAGCCCAGACAACCATCGTCCCAATGAAGCTCAGGTTGATCACCAAAAGCACGAGCGCCGAAGCAGTTAACCAGGGTCGTGCTCGCTGCCGTGCCAGATCGCCCATTAGCCGATCCGAAGCCGCCGGCTGCCGCAAGGCCAGCAGCGCCAAGCCGATGCAGCCGCTGCTAAAGATCGGATTCATGACCAGAATGATAGCATCTTCCCAGGACAGACCGGCCTGTCTGCTTGCCACCTGTCCGGCAGCGTGAAGCACTAATCCGATCAAGGCCGCCGCAGTTGCTGCCATGAGCAGGACACGCTGCCGTTGGAGCCGTAGCACGCCCGTATAGCCGACCGTCACCACATACCAGACATACGGCGCGCCGAGCACCGGGAGTGCGCCGATCTGCCACCACCACTGGAGGTCGCTTGACCACACCATCCCGCTCCGACCGATAACCGTGACATGCGCGGCATACAACAGGCCGCCCAATACCATGCTGCCGCCGGTGGCCCACGTGACCCAGTTGTGTCGTTCGGCGTTCAGCAGTACCGCTAAGCCTAACCACAGTAAGCTCATTGTGTTGAACAAGGCGAGCGCGATCAGCGCCCAGTTGAGGAGCAGGCTCACGTTTCGAGAGGTATCCACTCGCTCCGACTATCCAAAACATAGGCAGTACCGTCCGCGTCCCACATCATTAACCGTCCTGCGCGGACGATCAATGCTGCACGGGTTCGCGCAATTTTTTCATCGGTGGCACTGTCATTCAGCCCCCAGGTCGTATAGATCTGACCATTGGTCCGGCTGATCGTGCGCTTATCACGAAAGCCCATGCGTGCAGCGATCTGCTCGTTGCTCAGCCCGGCTGCCAGCATCTTGGCAACCGCCCGCTCGTTGGGCTCCAGCAAGGCGAGCGGTGATTGTTCATCTTTCACCCGCACCTCTTGCACTCGTGCCTCGATCTCAGGATCGATAAAACTCCGGCCTGCGACAGCATCCTGCAACAGTGGTACGATCATTTGTGGGAGCAGGTAGTTCGACTTCCGTACATAGCCATAGTGACTTAAAATGCCTGAGCACCGGAAGCTGCGGTAATAGGTGTCGTCATCCTGGATCGAGTAGAAGACCACCGGCAAGCGCGGAAACTCCCGCCGAATAGCCACGGCCGCCTCGATACCATTCATTGTTGGTGACAGCTGCACATCCATCAGCATCACCTCTGGTGGCTGCTCCCAGCAAGCCGCAATCGCCGCTTCACCACTATCACAGCTCGCCACGACTTCGACTGCCCCGGTCGCACTGAGGCCGGCAGCCAGTGCAGGACGCAGCTTAGGATTATCTTCGACCAACAGCAGCTTGAGCATGAGCAGGCACCTCCGCTTTGATTATGCCCAGCATGTCAAGCACCTAGGTGCAGCACCACCATTACCGTGACCTGCTGCGGGCCATGTGCAGCTTTTGCTGCAAGCGCTCCTCGATCAACGTATTCATCTGGGCAGCGATCTGATCCCATTCATAGCGCTGCAGCAACTCCAGCTCACGATGATGGCGGTCGTCGCTCTCCCCTGCACTTTCCCCGAGAGCGGCCTCGATCTGCGCGACGAATGCTTCAGCAGTCGCAGCAATCCGCACTACCGAGCCGTACAAAGTACTGACATCCTTGATTGGCGTCGATACGATTGGTTTATGGGCTGCCATATATTCGAGCGTCTTAGTCGGGCTAATAAACTGTGTCGCCTCATTCAGCGCGAACGGCAGCATTGCCACATCGAACGCCCTGAGATATGTTGGTAAATCCCCATACGCTTGCTTGCCAAGATAGTGAATATTTACCTCGCGCGGCAAGCTCTGCTCCTCGATCTTAAGGACCGGGCCGATCATCACCCAATTCCAATCGGGCCGTGCTTGAGCAGCCCGCGCGAGGAGCTCAAGATCGATTCGCTCGTCGATCACCCCAAAGAAGCCGATGATCGGGTGCGGGAGATCGCGAAGTGCTAATGGTGCGGGCAACTCCTGGGCAAAATGTTGTCGGTCGACACCGCTGGGAAACAAATGCACATCCGGTCGGCGACTACGCCGTGCCTCGTACAGGCTTGGCCCACCCGTGAAGACCAGATCGGCCCGCTGCAAGAGTGCTTGCTCTTGTTGCTTAAGCCGTGGCGGCGCGTACTTAAAAGCTGTGAGTTCGTCCATCACGTCATACACGACCAGATCAGGCTTGAGCAGGTCGATGAAATTGGCGACGATCGGCGTATACAGCCAGAGCACGAGTGGACCGTGCCGCCAAGCACTGACATACTCGACCACCTCGCGCTCCAGCCGCTCTTGAGCCGAGCTTTCAAACAACAAGCTCGCCTCGCGCAACTCCGCCGGCAATCTGAAATTATCGGCGCCCGATTGCGTCAATGTTTGCTTAAGCCGGCTCACGAATGTATCTGCGTCGCTACGCAAGATCAATCGCCCGAGTGTAAGATGTGGAGCTTCCTCGGTAATTTCAAATGCGTCGCTCGGTGGGCCTATCTCGATATGGGGCTCTTCCGTCCAAAACACGCGATGGTGCTGAGCCAACCGGGTGATAAGCTGTTGTGGCCGTTGCCAAACCCAATTCCACCAGAGGTGCGAGATACACACCACATCTGCCTGCATTTCATCCATATATCTCTTTCCCCCGGTGCACACGCGCTGACACAAGTATTTGCCTAACCATGTAGCAGCCACCATGCCAGTGCTCTACGACTACCATCCTTGTTCTGTGACACCATGCTACTATTTAATGTTGAGAAGGAGCAATGGATGTTGGGAATTCCTGCTGCCTCTGCCCGCCGCTTGACAAAGCGCTATTACTACCCTTATAGTGCCAATCCATATCAGGTGCTCTCCTCCTTTCCACTGGAAAGCTTTGACAGGGCGTTACCCGCACCGCTGGCGGATACCACTACTACAGGCACAGGGAAGGACAACCGCGTGGAGGGTTGGCGTGAGTGACGATCTCATCCTGCTGGGGCACGATGTACCTGCCGCATCGCGACGAGTACGGCCCTTGCTGCGCGAGAGCCGCACCTTCGCGGTCATCACGCTGGTTGTTGTGATCGTTGTGCTCTGGGAAAGCGCCAAATTGCTCTTCCATCTCCCAGACCGCAAACTGCCCCACATCGGCTCGATCCTCCTGGAGTTCGGTACGCGCACCCAGGGTGGCAGTGGCCCCTACTGGGGTGTGCTTATGCTTAATAATGCTGCTGCAACGCTGGGCGAGGCGCTGACCGGTTTTGTTCTGGGAGGCGTGCTTGGTTGTCTTTTGGCAGTCGTCTTTACTGCGTCGCCGTTGCTTGAGCGTGGCCTGCTGCCCTATGTTGTTGGCTCGCAGCTTGTACCTATTTTGGCGATTGCCCCAATGGTTGTGATTGGTATGGGTCATCTGGGTGCCCCGGACTGGCTCTCGAAGGCGATCATCGCCGCCTATTTAACCTTCTTTCCCGTGACCATTGGGATGTTACGCGGCCTACGTTCTGCGCCACCTGACTCGCTCCCGTTGATGCACTCGTATGCCGCGAGTAGTTCGCAAATCTTCTGGAAGTTGCGGCTCCCAGCGTCGCTACCCTATTTATTCACGGCGCTTAAGATCGCGGCAACGGCCAGCATCATCGGCTCGATCATTGGTGAACTGCCGGTGGGCGCGGCACGTGGTATTGGCGTTGTCGTCGTTAACGCGGCCCAGTACTACAACTCCCGCCCCCAAAACTTGTGGGCTGCGGTATTGGTAGCCAGTCTGCTGGGCCTTTGCTTCTATGGGGCCGTTGTGCTGGCCGAGCGCCTGATCGTTGGCCCGCAAGCCCAGACGTGATCGTTCACCGCGCTGCCTAAAATCAAATTCGCGTGTTGGGATTTGTTATGCAAGTACAAGCACCGGTTATTGCCATCAATAACCTAACCAAGACCTATGAGGGTGGGGCCGGCCAGGTCGTGGCCCTTGCGAATGTCTCGCTGCAGATCGGCGCCGGCGAATTCATCTCATTGATCGGTCCATCCGGCTGTGGCAAGTCAACCTTGATGCGACTAATCGGCGATCTGACGCAACCCTCAGCTGGCTCGATTGCGGTCAAAGGCAAAACGCCCACATGCGCTCGCCGGGATCGTGATTATGGCATCGTCTTTCAAGCCCCGGTGTTGTACGACTGGCGCACTGTCCAGCGCAACGTCGAATTACCACTGGAGATCATGGGTCAGCCTCGTTCCGAGCGTGCGCGGCGCTCGGCGGAGATGCTGAAACTGGTGGGCTTATCTGAGTTTGAGCAGGCCTACCCCCGTCAGCTATCGGGCGGCATGCAGCAGCGCGTCGCGATCGCCCGTGCCCTGGTCTTTGCCCCATCGATTCTGTTGATGGACGAACCCTTCGGCGCGCTCGACGAACTCACGCGCGAACGCATGCAAGGCGAGTTACTCGAAATTTGGGCACGCACCAATGCCACGGTCATTTTTGTCACCCACTCTATTCCCGAAGCTGTCTTTCTTTCAGATCGGGTCGTTGTGATGTCGCCGCGCCCCGGTCGTATTGAAGCCATCATCCCGATCGACTTGCCCCGTCCGCGTGATACCCTCACCCGCGAAGACCCGCACTTCTTCGCACTCGCTACGGAAGTTCGCGAGCGTCTGCGACATAGCTAGCCAGTTCGGGACGGAAAACACGCTATCTTGTGGAGGCCTATGGCTGTTGTACAGGCTAACTTGAAGCAACTGAGCCCTGCGGCGCGCGGACGCGCCTTCGCTTGGCGCTGGGGACCCGCGCTTGCCACCCTGCTCCTCGTGCTTGTGCTTTGGGAGGTGGGGGTCCGGCTCTTCCATGTCGCGGTATATCTGCTGCCGCCGCCTAGCCTCATCGGTGCGCGCCTGCTAGAACGTGGCAGCTTTCTGCTGGGCATCGGCTTATATACCTTTGAGGAAGCGTTATGGGGCTTCATCATCGGCTGTAGCCTCGGTGCGGCAGTAGCCGTGCTCAGCGTGCGCTGGCGTTGGATCGCTCATGGCCTCCTACCCTTCGCGGTAGCCTCAAATGCCGTGCCGATCATCGCTCTCGCACCTCTAGTCGGGATATGGTTTGGCTCGACGACACAGGGCTCCAAGATCGTGATCGTCGCGATTATGACCTTTTTCCCCACGTTGCTCAATACCTACCGTGGCCTCTTGTCGCCTGCACCTGAAGCGTTGGAATTAATGCATTCGTACGCTGCGACCTCGACACAATCGTTTCTCAAACTCCGCGTGCCTGCCGCTCTTCCGTTTCTATTCAATGCCCTCAAAATTTCAGCAACGCTTAGTATCATTGGTGCGATCGTCAGTGAGTTCTTTGGCGGCCCGCTCAAGGCACTTGGTGTTTACATAACATCCCAGGCCGGTATCGGCCACTATGCCGAAGCGTGGGCTGCCATCGTGGTCGCTTGTGGGCTCGGTATGGCGTTTTATCTGGTGATCGTCGTGGCCGAGCGTCTTGTGATGCCTTGGAATACTACTGGGGAAAGCTAAGTAAGGCTCTCCCTTGTTAGCAAGAAAGGAGTTTGATTGGCACGGAAGACACTCCGAGCCCGGCGGTATCTGCTTGGTTAATCCCTATACTGGTCAAAGGAGAAAATGATGCAACGACAGAAACGCTTCGCGGCCCTGCCAATCGTGGCCTTATTTGCACTCGTGCTGGCTGCTTGTGGTCAAACCCCCGCGACAACTAGCCCCGCAGCGACGGCTGTTGCCGGAAGTACCGACACAGTCGCAACAATGGCTCCTGCCATGACTATGGCTGCGACCGACGCGGCGACAATGGCTCCTGCCATGACCATGGCAGCAACCGACGCGGCGACAATGGCGCCCGCGATGACCATCGCAGCGACTGATGCTGCGACGATGGCCCCTGCCATGACCTCGACCACAGCCGCAGCGGCACCTGCTGCTGGCGGACCGAAAGACAAGGTCACCCTGCAACTTAAATGGGTGGCGCAAGGCCAATTTGCCGGCTACTACGCTGCTAAGGAAAAAGGCTTCTATGATGCAGAAAACCTTGATGTGACGCTGCGGCCTGGTGGCCCCGACATCGTGCCGGAGCAAGTTGTCGCCGGTGGCCAGGCGCAGTTTGGGCTAGACTGGTTGCCCAGCTTGCTAAGTAATCGTGAGCAAGGCGTGCCGCTGGTCAACATCGCTCAGGTCTTCCAACGCAGTGGCATGCGTGAGATCAGTTTCAAGGATAAGAATATCAACGCACCCACCGATCTGAAGGGTAAAAAGGTCGGTGTGTGGGTCGGTGGCAACGAGTTCGAGCTTTATGCTGCGCTGGCCAAGAACAATATCGATAAAGACAAGGATGTCTCAATTGTCAGCCAGAAGTTCGATATGAACGCCTTCCTGGGTGGCGAGTTGGACGCTGCCTCGGCCATGACCTTTAACGAGTATTATCAGGTGCTGGCCGCTGGCCATAAGCCCGAAGAGTTTAACGTCATCGACTTCAACAAAGAAGGCACCGCGATGCTCGAAGATGGCATCTTCACCACGGAGTCGTTTTTGCAGGATGCCAAAAACAAAGACATCGCCGCTCGTTTCTTACGGGCTTCGTTCAAAGGCTGGGATTATTGCCGTGACAACGCCGCCGACTGCGTTAAGATCGTGCTCAAGAACGATGCTAGCGGTGTGATGAAGGCCGACGCGCAGCGATGGCAGATTGACGAGATCAACAAGTTGATCTATCCGCTGCCCAGCTGTGCTAAAGGTATTGGCTATATGTGCCCTGATGCCTTCAAGCAAACCGCCGATATCGCTCAGAAGTTCGGCGTGATCAAGAAGGCCCCCGATGACAAAGCCTATACCCAGGAAATCTGGCAAATGGCTAGCGCAAAGCAGTAACAGTGAAGATGATAGGCCTGGGGGTGTTGGGTATCCCCAGGCCTATCATGAGTTTCGAAGGAGCGCTTGATGCTCGACTTTGGTATTACCTTGAAGCTCGATACCAGCCCAGAGCGTGCGGTTGCTCTGACGCGCCAAGCCGAGGCCGCCGGCTTCGGCTATGGCTGGGTCTTTGACTCACATGTGCTCTGGCTTGAACCCTATCCGATCTTGACCATGATGGCCCTCAACACCAAACACATGAGCTTAGGCACCTGTGTGACCAACCCGGCTACGCGTGACCCTAGCGTGACAGCGAGCGCGTTGGCCACGCTCAACCTGATCTCGGGCGGCCGCATGCAACTGGGCATCGGCCGTGGTGATAGTGCGCGCCGGGTGCTGGGCAAGAAACCGACGACCTTGGCCCGCCTGGAAGAGGCCATCCGCATCATTAAGGACCTTGGCAACGGACACGCCACCGATTACGACGGTGAGTCGATCCGCCTGCCGTGGGCAGAAGGCAATCTGCCCGTCTGGATCGCTGGCTATGGACCCAAAGCCTTGCACATGGCCGGGCGAATTGCCGATGGCGTCATCCTGCAGTTCGCCGATCCTCATTTGATTAAGTGGTGTATGGGCTTTGTCAATGAGGGCGCCCAGGCCGCCGGCCGTGACCCTCGTACGATCCAAATCATGGCTGCCGCACCCGTCTGGGTTTCGGACGATTTGGCCAAGGCGCGGGAGCAGGTGCGTTGGTTCCCGGCGCTTGTTTCCAACCACGTTATGGATTTGATCGCCCGTTATGAGCCCAGCGAGTTGCCGCAAGAGTTGATCGGCTATGTCCGTAACCGCACCGGCTACGACTACCTGCACCATGCCGATGTAGGCAGCAGCAACGGGGAGTTCGTTGATGACGAGGTTGTTGATCGATTCTGCATCGTCGGCCCTGTTACCGAGCACAAGCGGCGCTTGCAGGAGTTAGCGGAGCTTGGCGTTAACCAATTCAACATCTACTTAATGAGCGGCGATGAGGAAGCGACACTGGAGGTCTACGGTCGCGAGATCCTCCCGTCGTTAAGCATGCAGCACTGACCATTCAAAGGGAGCTTGCGATGCGTACACTAATCCAAGGCGGAACCATCGTGACCGCCGCTGACATCTACGAAGCCGACGTATTGGTCGAAGACGAAAAAATTGCTACGATTGGCCATGGCCTCTCGGGCGATACCACCATTGATGCCAAGGGCAAGTATGTGATCCCGGGCGGCATTGATGTCCATACGCACCTCGATATGCCCTTCGGTGGCACCGTTTCTTCCGACGATTTCTTCACCGGCCATCGCGCTGCAGCCTTCGGCGGCACGACCATGCATATCGACTTTGCGATCCAGCCCAAAGGGGCGACCTTGCGCGAAACCTTTGACATGTGGACGGCCAAGGCCAAGGGCAAGGCCGCCGTTGATTACGGCTTTCATATCGCGATCACCGATCTGCCCGACCATATCATGGCCGAGATTCCGCAATGCGTTGAGTGGGGTGTTACCAGCCTGAAGCTATTTATGGCCTACAAAGGCTCGCTGATGGTCGACGACGCGACCCTCTTTCGCACCATGGAAATGGCGGCTGCCAACGGCCTGTTGATTTTGGTCCATGCCGAGAATGGCGATGCCATCGATATTCTGGTCCACCAAGCTGAGGCTGCCGGTCATCTTGAGCCCAAGTATCATGCCCTGACGCGCCCGGCTGCCCTCGAGGCCGAGGCGACCTACCGCGCCATCCGGCTGGCCGAAGTGGCCGGTGCGCCGCTGTATGTGGTGCATCTAACGAACATTGGCGCCCTCGAAGCGGTACGTGGGGCGCGGGCGCGTGGCCAGTCCGTCTACGCCGAGACCTGTGTCCAGTATTTCTTCTTCACCAAAGACGACCTGGCACGACCGGGCTTTGAAGGGGCCAAGTGGGTCTGCTCCCCCCCCTTCCGCGAGCCAAGCGATCAGCAGGCATTGTGGCGTGGCGTCTTTGATGACTCGTTGCAGGTCATTTCGACCGATCATTGCCCCTTCTGGTTTGAAGGTGGCAAGGATGGACGTACGCCCGGCAAGGAGCTAGGCAAAGATGATTTTGCCAAGATCCCCAACGGTTGCCCCGGCATCGAAGATCGCATGATGGTGTTGTATACCCAAGGGGTGCGCGGCGGCAAGTTCTCGCTCAACCGCTGGATCGAACTCTGTTGCACCAATCCGGCCAAGCTCTTCGGCATGTACCCTCAGAAAGGCACCCTGGCCCCCGGCAGCGATGCGGATATCGTCATCTGGGATCCCAATGCCACGCATACCATCAGTGCGGCGACTCAGCACCAGCGCACCGACTACAACCTCTATGAGGGCATGCAGGTCACGGGCAAGCCGAGTGTCGTGCTGTCACGCGGACGCATTCTGGTACAGGACGGTGAATGGAAAGGCGAGCAGGGTGCAGGCAAGTTCGTGCCTCGTAAACAATGGGACAAGCGCAACGGCGCGTAGTACAGGGAGCCTTGGAATGACCATCTCGGACCTTTCCCGACAAGATATTCTTGACCTTTCACGTGAAACCACGCTCTATGAGTGGACTGCCCAGAGCGCCATGAAGCCGCTCGTGATCGATCACGCCTCCGGCATCTACTTTTGGGATGTTGATGGCAAACGCTACATGGATTTCAACTCGCAGTTGATGTGCGTCAATATTGGCCATGGCGATAAACGCGTTATCGACGCCGTGAAAGCCCAGATGGACCAGTTGTGCTATGTTGCGCCCACGGTCGCTACCACGGCCGTGCGTGCCGAGCTTGGTCGCTTGCTCAAGGAGATCACGCCCGGCAATCTCAGCAAAGCCTTCTTTACGAACGGTGGTGCTGAGGCCAATGAGAATGCGATCAAGATCGCCCGCATGTTCACGGGGCGCAACAAAATCATCGCGCGCTACCGTTCGTATCATGGCGCGACGGCTGGTGCGATGACCCTCACCGGTGATCCTCGCCGTTGGGCTGCTGAGCCGGGTATCCCCGGTGTCGTGCGGGCCATGGACCCCTACCACTACCGCTGCCGCTGGTGTGGCGATAAGCCCGCCTGTACCATGGACTGTCTCAATAATATCGAAGATGTCATCATGTTCGAGGGGCCGCAGACCATTGCGGCAGTGATTGTGGAGTCGGTTGTTGGTACCAACGGCATCATTATTCCGCCCGACGGCTATATGCAGGGGCTGCGCGACCTATGTACCAAGCATGGCATTTTGCTGATCTGCGACGAAGTCATGAGTGGCTTCGGCCGCACCGGCGAGTGGTTCGCAGTCAATCACTGGGGCATCACCCCCGATATCATGACCATGGCAAAAGGCCTCACCTCGGCCTATGTGCCGCTCGGTGCGACCATGGTCACCGACACGATCGCCGACTATTTTGAAGACCATCCTTTGTATGCCGGCTTGACCTACAACGCCCATGCCGTCGGCTGCGCGGCGGCGGTGGCCTGCATCAACGTCTACAAAGAAGACCATCTGATCGAGAATGCTCGTACGCTTGGCGTGGTGCTCAAAAGCGAACTTGAGCAGCTCAAGGAGCGCCATCCATCGGTCGGCGATGTGCGTGCGATCGGTTTGTTTAGCCTGGTTGAACTGGTCAAGAACCGTGAAACGCGTGAACCCATGACGCCCTATAATCCCAAAGCGAACGAAATGGGACCGATGCCGCAGTTCAACGCCTTTTTGCGCGAACATGGCCTCTTCACCTTTGTGCGCTGGAACAATTTCTTTGTCAATCCGCCGCTCTGTATTAACGAGCAACAACTGCGCGAAGGGCTTGCGATTATCGATCAGGCCCTAGAAATTACCGACCGCGCGGTGGCTTAAACTGCAAGCACTCTGTGGCATAATGGGGCCACAAGCGATAAGCTCAACGGGGAGAATCATATGATACAGGATGGACAGTTACTTAACTTTGTTAATGGCACCTGGCAGCGTTCGGCTGCCGGCGAGTTTCTTGATGTTCACAATCCGGCGACCACCGAAACGATTGTCCGGGTCCCGCTTTCTGAGCGCGCCGAGGTTGATGCTGTCGCCCAGGCCGCTAGCGTCGCCTGGGAGAGTTGGCGCCGTACCCCGCCGACTGAGCGGATCAGCTACCTCTTTAAGTTCCGCAGCCTGCTCGAAGCACACTTCGATGAGATCGCCCGCCTGATTACCCAGGAGTGCGGCAAGACCCTCACTGAAGCACGCGCCGAGATGCGCCGGGCTGTCGAGAATGTCGAGGTCGCCTGCGGTATCCCGATGATGATGCAAGGTACCAACGTCGAAGATATTGCCTCGGGCATCGATGAACTCATGATCCGCCAACCGGTTGGCGTCGTCGCCGCCATTACGCCTTTCAACTTTCCCGGCATGGTACCGCTCTGGTTCTTGCCCTATGCGCTTGCTTGCGGTAACTGCTTCATTATTAAGCCCTCTGAGAAGACGCCCATCACCATGGGTCGCATTGTCGAGCTGCTGGTCGAGACCGGCCTGCCCTCTGGCGTCGTCAGCCTGGTTAATGGTGGCAAAGAAGCGGTTGACGCGCTGCTCGATCATCCCCTCATCCGCGCGATCTCATTCGTCGGCTCAACTCCCGTCGCCCGCTACGTGTATAGCCGCGCCGCTGCCAACGGTAAGCGCGCCCAATGCCAAGGTGGTGCGAAAAATCCGGTGATTGTGCTGCCCGATGCTGATATGGATATGACAACCCGCATCGTGACCGATGCGGCCTTTGGTTGTGCCGGCCAGCGTTGCTTAGCCGCCTCGGTCGCAATCACCGTGGGGGAGGCGCGCAATGTTTTTGCCGAGCAGATCGCTGATGCTGCTGCGTCGCGCAAGGTTGGCTACGGCCTAGACGACGGTATCGAAATGGGTGCTGTCATCACCCCGCAGAGCCGCAGCAACATCGAAATGCTGATCGGCAAGGGCGCCAGCGAAGGTGCCGAGGTCATGGTTGATGGCCGCAATCCGGCGATTGCCGGCTACGAGCACGGCAACTTCGTCCGCCCCACGATCCTGCAGAATGTCGATCCCCGTAGCGAGATCGCCCGCACCGAGATTTTCGGGCCGGTCCTGAGCCTGATCAACGTCCAGACCATCGAAGAAGCCATTGCGGTGGTAAATGCTGGGGCCTACGGCAATATGGCCTGCTTGTTCACAAGTAGCGGGGCCGCTGCACGCCAGTTCCGCTACGAGGCTCGTGCCGGCAACATTGGTATCAACGTTGGTGTGGCAGCACCGATGGCCTTCTTCCCGTTCTCAGGTTGGAAAGACAGCTTCTTCGGCGATCTGCATGCCCAAGGCAGTGATGCCGTTGAGTTTTATACCGAAAAGAAAATCGTCGTTGAGCGCTGGCCCAAAGAATGGTCGCGCCACTTCTAGCCACAGGTCTGCCGTTCCTTACGGCGCTAGCTTCCCAAGGAGCAGGTATTCCCTGCTCCTTATCATTACCCTCTCAATTTTCCTCAGCAACAGCCTTCTGACCAGTTTTTGTGGTGCTTCATATAAACTGGTGCATCCAGCTATGTGTATTCGAACGAATATAGACCAGACAGCGAAATGAAATACTCATTAAGCTGTGTGCTACCGGACCGGATGCACAATCAATTCCACGTAATCGAATCGATACGGACCGCATTGCGCAGTGCAGCACGTAATGAAGCGAAAACGTCGGCAAACTACAACTTGACTATTCAATACCTGCTGAGGAGTTCTATTATGCGGACCAAACTGTCGTTTTTGTTGGCCATCATGGTCATCGTGTTAGGATTTGGCGCGGCGCGCCCCAGTTACGCTGCACCACAAAGTGCAACGGCCGGCGACCTCCGCGGCTTGCTCGATACGCAATTAGGTGAGCACGTACTGCTTGCTGCGTCAGCAACCGATGCAGCCTTGAACGGCCGCACCGATGAATTCAAGGCTGCTGCCGCATCGCTTGATGCCAATTCGGTCGCCTTGTCGAAGTCCATCGGTTCGGTCTACGGCACGGATGCTGAAAACGCCTTCCTACCCCTATGGCGCAAACACATTGGTTTCTTCGTTGACTATACCCAAGCTGTAGCGGCGAAGGACGCGGCCAAGAAAGATATGGCCACCAAGAACCTGATCCAGTACGGCCAGGACTTTGGTGCCTTCATCAACTCGGCCAACCCCAACCTGCCCAAGCAGGCCGTCGCCGACCTCCTGGCTCCGCACGTCATGACACTGAACGCCGTTATTGATGCCCAGGCCGTCAAGGACTATCCCACCGTCTATACCGACCTCCGGAAAGCCTATACTCATATGGATATGGTAGCCAGCGCCCTGGCTGGTGGCATTGCTAAGCAGTTTCCCGACAAATTCACCGGTGCCGCCGACTCCTCGGCCAGTGGTTTGCGCTCGGCGCTGACCAATCTGCTCAATGAGCATGTCTATCTGGCGGCTGATGCCACGAATGCAGCCTTAGGTGGCCGCGACACCGAGTTCAAAGCAGCGGCTGCTGCACTCGATGGCAACTCGGTTGACCTCTCCAAGGCTATCGGCTCGGTCTACGGCACGGATGCTGAAAACGCCTTCTTGCCCCTTTGGCGCAAGCACATTGGTTTCTTCGTTGACTATACTCAAGGCGTCGCTACGAAAGACCAGGCCAAGAAAGATATGGCTACCAAGAACCTGATCCAGTACGGCCAGGACTTCGGTGCCTTCATCAACTCGGCCAACCCCAACTTGCCCAAGCAGGCCGTCGCCGACCTCCTTGCCGCCCACGTTACAACCCTCAACGCCGTCATTGATGCCCAAGGCAGCAAAGACTACACCGGCGCTTACACCAACCTGCGAGCCGCCTATGCTCACATGCCGATGGTCGCCAACGCTCTGACCGACGGCATCGTCAAGCAATTCTCGACCAAGTTCACCGATGCTGGCACGATCATGATGGCCATGCCGAACACTGGTGCCGAGAGCAACAGCGGGCCGTACATTCTAGCCTTCGCGACGGGGCTGCTGCTTCTGGTGACTGGTATGGGTCTCCGCCGCCGTTTCGCCTCGCTCAAGTAAACAGCGACACACATCACTCTACTCAAATCGAACGGAAATACTGCATGGGGCTGGAGTCAAACTCCGGCCCCATCTAATACCCCGGAAAAGGTGCTCATTATGCCTATACGAAGCAACATTTCGCCCCGGCTACTCATGTATCCAGTCATCGGTCTACTCCTAGCCGCATGCGGAGCGACGCCAGCCACGACCAATCAGGTCACGGCAACCAGCATCGCGCAGGCAGCTGTAACCCCGTCTGCCACTGCTATGCCTTCAGCTACCCCGAGCGTCGCGCCAACATCGACCGACGCTCCGACCGTCACTGCAGCTCCAACAGATACAATGACCCCGGCAGCAACCACTGCACCAACAGGCACGAGTGCCCCTACCACTACCATGACCACGCCACCAATGCCAACCGCTGTTCCGGTCCAACCTACCCCAACAGGCGTTCCGGCTGCAGCTGCACCGGCGCCAACCACTCGCCCGGCTCCTGCTAGTGCAGCAGCGAAGGTTCTGGCTGAGATCAAGCTCTTCCAGTTCAAGCCGAACGTGCTTGAGATCAAAGCCGGTACAACTGTGGTGTGGACCAATGGTGACGCTATCGAGCATAGCGTCACAAGCGGCACCCCGCCCACAGCGAACGGAGCCTTTGACTCAGGCTTTTTCACTCAGGGTCAAAGTTTTACCTTTACCTTTACCAAACCCGGCACCTACTCCTACTTCTGTATGCGCCATAATTCGATGACAGGCACTATTGTAGTAAAATAGGAACATCACCTGGAGTACTGCCTCCCGATCTCCGTGCCCTCTATACCATGCTTGTTTGCGTAGCCGATAGGCCGTTGCGAGGGCACGTTCTCCATCATGGTCGCTACTGCGGTTCTCGATATCAAGGATGGCCAAGGAGGAAGCACAACCGTCAGTCGCTTTCGGGCATCTCGTCTCGGCGGGGTGGTCTGACCCACTGCTTAGTCCGTTCCTCGGATGCACGAAACGCCAAGAAGTTCTTGCGGGCTTGCCAAAGGTGAACCGAATTCGGACCTCGTGGTCGCTCCGTTGCGGGTTGACCGTAGACTTCCGTTTCATCGTCATCTTCCCAGAAGCACACCGGACAGATATCATACCCGCCACGTTCGTCAAGGGTATAGTGACCACAGCAAGGACACTGCTGTTTTTGTCGTTCAGTCATCGTTTCCTGCTTAGTTCAAGGGTCCTTTTCATCAACCCTGACGAGAAAACGGGAAGTGTAGCACGTGACGTGTTACTGTGATACAAGTATCTTCCGAGGACGCCTACTGTTGAGAAGCCGGGTAATCGACGGCAGCAAGCGCATCATTGTAGGCAGGAGCGTATGCGATCAACCATTGACTCATACTCTGGATCGCTCAATAGCACCTTCTGAGGAGCCTCTAACGTTACCCACACTGGGTAGCCCCATCGAGGGTCATTTTCATACCGCAGGATGATATGCCAATGCACGTGGGGAATGCCATTCCCCAAGCTGGCATAGTTCATCAAGTTAGGCCGAAACGCCTCGTGGACTGCCTTCGCTGCGTGATGTAGATCATCTGTGAAAGCTTTATATTCCTCAGATGTGAGTTGCTCGATCCCTGTCGCATGGCGGGGATCAAAGATCAATACGCTGTAGCCATGAAATCGCTGATCACGATCAAGATATAAGGTTGAGACCGTAAGCTGGGCAATCTCGATCTTATAGGGGTCTGTCTTGGGACGTGGAGCACAAAGCGGACAACGAGCACCGTTCATCCAGTTCCAAAACTCTGTCCAGGACGATCCCATCACCTTCCCTCCACGAGCCTGCTTTGCCCATGCTAAAAGCCAACAGTCGATACCATCAATTATCGACACCAAGTATAGCAGCATGCTGAAAAGAACAGAACGACTGTTTTTCAGACGCGAGGCGTCGCTCGTTTAATGACCATGCCATTTAGTGGTATATTGTGAAAGTTTTCCCTACCTCTACCTAAGACGTCTTATGCGGAAGGTAGGATCAAGAATGGATAGCAATTCCTGGGTCGAAGCGATACGATATAGTTGATTGTAATCAGGAGTTTCACTCTATGAAACGTGTAACAGGGCATCGTAAATACTTAGCCTACATCGTGGTTATCCTCACTTCGCTGCTCGCCGCCTGCGGCGCTCCCGCCAGTCAAACTTCCACCGGCAGCCAAAGCGCTGCGCCGTCGGCAAGCACATCCGGCGTGAGTGCAAGTGCTGCCAGCACCACCTCTGCTGCGAGTGCAGGGCCGCTAACGACTATTCGGCTTGGCTATGTGCCGGTCATGATTTTTGCGCCCTTGTTCGTCGGCGTCGAACGTGGTTATTTCAAGCAGCAAGGCTTGGACGTCAAGCTCACGCCGGTACAAGGTGGCAGCGATTCGGTCGTGCAGTTGGCCGCCGGTAATTTCGATGTGGCGGTCGGCGGCGTAGGGGCCGGGCTGTTGAATGCGGCCAATCGGGGCGTCAAGTTTACAATTGTCGCACCGATGCATAGCGAACGACCACCCTTAACGACACCACTGGTGATCAGTGCCAAACGAACTGGTGAAATTAAGAGCGTTCAAGATCTGAAGGGCAAGAAGGTTGCGATTAACGCTACCGGTGCTGCCACGGAGTATTGGTTGGCTCAGGCGTTGGCGAAGGCCGGCTTGACCTTTAACGATATCAAGCTCACCTCGCTGGCCTTCCGCGATGTTCCGGCTGCCTTGGATAGCGGTGCCCTTGATGCAGCAATGCTCGGTGATCCGCTTGCGACGATTAATAAAGACAAAAACATCGTTTCGATTCTAAGTAATGACTTCATTAACGGCTTCACCTCGACCTTCGTGTATATGGGTGATCCCATTCTGACCAAGAATCCGCAAGCGGCCGCCGGCTTTATGCGTGCTTATCTCAAGGCCTGTCGTGACCTCCAGGGCAACTATATGAACCAAGATATCGCGAAGATTATCGAAAAGTACACACAGGTGCCGGCAGCGGAAATCCTGCGTAGCGCACCCGCCCAATACGATGCCAAGGGCCAGATACCGCTCGCTGATATCAATACCCTGCAGGATTACTTCTTGAAGCGTGGTGAACTAGAATATAAGACGCCGATCGACATGAGCAAGTTTGTCAACACGAGCCTGGCGACACAGGCCGCTGCTGACCTTGACCATAATCCATAACGAGCCCGGTGGCGAAAGCGAATAAGCGTAATGACACCGAAGATTAATATTGATTCGCTACAGGTCATCTATCCGGGCCGTGGTCGAAACATGCCGGTTGAAGCTCTGGCAGGGGTATCACTCGCAATTGCCGATGGTGAGTTGGTGTGTGTCGTTGGGCCGAGCGGCTGTGGTAAGACGACGCTGCTCCGCATCTTAGCCGACCTGGAGCAACCTACCACAGGCCAGGCGATCATTGCACCCGATGAATCGAACCGCCCTCTGAAAGGGATGGTTTTTCAGGGCGCGGGCTTGTTTCCCTGGATGACCGTAGCCCAGAACGTAGCCTATGGTCTCCAGCTGCGGGGCGTAGCACCGCGTGAGCGTCTGACCCGCGCTCAACACTGGATCACCACGATGGGCCTTGAACGTTTCGCACAGTCATACCCGGCCCAGCTTTCCGGTGGCATGCAGCAGCGTGCCGGGCTGGCGCGCGCCTTTACCTATGATCCACAGGTCCTGCTGATGGACGAGCCCTTCGGTGCGCTTGATGCCCAGACCCGCCTCATCCTACAAGCCACGCTGCTCGATCTCTGGGAACAGGCGCGCAAGACCGTTGTATTTGTGACGCATAGTATCGAAGAAGCGCTGACGCTGGGCGACCGGGTGGTGCTGATGTCGGCGCGCCCCGGTCGCATCTTACATGAGGTCATGGTGCCCTTTGCTCGCCCGCGCGATCCGATCACGCTGCGCACCGACCCACGCTTCAGCGCGCTCTTCGCTGAGGTCTGGGGTGTCCTGCGCGCCGAGGTCGAGCACAGCAGGACGGCCGAGTTGGAGATGGCACCATGAAGCGCACGCGCACCTTATCCGTTATTGGACCACTCGTGCTCCTCCTGCTCTGGGAAGCTGCGGTCCGCTTCGGCTGGATCAACCGTGCCTTCTTGCCCTCTCCCTCAGAGGTGTTTCATAGTCTGGGTGAGCTGATTGCGAGTGGGCAGCTGGCGCGCGACGTGTCGGTCAGCCTCATACGCATCGGTGCGGGCTTTGTGCTGGGTGCGTTGCCTGCCGTCGGCCTCGGGTTGTTAATGGGTGTGAGTCCGGTCGCGCGGGCTTTGATTCAGCCTTTCGCGGCTGCGCTTTATCCGGTGCCCAAGATTGCGCTGCTGCCGTTGATCATCGTTGTGCTCGGGCTGGGCGAGACGAGCAAGATCGCCACAATTGCCATCAGTGTCTTTTTCCTGGTGGTGCTGAATGTGTCGGCCAGCGTGCTCCAGGTTGATAACCATTACTTTGAGGTCGCCCGCAGCTTTGGTGCGCGACCCCGTGATCTGTTCTGGACGGTCGCGCTTCCTGCCAGCTTGCCGGGCATCATGAATAGCCTTAAGCTCGGCATGGGCTTCGCCCTGACGTTGATCGTGGGCGTCGAATTTGTCGGCGCCAACGAAGGCATCGGTTGGCTGATCTGGAATGCCTACGAAGTGTATGCGATCGACCGCATGCTGGCCGGGTTGGTCGTGATTGCTCTGCTGGGCTGGCTCCTGACGGTAGCCTTAGATGAGCTAGAATACCTATTAGTGCCGTGGCAAAAACCGAGTCGGCGCATCAAGGAGGCGCGTGTGGGCAAAGGCATGGGTGTGTGGTGGAATGCGATCCGAATTTGGAGCTACACGGCGGCCACTATTCCGGTCGTGTTAGGCGGCAGCATCGCGGCCTATGAGGGTCGCTTCCACCATCCCTGGTGGCTGCTGCTCGCCCTGATCGGTTCGATTGCGATTCAAGCCGGAACCAATCTGGTCAACGACTATTATGATTACAAAAAAGGCGCCGATGGCCCGCAGTCGCTAGGCAACGGCGGCTCGATCCGGCGTGGTGAGCTTACGCCCCGCCAAACGCTAGGGGGTGGCCTGCTAGCCTTTACCATCGGCTCGGTTATCGGGCTCTATCTGGTCTACGTGACCGGCCCGTTCATTTTCTGGCTCGGCTTGTTCAGCGTGCTGTGTGGCTACTTTTATACGGCGGGTCCCTTCGCACTGGCCTATGTTGGCCTGGGCGAGATCGCCGTCTTTATTTTCATGGGACCGGTGATGGTCATCGGCTCCTACTATGTGCAAACGCAACATGTCTCCGGGCTCGCGCTGCTGGCGTCGCTGCCGGTGGCCTGCCTGGTTGCTGCCATCCTACATGCGAATAACCTGCGCGACCTCGACAGCGATCGACAGATCGGCAAGCGCACGCTGGCGACGTTGTTCGGGCGTGCCGGGGCCAATCTGGAATACTATGTGCTGGTCGGTGGGACCTATATTTCGCTGGCGGTGTTGGTGGTGCTCGGCCTCGTGCCCTGGCTGACGCTGATCAGCCTCCTGACGCTGCCGTTGGCAATCCGCCTGATGCGCATCGTGGCGAATGAACATGAGCCTATTAAGCTCCAGCCCGTACTACGCCTCACTGGGAAGCTGCATATGCAATTTGGTGCGCTGTTGGTCTTAGGCTGGGTTGCGGCGTGGGCCTGGAGCACCTTTGGCTAAGTCAGGTCACGTGCTATAAACGATCCTGTTCTTAAGGATGCCTAGTCCGGTTACTTCGAGCTCGATGATATCATCGGGCTCGAGCCAGCCACCTACGGCCTCAGGGGTGAGTTCGAGAATACAGCCGCTGCCAACGGTGCCCGAACCGATCACATCGCCCGGATATAACGTTGCATCGCGCGAGGCCTGCGCGATCAACTGACCCCACCCGTAGTGCATCGTGTCGAGGTTGCCTTGCGAGTAGGTCCGGCCGTTCACCCGCGCCACCATGTCGAGCTGGAAGTTGGTCCCATCATTGGTGATGTAATCTTCAAGCTCGTCGGGCGTGACCAACATCGGTCCGAGCGCCGTCGCAAAATCTTTGCCCTTCGCCGGACCCATGCCCACACTCATCTCCTCTTTTTGCAGGTCACGCGCCGAAAAGTCATTCATGATCATGAAGCCCGCGATGTAGTCCCACACCTCACTCGGGTCGATATCGCGCCCTTCACGCCCGATAACACAGGCGACTTCGAGCTCATAATCGAGCTGCTCCGTGTGTGGCAACAGCAGCGGTTGGTCAGGACCGATGATCGCTTGATGGTTGCCAAAATAAAAAACCGGCTGCTTATACCAGAACGGTGGTATCGCGCGGCCCTTGGGGCGGGTATTGGCAACATGTTGCTCGAAGGCAAAGAAGTCACGCAACGAGCGTGGTCGGGGCAAAGGTGCTAGCAGTTTCACGGCCGATCGGGGCAGCAGGAGTTCTGCCCCCCCGATCGACATGGCTCCGGCTAAATCGACGGAGTCCGGATCACCATCATCCTGCACAACATCCACCGCCCCGCCGATCTGTTCCATCACGGCATTAACGATTTCGTTGGCCGCGTCTAAGCCAAGTCCCTCGTCACCTCCTTCGAGCAGCCGTAGCATATCCAGGTGCGTATCCTGCATATCTTCAAAGACCAGTGGCAACGCGGCTTGCAGATCGACGACGCCATACGGCAGCAACACACCGGCGCGTGCTTCGCTGGCCCGCTCGAAGGATTGGCGAAAAGTGACAAGTTTCATCTACAGATTACCGCGCAACTCTTGCTCACGCTCGATAGCCTGGAACAGCGCCTTGAAGTTGCCGTTACCGAAGCCCCGCGCCCCCTTGCGCTGAATAACCTCGATAAAAACGGTTGGTCGATCCTGGAGCGGCTTGGTGAAGATTTGGAGCAAATAGCCTTCGTCGTCGCGATCAACCAGGATGTTGAGATCGCGGATCACCGTCATATCCTCGTCGATGTGCCCGATCCGTTCGCCGAGGTCCTCATAATACGCTCCCGGTGTGCGTAGGAACTCAACACCATTGGCTTTGAGTTGGCGGACCGTCTTGATGATGTCGGAGGTCGTGAGCGCCAGATGCTGGGCTCCGGGACCGCGATAGAACTCAAGATACTCGTCGATCTGCGATTTGCGGCGGCCCTCCGCCGGCTCGTTGATCGGGAACTTAATGCGACCTGTGCCGTTTTGGACCACCTTGGACATCAAGGCCGAATACTCAGTCGAAATATCGTCGTCGGTGAACTGTTGCAGCTGGCGGAAACCTAGGGCGGTATTATAAAAATCGACCCACTCGTCCATCTTGCCGAGTTCGACATTGCCGACGATATGATCGATCGAGGCAAAGCCCACCTCGGGTGCCGGGGCCGGGTTTTGGATGCGGTTATACTGCGGCGCGAAAGCGCCGGTGTAGTCGCCGCGCTGGATAAAGGAGTGTACCGTGTCGCCGTAGGTCGCGATCGTCGCCTTAACGATCTGGCCTTTTTTACCTTCCAGTACGGTCGGCTCCATCACCGGTCGCGCACCCCGTGACACGGTCGCTTCAAAGGCGGCCCGCGCGTCGTCAACCAGCAAGGCAATATCTTTGACGCCGTCGCCATGCAGCTTCACATGCTCGGCAATCGGGCTATCGGGACTAAGTGCCGAGGTCAGGACCAAGCGAATCGTGCGCTGCTCAAGGACGAACGAACAGCGGTCGCGCACGCCGGTCTCAAGACCGGCATAAGCCAGGGGGGTAAAACCATAGGCCGTCCGGTAGTAATGGGCGGCTTGCCGGGCATTGCCGACATAAAACTCGACATAGTCAATACCCTTGAGCTGCAGGAAATCGCCTTCCTGAGCTCGGGTCATTTCGCGTTCCGTGACTGCCATAGTCAGGGCACCTCCATATAGTGTTTAGTCTATTCTACCATCCTTGGCCGCTGCTAATGCCCGGACCAGCCTTCAGGCGCTTGTGTCATGTTTTGCGCTCCGTGCTTGCGGCTGATTGTAGCAGCAACGGAATGAGCCTACAATGAAGGTAACGGAGGAAGGAAACAAGCTTGTTCATTCATTTGCGGCGGCTGCGGCGGCTGCTAAACCGAGTCGCGCTGGGCCTCCTGCTGCTGCTAGGGGTCCTGGCAGCCGGCACAGTCGGCTACCACCTGATCGAGGGCTGGGCGTGGGGCGAGGCGGCCTATGTGACGCTGCTGATCATCTCGACGCTTGGCTTCGGGCGCTTGGCACCGGCAACGCCGGCCGGTCAACTCTTGACCAGCGCCTTGATCATCTCGGGCGTGGGCACGCTCTTTTATCTGTTGAGTAATGTTGCTGAAACATTTATTGAGACCTCGCTAGGTCTAACAAAGGTACGGCGTATGGAACGCGAGATCGCGAAGCTGCGCGACCACTATATCATCTGTGGCTTAGGACGCGTGGGCCGGCGCGCGGCTCAGGAACTATCGGCACAAGACAAGTGCTTCGTGACGATCGACGCGGACGAAGCGACTGTGGCCGAGGCCCGTGATCGTGGTTGGCCCGCGATCCAAGGCGATGCTACCCACGACGACATCTTAAAAACTGCCGGTATCGAGCGTGCCAGTGGGCTGTTAGTGACCACCGCCTCGGATGCCACCAACGTGTTTATTACGCTCGCCGCCCGCATCTATAACGAGCATATTGTGATCGTGGCTCGGGCGAATGAGGATGGCAGCGAGCCCAAGCTCGAAAAGGCGGGCGCAAACAAGGTGATCGCACCCGAGGCGATTGGCGGCCAGCGTATGGTTGGCCTTGTGTTGCGACCGGGTGCGACCGAGGTGATCGATACCCTGCTGCACGCCGACGACCAGGACAACTGGCTTGAACAAACAACCGTATCTTCTGACTCAGACCTCCGTGGCCAGTCGCTCGGCGCTGCCCGGCTGGAAGATCGTACCGGTGTGCGCGTGATCGCCATTCGCCGGGCCGACGGTACCCTGGTGACCAACCCGCAGGGCGACGAGCTGATCCAGGAGCGCGACATCTTGGTCTGCGTCGGTGCGCGGGACCAATTTAGTGAGCTCGTGGCGCTCGCTCAGCCCAATCACCCTACCAACAGCCTTGCCAAAGCATAGCTCCGGCTCACAGCAACGTCGTCTGAATCTCGTCGATAGGGATCGGAGCCGGACGGTCGAAATACGGCACGCCTAGGTGGTCGTAGGCGCGGCGGGTCGCGATACGCCCACGCGGGGTCCGTTGCAGCATACCAAGCTGAATCAAGAACGGCTCGTACACATCCTCGACAGCATCAACCTCTTCGGCGGTCGCAGCGGCTAGAGTTGACAGGCCGACCGGCCCGCCGTTGAATAGCTCCACGATCGCTCGCAAGACGCGGCGGTCGTTTTCATCCAAGCCGAGTTGGTCGATCTCCAGTCGATCCAAAGCTTCACGCGCCACGGCCAAGGTCACGTGATCGCCCGCTTTGACCTGCGCGAAATCCCTGACACGCTTAAGGATGCGGTTGGCGATGCGCGGAGTGCCGCGCGAACGATGCGCCAGTTCCATGGAGGCATCGGGATCGATCTTCGTTTTGAGGATCTTCGCTGTGCGCGTGACGATCTGCTCCATTGCCTCAGGCGGGTAAAACTCCAGGCGGTAGACCGAGCCAAAGCGGTCGCGCAGCGGCGAGGTCAGCAGGGCCAGCCGTGTGGTCGCGCCCACGACCGTGAACTTGGGCAGCTTCAACCGCAACGCGCGTGCCGCCGGTCCTTTGCCGACCACAATATCCAGCACCGAATCTTCCATCGCCGGGTACAACACCTCCTCGACCGCCCGCTGCAACCGGTGGACCTCGTCGATGAACAAGATGTCATCTTTTTTGAGGTTCGTCAGGATCGCGGCGAGGTCGCCCGCCCGCTCGATCGCCGGGCCGGAGGTAATGCGGATATTAACACCCATCTCGTTGGCAACGATCTGCGATAGTGTCGTTTTGCCCAGCCCGGGGGGCCCGTAGAACAACAAATGGTCCAGCGGCTCATTGCGCCCCTTGGCTGCACTGATCGCGATCTCAAGATTATTAATAACCTTGTCCTGCCCGATATACTCGGCCAGGCGCTTTGGTCGCAAACTTTTATCTACCGTCGATTCTTCGGGATGCTCGGCAGGGTCAACAATACGCTGTTCGTCCATAATTCCTCGCTAGGAGTATTATACCATGCGAACATATGAGCGTAGGATCAGACCACATTTTCTGTAGACGGCGCGTATATTGTGTTGGCCATCTAGCATCCGCTTGATAGCATCATCAAGAGCTTGTATACTAGGTCGGCAAAGCTCGCTTGAGGACGTTGGCCTCGGCTGAGGAGTCGTGATGAATCCCTTCCTACGAATGGCTGAGCTCAACCGCTCGTCTAGTGCTCAACGAGGCTGAATATGCCAGAACGTGCTGAACTCCTTGAAGCCCTCCGCCATGCTGACCCAGATGTCCGTCGGCGTGCTGCTCGCGCGCTCGATCACTTGCCGCTCGATGAGCGAACGGTCGAAGCACTGATCGAGCTTGCTCGGCGGGAGACGATTCCGGCAGTGCGCAGTGCAGCAGTCCATGTGCTTGCGTGCGAAGGATGTAAGTCGGAAGCCTGCCAAACATCTCATGATATCGTCGGCTTCCTCATCGACATCCTCCGCAACGACGTGAGTGCCGATGTACGACGTCAGACGATTGACGGTCTGAGGTCAGCTGATACGGCACCGCGCGTCCAAGCCGCACTGCGTGAGGCCCTGAACGATGCCGCATTCAAGATCCGCTGGAAGGCAGCCTACATTCTGCCGTTTGAGGAGCGTGAAGCGATACGGACCAATCGCTCTGGCGTCCGCGCAGGCTCACGCGTCACTGCAGCAGACGATCCCTCGCCGTATTGACGAACCTCGCCCGAAACCTTGGCACTGCACCAAACGGCCTCATGTGTCGCTGAGCAGTTTCCGATAAAAGATATGCTGCTTGACCTCACGAAACCCGCAGCTTTCATATAAGCTCCGCGCCCCCTGACCGTTGTCGGCATCCGTATACAACCGGACCTCGGTTATGCCCCGTTCGCGGAAGCTCGCTAGTGAGCGCTGCAACAAGCCTCGCCCAATCCGCCTACGCTGCCATGCTCGCCGGACCTCAACTTCTGCGATGTGGCCGACCTCGCCGGCGATGCGACCGATGACGACGCCAGCTACCTCCTGGCCAGCCCAGGCAACTTGCCAAAGTGCAGGGTCAAACGTCGGCGTATTTACATTTTCGGCAAGAAAGTCTTGGTAATCGTCTTCGCTCTCCGGCGTACTGGTCCAGATCTCACAATAGGCATCTTTCATGGCTTGGTAAATGGCGCGATAGTGTGCGGCTTCGACCGGGATCACCACGACATCCGCTGGCAGTTCGTGCCTGAGATCCAGCGGGATGGGCGTTAGGATCATATCGCTCAGCCGCCGGACGGCAGCATAGCCCGCCGCGCGGATAAGGGCATCGGCCTCCTGCTCGGTACTCGACACATTGGTGGCAAAGGTTGCGTGTGCATCGGCCTGCTCCTCAGCCGCAATCGTCTGGATGCGCTGCTGAGCCCAACGGAGCATCGTACTCCCGATCCCGTGGCCGCGCCATTGTGGCAACAGGAAGCCTAAATGCAGATAAACACGCACACCGGTGATCTCCGTCCAGCGCCACAGCACGTGATTGTAGCCTATCACCCGCTCGTTCATAGTCACCAGGAGCAGGTCAGGAT
>JACDGP010000124.1 GCA_013821605.1 Herpetosiphonaceae bacterium
CCTCCTGCAGTCGCACCGCGCTGCTCTTCCGGACCGGGCGGACGTGGCCGACCCGAACGCGGTCTATTCGCGGCTGTCTGCCCATTCGCTGCCTGTGATGTGTCATCTTTCTTTCTGTAGATCGTCATGTCCTGTCCAGCCCTTTCATCCTTGCTCCGAGGATCACTCGTAGGCTGGCACAGCATGTTACATGCCATGTAGCATGCTTCATCATAGCACTATAGGCCTAAGCAGAGTCGCCAATTGCGAAAGGAGGACGGTCCGATAGGCATTGCTAGCAATGGAAATTTATGAGTATGGGCTTTCCGCATTGGGACGCGCTATTTCGCAATTTGGGAGCAATAGGGATCAACGTCCAACGCTTGCTCCATCATTGCCCTCCATGCAAAAAAGCAATGAAAGATCAATGGGTTAGCAATGATTTAACAACGTGATCAATGGGAGCAATAGCGGACGGTTGTTTACAAGCAGGGCCTTCCCGTGTTACATATGTTACGCCTGTTGTTACAGTTCCCGTTCAGTTTGTTACAGGAGCCCGATCGGTTTTGTTACAGTTCCCGTTCAGATTGTTACACGTAACACCCGTTTTGTTACAGTTGAACGTGATTTTGTTACATGTTACACGTTACACACATTTCAATGTTTCTCTGTTACATGTCCTTCCGACGAGATGTGGTTACCGATCAGCAAAAAGTGGGATGGATTATACCACAAATACCTGAGAAATGCAAACGTATGTTCGTAAAGGAAACGCATGCTGGAACGTGAGGAGGCTGGTACTTATTACTGAACGTCGCAGGCTTGGAGTGCAGCTTTGATTTCGGTGTCGTCAAAGGGCAGCATGGTGAGGAAGCGGATTGCATGGAACTGTGCTTGCTCGTCACCGCTTGCTAGTTGCGCCAGCACAAAACGTTTATAGCAGGCCACAAAGTGATTTTCCCAGGCCAGCATGCGTGTGCAGAGTTCGCGTAGCCGCTCCTGATCATCGGGCGTTGCGGGCAGCAGGTAGTGCCACTCGGTACGGCAATAGCGGTACACATCGGCGAGAAATTCGGACCATTCATCACCGATGTGCCGGCGGTAGAGGCTATGGCACTCGCGTTTATACGGGACGTAGATGCCGACTTGCCAGGCCAGCAAGGCGGTAGCGGCCCAGCCACTCACACGGATGAAGTCGCGCGTCGAAGGAACGGTCGTTCCTTCCGGGAGGCGTACGGTGCGCTCGGTATAACCATAATAGTGAACTCGGGGATCGGGGTAGGTGAGCGGCAACTGCACAACAGGAGGGCGCTTGAAGACCTTGTTGATCAGCCAAAAGGCCGCATGCATACGTTGCCGGGACCACTCCTCAATGGGCAGGAGCGGCATCTGGTCACGCGTATCTGCGCCGTAGAAGCAGACGCTCCCATGTTTGAGCGTCGGAGAGATGCCTTGAGCCGTCGCTGCCTCGTCCATCACAGCGATGTATAATTCCAAGCTACTGAGTGCGGTGCAGGCAGCAACAAGCTGCTCGGCTTGCTCCCGTTCGGTGGCAGACACAAAGTGCTCGCGGAATAGGAGCATAATGTCGAGATCGCTGGTCGTGACGGCCGATTGATCGGCATAGCTACCTTCAACGTAGTAGGCGCGGATGCGCTGGGGGAAGAGCGCTTCGAAGATAGCAACGAGTCCCTGGAGGCGGGTATCGACGACGGCATGACCGGTGGAGTGACGCAAGAGTGGTAAGGGCATGGAAACTCCGGGGGTATGAGGTGTATGACAAAAGGAGGCAGGTTAGTGCCTCCTTTTGCTATCCTTCTTGATGTAGCCAACGAGTGGTGATGGCTATAGATACCCGTTCTCGACAAGCCAGCGCATGATCTGATCGGCACTTTCGGCGGGCGTGTCACGGTCGGAGTTGATGGTGATTTCGGGGTTGACCGGCACCTCATAGGGATCACTTACGCCGGTGAAGTGATCAAGCTTGCCCTCCAAGGCCTGCTTGTACAGCCCCTTGGTATCACGCTCAACCAGCACGTCCATCGGACACTCGATATACACCTCAACGAAGCGGCCGATCATCTTGCGCACCTCTTGGCGCACCTCGCGGTAGGGCGAGATCGCGGCAGCGATGGCAACCACGTCATTGCGAGTCAGCACCTGGCAGACCCAGCCAATGCGGCGGATGTTCGTATCACGATCTTCTTTCGAAAAGGTTAGGCCCTTGCTCAAATGTGTACGTACCACGTCGCCGTCAAGCACTTCGACTTTGCAGCCGCGAGTCCGTAGCGCCGGCTCTAGGAGCGCAGAAATAGTGCTTTTCCCAGCTCCCGACAAGCCCGTAAACCAGATGGTGAACCCTTTGGTCATAATGCGCGCACCTTCCCGATCATCTCGGGTGGCACCGGTTGCTCCATTAGATGAAGCAACGTCGGTGCTATATCATAAATACTGATGTCGTCAATGCGGCGTCCGCCGCCCGGCTTCCGTGGGTCATACAGGATGAAGATGCCATACTGTGCATGATTCGCATCGTCCGGCCCGGTATCGTTCTCGAACGTGTAGAGTTCATGCTTACCGATGCTGCCAACCGAGCGCCAGTCTAGATCACCGAAGTAGATCAGCAGATCCGGCGGCACATTTTCGGAGGTGTGATAGAGGGTCTCGGGCTGGAAGACCCGATTATTGAGTGGGCGGCCTTCGTGATCGGGCAGAGCTTCGAGCTTGGCCGTGATTTCATCACGCACCCGCGCGTATTCCTCGGGGGGAATAATGCCATGTGGCTCGCGTCCAGCAACATTAAGGAATAAACGACCATAATAGCCGCCCGAGCCCCAGGCACGGGTGCGTGACCAATCGACCTTACAACGCTCCACCGGCATTGGGGTCGTGGGGTACTCTTCGAGCACCAGGTAGCCTTCCTGAATCAGCCACTCATTCAGGCAGAACCCGCCGAGCATGACCTTGCCGCCATGGTCGGACACGACGAGGACGGCCGTATCGTCATCGATCAATTCGAGCAGCTCCGCCACTTTGCGGTCGATGAAGTGGTAGTACTCGTGGATGGCGTTGGCGAACGGACTACCCGGCACGTGGTTCGGATGGCGGGCATCCATTTCTTTCCAAAAACCATGATGGATGCGGTCAACGCCCATGTCGACCGTCATGAAGAAGTCATACTGCTCGCGGCGTAACAGCTGCTTGCAGATCTCAAAGTGTTGCTCGGCCATGCGATAAATATCGCTTAGAATTTGTGCCTTGTTTTCCGAGCGAAAGTTAGGCACATCCATTAGCAGATCGCCGTCGATCCAACCCGCAATCTCTCGCTTGAGTTGGGGAGGATGAGTATACTGGCTTTTGGCACTCGGCGTGAGAAAGCAGCTGACGAGCTCACCGTTCACCGGGGAGACCGGATACGTTTGAGGTACGCCAATCACGCCTACATGCTTGCCGGCATCGCCCAGCACGTTCCACAGGCGCGGAACCTTGATCGCCCGTGCGGTCGCAATCGTCATGTTCTCGTAGCTATAGTCGGCACGATTACGGAAGCCGTAGACGCCCAGTTGGCCCGGATCTCGGCTGCTCGTCATACACGCCCACGCTGGCACCGTAATCGCCGGAATACAGCTTTCCATGCGGCAATAGACACCTTTGTCCATCAGTCCGCTCAGCGTTGGCAATTCATCCCGCCAGGCGTCAAACAGCAGTTCCGGCGCACAACAATCGAGGCCGATCACCAGTAGACGAGGGCTACGGGTGGAGATGGAAGCTGCAGCTTGGTCTGTCATTGTCACAGGCACCTCTATGTGTGATTAGCCCTTGCGATATGCTTCGATCAGGATCGTTGCAACCTCGGGGCGGCTGAACTCAGGCGGCGGCAACTCACCATTGCTCAAGAGCGCACGGACGGCCGTACCGCTGAGTGTCATGTGATGCTCCACACCGTGCGGGCAGGTTTTGCTGGAGACAATCTGACCACAGGTACGGCAGAAAAAGCTGTGCTCAAAAAAGAGCGGGGTAATGCCAAGTTCGTGCGGAGCGAAGGTATCGAAGATGCGCTGGGCGTCATAGGTACCATAATAGGTACCAACGCCAGCATGATCACGGCCCACGATGAAGTGCGTACAGCCATAGTTCTTGCGGGCCAGCGCGTGGAAAATGGCTTCGCGCGGCCCGGCGTAACGCATCGCAGCAGGATACACGGCCAACTGCGTCCGATCTTGGGGATAGTAATCGCGCAGCAACGCTTCATAAGAGCGCATGCGTACGTCGGCCGGAATATCATCGCTTTTGGTTTCGCCGACCAACGGGTGTACCAGCAAGCCATCCATGATTTCTAGCGCGGCTTTTTGGATATACTCGTGGGCGCGGTGGATCGGGTTGCGGGTTTGAAAGGCGACAATACGCCGCCAGCCGCGCTCTGCAAACACCTTACGCATCTCGACCGGGGATAAGCGATAGTTGGCAAACGGTGGGTTTTCGGGGCCGTTGATCTGCCACACCTGACCACCCAGGTACACATCGCCTTGCCCGAATAAGCGTGCCACGCCAGGGTGCTTGTCTTCGGTGGTGCGAAAGACACGTTGGGCCTCACGGTGTTTATCTGGCCGATAGATATCAGAAAGCTCCATCAGGCCGCAGAGCCGTCCGCTCTCATCGCCTAACGCGATTTCTTGACCGATCTTGAGGGTGTGTGCTTGCTCCTCACTCACCGGCAGTGTGATCGGCATACTCCATACCACACCGTTGGGAAGATACATTTCATCGACGACACTTTGGTAGCTGGCCTGATCCATAAAACCGGTGAGCGGGCTGAAAGCACCGTTAGCAATGAGTTCCAGATCAGAGATGCCAACGGCGGAGAGTGTGACGCGCCGTAATTTTTCGACCCGTTCAATAGCTGACGCGCGCAAGGTACCTCGTAGCATGCGGTCTACGAGACTACCGCCATGGGGCAGGATAGCATGCTCCAATTTGGCCATGGATTACCTAACTCCTTATCATCGCAACTTGCCAACTTGGTAGCTGACAAAACGCAGAACGGCAGCGGAAGATGGAGATTATACTCCATCTCGCTCTTCAACAATGAGGCAGACTATTCTAGTCCGCCGGGCACAAATGCTACGCTGCGGGCCACTACCTACGGCGATGAAGGTATGCCAGGGGATAGACCAACGCTGTTAGTCGAAGCGGAGTGCTTGAATAGGATTAAGGCGTGCTGCCCGCCGTGCGGGATAAATACCGAAGAACAGCCCGACGAGTAACGAAAAGGTCAACGCCATAATGACGGCCCCGAGGGTCATAACCGGCTGCAAGAATTGGGAAAGCACCAACTTAATCAGCGCAATTGTCAGGTAGCCGACGAAGACGCCGATGAGGCCACCCATCACGCTCATGACAGAGGCCTCGACCAGAAACTGGCGCAGAATGTCACGACGTTTGGCACCAACCGCCTTGCGCAAGCCGATCTCGCGGGTGCGCTCCGTTACCGAGACCAGCATAATATTCATTACGCCGATACCACCCACCAACAGCGAAATACCGGCTATCGCCCCGAGGAAGGCGGTTAAGGTGTTGGTTACCTGGTTAAAGGTTTGCAGCAATGTCGCCTGATTAACGACGGTAAAATCATCGCTGTCACCGCTCTCCGGCAGGTGGTGGCGGCGGCGCATCAGCAACTCAATATCTGCTTGCCCGGGATCGACGTCAGTAGAACCTTTGACTTGGACTGCAATTAGCGAGACCGGGAAGGAGGAGGATTGAGGTCCTGATGCGCCGAACAAATTCTTTTGGGCAGTAGAAATCGGAATGAGCACTGCACTATCATAGCCGCTGATGGCCCCACCGGACTGCAAGACACCAATCACGCGGAACGTCTCGCCCTTAATCCGCAACGTTTGATCGATGGGATCGTTCGGACCGTATAAGTCGGTCGCCGTTTTACTACCTAGGACCGCAACCAGGCTGGCAGAATGCACGGCTTGCTGGCTAATGAACTGGCCATCATCCATGACGATGTTGCGCACCGTCGCATATTCAGGTGTGATACCTAGAATCGAGGCGCTGCGGTTAATCGAGCCGGCGACCACCTGCGTTTCGTTCTGGAATTGAGGTGCTACCAGGGAGATTTCTGGGATCGTACGTCTGATAGCATCGACGTCATTCATGCTGAGGGATGGCGCACCGCCACTATACGCCTTCGGATTATTACGAGCACGCGTGCCAGGCAGCACCGTGAGCAAGTTTGTGCCGATGCCCTTGACCTGGTCGGTGATGCTTTGTGAGGCACCCCCCCCAATTGCTAACAGCGATACGACTGACCATACGCCGATGATAATGCCTAACATCGTTAGCATCGTGCGGAGCTTGTTGGAACGCAGGCTTTCGAGGGCAATCCGCACACTTTCCCAGGCTTCGCCACCTACGTTGACCGACCAGGTACGCGACGGGCGCCGGGCTAAGCTGATGCGCACGACATTCGGTTCACTTTTCCTCACCTATTGGGCTCCGGTGCTGCCCTTGGTGGTAACCGGCGCGATACCACGAGCAGCAATGGTGTCACCCTCGTTAAGTCCGCTGGTGACCTCGGTTTGCGTATCATTAGCCAAACCTGTGCGAATCTCGGTGTCTATAAATGTAGCACCTTTTTTGAGTCGCACGAAGTGCTTGTCGCCGGCATCACGAATTGCACGGGTTGGAATGACTAAGACGTTCTGGCGTTGTGCCACGCCAATATCCACCGTCGCGTTCATACCTACACGAAGCGCAGGATTATCATGGGGGAGATCGACGCGAGCGAGGTAGGTCGTCACATTTTGAACGGTCGTACCGGCTTTCGCCAGATAGTTGATCTTGCCGGTAATGGGATTAGTACCCAGGGCGTCGATTTTGACCTTTGCCGCTTGGCCTTCTTTGATGTACGTAGTATCAGCCTCACTGATGTTGACGTCAACATGCAACTGCGTGAGGTCAACCAACGTAAAGGGAGAGTCCTTGGTACCTGTGGTCACAACGCGATCACCTGCGACCACCGTTACTGCAGTAACGACGCCAGCGAAAGGAGCGCGCAAAACAGCGTCATCGCGATTAAGCTTCGCCGCAGCAAGCGCCGCCTCAGCCTGGTGCACACCGGCTTGGGCAATGGCGCGATCCGATTGGGTCGCACCCGCAGCCAGCTTTTCGTACTGTGCCTGCGTCTCGTCTAGCTTGGCCTTGGCGGCGTCTATATCGGCCTGTGTACCACCGGCCTGCATCTTGGCGAGCTGCGCCTGGGCCTCGTTGACTTGACCCGCAGCAGCATCAATATCACCGGGGTTGCCGCCTTGTTGCGCCTTCTCGAGCTGGGCTTGAGCCTGCTGAATTTGTCCCTGGGCTGCTGCAACGTCGCCCGGATTTGGCCCTTGTTGTAGCTTAGCTAGTTGCGCCCGCGCTTGGTCAACTTGACCGCGTGCCGCAGCCACATCGCCCGGATTTGGTCCTTGTTGCAGCTTGGTCAATTGCGCTTGTGCCTGGTCAAGCTGCCCTTGGGCCGCCGCTACATCCGCCGCCGTCCCACCCTGCTGCAACTTCTGGAGCTGCGCTTTGGCTTGATCGACTAAGGCTTGAATTGGCACAATGTCGGTGGCTTTAGGGCCTTTCTGTACTTGATTGAACTGGGTCTGAGCATCATCGATTTGTGCCTGTGCATTGGCGACATCGTTGATCTCTTGTTGTTGCGCATTCTGGGCAGCAACCTGGGCCTGCTGGAGCTTGATTTGAGATTGGTCTAACGAGATCTTCGACTGCGTAAGGGCGTTGGCATAGTCGCGGGGGGTCGTGAGGGGTGCCAGCACCTGATTGGTAAGAATTACGACCGGCTCTTTACTAAAAGGAATACCCGTTTTCGGGTCGATGCCCTTTTGAGCCTGCGTGTTGTTCCAGTACGCTGTGCTGTAGACTTGCTGTGCCGAACGTACACCATCCGCAGCCGACTGAACATTTTGTTGGGCGGTCGTTTTGGCAGCCGAGTCGCCCGCCGAAATCTTTTGATAGTTTTGCTGGGCTTGGGTCAGTTTGTTCTGAGCAGCACTTACAACATCGGGTGACGGTCCCTGCTGGGCTGTTTGCAGCTTGGCCTCAGCGCTCCGCACGGCAGCCTGCGCATTGTCAATATCGGCCTGAGTAACGTTGCCAGTTTTGGTCCGCTCCAGATTAGCTTCGGCGGTGTGGACCACCGCCTGGGCTGCAGCAATATCGGCCGGCGTCACGGTACTTTGGACTTTTTGCAGGTTAGCTTCGGCAGTATGCACGGCCGCCTGGGCTGCAGCGATGTCGGCTGCAGAGACCGCCGATAGCACGTGCTGAAGGTTGCCCTGAGCCGTTTTTACGGCTGCCTGGGCCGCAGCAATATCGGCCGGCGTCATGTTACCGGTCTTGGCCCGCTGCAAGTTGCCTTGAGCGGTTTGCACCTGGGCTTGGGCCGCAGCAAGATCTTGGTCGGTGATGTTGCCAGTCTTGGTTTTTTCTAACTCCGACTTGGCTTGATCAACATTGGCCTGCGCGGCCGCTCTGTCTTGATCCGTGGCGTTGCCACTTTGGGCTTGTTGCAACTTGGCTTGGGCCGTTTCTACATTGGCTGCGGCCTGGAGCACCTGCTGGTCAAGATCACGTGAGTCAAGCTCGGCCAACTCATCCCCTTCTTTGACCGTTTGCCCTTCCTTAACCAACACTTTTTGGACTTTACCGTTAACACCAAAGGTAAGATCGGAGGATTGTAGCGGTGCAACCGTACCGCTCCCATTGACTGTGACCTGGAGGGAGCCCCGTTGGACTTGAACTGTGGCGTTCGCAGCTTGTTGCTGCTGCTGTGCAGCACACGCTGTTAAGATGAGGGTGGCGGCCACGACTGCCCCCACATGTTTAAGTTGCCTGATCTTCATTAGTCCCCTCAAAACCAAGACATGCACCGGCCCCGCACTCGGGTACATGTCTTGACCCACTTCGGAATTATGCTTAGGAATGGCCGAGTAGGGCGGCCCTTAGATCATCACACGATGAAGTCCCAATGCTGATTACCATCCATTGGTAGTGAGTTGTGCGGAACTGCCGTTATTGTAGCGGGCGAAAGACCAGGAGTCAAGCTTAGCCGTCGTCCGAGTCGCAGCTCTTCGAGCTGCACTTGGAGCCGCAGCATTTTTAATAAATTCTTTACACAAGATGTGAGGTCTTGCGCTCATTTCTTCATAAACATCCTCACCATTTGTGTGGTATACTGCAAAGGCGAGACTCGCCGTAAGCGTCATCCTCATCGCGGAGTCAGTCGTGCCTATGCGTCGGAAGTGGAGCGGCGTGTTATCTCGATCTAGGATGAGGCCGGATGCGAGAGGGTCGTTCCGTTATACGTTCTTGTCCACGTCATTACAATATCAAGGTGGACCGAGATTTCGGCTTTCTCTTACGGAAGCTAGCGGCGGCGCTACGGAAGTCTCTCCATCGGCCAGGGAAGTCTCTCTGCCTAACAAAGAAATCTCATTACCTAACAATGATGTATGGTCGGCTACGATAGTTTGTGCGACACGCTTGGTCTTGTTTAGGAGCATGAAATGCAACCGTTCCAACTTGTTGGCCTGACCTTACCTGGGTGGATCGATCCTTCCATTCCCATCGCAGCCAGCAGGGCTGGAGGTGTGGGCGTACTGAATCTGGAAGGGATACACGATTTTGTCGCGGCGCAGCGAGCTATGGATCTGCTGCTCCGCCATGCCGACAGCGGGATTGGTATCCGACTGGCCGGTCTGAAGCATCAACTGCTGAACGAGATACTCGCTGACCTGCCAGGGCCAATCAAGCTGGTGATCTTGCGTGCGGGCGCGGGGGAAGCTCTGCCCGAGCAGGTTGCTCTGCTGCATGAGCAAGGTCGCAGCATCTGGCTTGAAGTTACGGACGCACCGCAGGCGCGGCTCGGGGTAGAGTTGGGCGTCGATGGGTTGATCGCCAAGGGGCATGAAGCGGCCGGTTCGGTTGGTGATGAGACAACCTTTATCCTGCTCCAGCGTCTGCTGGCAGAGGTTAACCTACCGATCTGGGCACAGGGGGGCATTGGGCTCCATACAGCTGCAGCTTGCTACGCGGCAGGAGCAGCAGGTGTTGTCCTTGATGGTCAACTGGCCCTCACGCACGAGTCGCAACTACCGGAGCCCGTCCAAGCGGCGATTGCCGCCATGGATGGGAGTGAGACGATCTGCCTCGGAGCGGATCTACGTCTCCCATACCGCGTTTATGGTCGGCGTGGCTCGGCTGCGATTGAACGGCTGCAAGCCCTGGGGATCGAATGGGGGACGCGCTCGCAGGTGGGTGAAGCGGTTGAACGAGAGTGGTACGCAGCCCTTGGCGCGAACATCGGCTGGTCGAATGCGCAGGAGCAAATTTGGCCGATAGGGCAGGATGCAACCTTCGCCGGGATGCTGGCACATGACTACCGAACCGTAAGTGGGATCTTCACAGCGATTCAGGAGGCAGTTGGTAGCCACATCGCGACGGCCCAGCGGCTGCGGCCCCTGGATGCCAATGCGCCAATGGCGGAGTCGCATCGTACGCGCTACCCAATCGTGCAAGGACCGATGACACGGGTGAGCGACACCTCTGGGTTCGCGCTGAGCGTGGCCGAAGGTGGTGGCCTGCCGTTCTTAGCGCTCGCGTTGATGCGGGCAGCGGAAGTCGATGTGCTGCTGGCCGAAACGCAGACGTTGCTTGGTGATCGGTCCTGGGGCGTTGGCATCCTCGGTTTCGTACCCGCCCAACTGCGGCAGGAGCAGATGGAGGTCATTCGCAAATACCAGCCACCCTTCGCTTTGATCGCCGGCGGCCGTCCGGACCAGGCCCATGTGCTGGAGCAAGACGGGATTCCTTCGTACTTACATGTGCCATCGCCCGGCTTGCTTCGTTTGTTCTTAAAGGACGGCACGCGACGCTTCATCTTCGAAGGGCGCGAGTGCGGTGGCCACGTAGGACCACGCAGTAGCTTCGTGCTGTGGAACACGATGATCGACGTATTGCTGCAAGACGTGCCGGCGAGCGAAGCCCGGCATTGCCATATTTTGTTTGCTGGCGGCATTCATGATGCCATGTCGGCATCGATGGTTGCGACCCTGGCCGCACCGCTCGCCGAGCGTGGGATGCAGATTGGCGTGCTGATGGGCACCTCATACCTCTTCACCGAAGAGGCGGTGGCGGCCGGCGCGATCATGGCCGGCTTCCAAGAAGAAGCCGTGCGCTGTGAGCAGACTGCATTGCTTGAGACTGGCCCAGGCCATGCCACGCGTTGTGCCGAGACGGCATTTGTCGATCTGTTTCGCCAGGAAAAACAGCGGCTGTTGGCGGCCGGCGAAGCGGGTGAAGAGCTACGTTCCGTGCTTGAAGATCTCAATCTAGGGCGTTTGAGGATCGCATCCAAGGGTATCAACCGGAACCCCGACTTCGCACATGATGCGCAGGCCCCGAAGTTCATCGCCGTCACCGACGAGGAACAGCGCCACGAGGGTATGTACATGATCGGCCAGGTAGCGGGGCTGCGGGACCGGGTCTGTACAGTTGAGGAGTTGCATCAGGAGGTTTCAGTCGGCGGAACGGAGCGGCTAAGCGCCCTGGCGGGTCACACGACCCCGGCGAGCGAAGCGCAGCCCTGTGATGTGGCAGTTATCGGGATGAGTTGTATCTTGCCGCAGGCCCCCGATCTGCGGGCTTATTGGGAGAATATCCTGAATAAGGTCGATGCCATCCAGGAAGTCCCGGCGGATCGTTGGGACTGGAAGCGGCATTACGACCCTGATCGCAAAGCCCGGGACAAAGTCTACTCGCGCTGGGGCGGCTTCATGGAAGATGTTGCCTTTGACCCAACCAAATATGGCATTCCACCCAACGCATTGCGCTCAATTGAACCGCTCCAATTGCTGGTGCTGGAAGCAGTACGCAGTGCCTTGGGAGATGCCGGCTACGAGGATCGTCCTTTCCCCCGCGAACGGACCTCCGTCATTCTTGGTGCTGGTGGGGGCGCAGGAGCACTCGCCGAACAGTACTCAATGCGAGCGGGTTTGCCAGACTTGATCGACGAGGTGCCAGCCGAGATCCTTGCCCAGTTGCCGGAATGGACCGAGGATTCTTTTCCTGGGATCCTGCTTAACGTGATCGCAGGTCGCGTGGCCAACCGCTTCGACTTCGGCGGCGTGAACTATACCATTGATGCAGCCTGTGCCTCATCGCTGGCAGCAACCTATCTGGCTGCGCGGGAACTCGAAACCGGCACCAGCGACGTTGTGATCGCCGGTGGTGTCGACAACGTTCAAAACCCCTTCGGTTTCTTGTGCTTCAGCAAAACGCAGGCACTCTCGCCGCGCGGCCATTGTCGCACGTTCGATGATGATGCGGATGGCATTGCGATCAGTGAAGGCGTGACGATCATTGTGCTTAAGCGGCTGGCCGACGCAGAGCGTGACGGCGACCGAATCTATGCCGTGATCAAAGCGGTCGCCGGCTCAAGCGACGGACGGGACCGTAGTCTGACGGCTCCGCGCCCTGAAGGGCAGATGCTGGCGATGGAGCGGGCGTATGCCAAGGCGGGCATCTCCCCGGCAACAGTCACGCTGATCGAGGCGCACGGAACAGGCACGGCGGTCGGCGACCAGTCCGAGCTCGAAACGCTTAATCGTGTTTTTACTGCGGCGGGGGCGGACCGGCAGAGCTGTGCCGTCGGCTCGGTCAAATCGATGATCGGCCATACCAAGTGTGCGGCGGGGACGGCCGGGTTGATGAAGGTAGCCTTGGCCTTACACCACAAGATCCTGCCGGCCACCCTTGGTGTTGACAAGCCTAATACCAAGGCCGGATTTGGGGAGAATCCTTTTTATGTTAATACAGAGACCCGGCCCTGGCTCAACGGTGTTTCCAGCCATCCGCGCCGTGGGGGTGTAAGTGCTTTTGGGTTTGGTGGAACCAACTTCCATGCCATTCTGGAGGAATACACTGGCAGCTTTCTCCCACCATCGCCATCCAGCGAGCATTGGGCTAGTGAACTCTTCCTATGGTCTGCGCCATCGCGTGGTCAGCTGGCTACGACGATTTCGTCATTAGAGCAGGCACTAACACACGGGGCACGGCCCGAGCTTCAGGATCTCGCCTACACCTTGTATGACGCGTATAGCGTGCAGCACGGAAAGGCAACGTTACGCTTGGCAATTGTGGCAGCATCGCTAGATGATCTGCGGTCGAAGCTCGCCACCGCTCACCAAGCACTCGACAATAGCGAGCCGCTTAATCTACAAGACCCGCGCGGCATTTATTGCACCGAGATGCCATTGGCGCCTGAGGGCAAGGTCGCCTTTTTGTTCCCTGGGCAGGGTTCGCAGTATCCGAACATGCTGCGTGACTTGGCGCTGGCGTTTCCTGAAGTTCGCGAAACATTCGAGCGTGCCGATCACACGCTGTTCAGTCGCTTCGGCCGGCCGTTGAGCCAGTACATCTTTCCGGTTCCGGCTTTTACACCAGCGGAAGAACGGGCGCAGCAGGAACATATTATGGCGACCAATGTGGCTCAGCCGGCACTCGGTGCGGCTGACATGGCGATGGTGCGGATTTTGGAAGCGGTCGGTGTCCGCCCTGAACTGCTGGCCGGCCATAGTTATGGCGAGTACGTAGCGCTGTGTGCCGCCGGAGCCATGAACGAAGAAACACTTGCCATCTTATCGGAAGCACGCGGGCGCAGCATCATCGAAGCCGCGCAAGACGACCTCGGAACGATGGCGGCAGTGCAAGCAGATCCGGCAATGACGGCGAGTCTTATCGCAGGCATCGAAGATGTGTGGGTCGCGAATCTGAACTCGCCTAAGCAGACGATGATCTCCGGAACTCAAGCAGCGGTAGAAGTGGCGGTCGAGCGACTGAAGGCTGCGAAAATAGCTGCTAAGCAGATCGCTGTGGCCTGTGCCTTTCACTCACCAATCGTTGCCCCAGCTCAAGAACGGCTAGCGGAGGCACTGGCGAGCGCACCACTGACTGCGCCACAACTTGAGGTGTATTCCAATACCACAGCGACACCATACCCACGCACGCCCGAGGCCATCAGTGCGCTGCTGGCGGGCCACCTGGTCCAGCCCGTGCGCTTTACGGATGAGATCGAAGCGATGTATGCGGATGGGGCGCGACTTTTCGTTGAAGTGGGACCACGCAACGTGCTCAGTGGTCTGGTACGTCAGATTCTTGATGGGCGACCGCATGTGGCGGTGGCGACTGATGTAGCGGGTCGGTCTGGTTTGACACAGCTGCTGCACGCGCTGGCACAACTGGCGGCACAAGGCACCACACTGGACCTCAAACGGCTCTTCAAGGGTCGGATTACGCGCTCCAAGCTCAACGTTACACGCTTGGTTGAGGAGACAACTCCTAAACCGCTCGCACCGACAACCTGGTTTATCAATGGTGGGTATTCACGGCCTATGCAGGAACCCAAAGCTCTGGCGCACCATCCAGTGAAGCTGGTGCCGGCAGCGCACGTAACGACTATGACTGCAACGCTGGCGACAGCACCCCTGCCGGTGAACCGCAGTCAGGGCACTGTACCAGCTACGAACGGGCATAGTCCAACCCCTGCCAACGAGGTCGCAGCCGCTCAGACATTGATAATGCCGGTAGCAGCTCCACTGGTGACTGTCAATACCCCCGCTGCCCTGCCACAGCAGCAGTTCACTCAGGCCAGTAGCACCGCGATGGTTGCCCCAGCAGCGCGGCCTGTAGCTGCGGCGGCAGGGAACGCGCCGGTGGCGGGTGCAACCGGACCGGTGATGGTTCAGTTTCAAGGTCTGATGAACCGCTTTCTCGAGACGCAGCGAAACGTTATGCTGACCTACCTGCAGGGAACTACGGCGACGGAGGCAGTTGCTGTTCCGACACCGCTCCAAAGTGCGGCAGCGGTACCCATTGTGCCGCCTGCACCGCAAGCGACATTGCAGGCAGCAGCTCAGCTACCTCCGGTGGTGTCAACAGTGGAGCCAGCGCGTCCAGTCCCACCGGTTGCGGCTGCTCCGGCAGTGGAGCCAGTCCAGCGCGTCGAGACGGTCAAGCCACAAGCGATGGCTCAACCGGCAGCCACTGCCACCCCCGTTGCTGCACCACCGCAACTTGCTCCGATGACGACGAGCGAACAGGTGGGTACGACCAAGCTGACGGAACTGCTACTGGGTATCGTGGCGGAGCGCACCGGGTATCCGAGCGAAATGCTTGAGCTGGATTTGGACCTAGAGGCCAGCCTCGGCATCGACTCAATCAAACGAGTGGAGATTTTGGGGCAGCTGCGGCAGGAGCTGACGGCGTTGGGCAAGAATGAGCAAGATATGCCCATGGACCGGCTCTCAAGCCTCAAGACGCTGCGCGGCATTATTGAGGTGGTAGGTAACAGCCAGCCGGTCGCTGCAACCTCCCAGGGGGATGTGCCAATAGATGGCAATGGCACAACTAAGCAGATGAAACCAGCAGATCCGCAGCCTGCCGGTCGCTCCGAGCTGCCAACACCGGTCAACGAGATGCCTAGCGCGGCTGGGGACGGCATGACTATCGACCGCTTCACGGTGCAAGCGGTTGAGCGTTGGCTGCCAAGGGAGCGGAAAGCACTAGCACCCGGTCGTGTCGTGCTGATCACAGACGACGAAACCGGCGTGGCACAAGAGGTGGCGCACCTGTTGCAGCAAGCAGGCCATCCGGTCGCACTGCTACGTAGTTCGACAGAACAAGAGCCTCCTTCGCCAGGCGTCTACGCCATAGATTTTCAATCGGTGGAAGCGATCCGTGACGTGGTGAAGCGCATTCGGAGCGAGCATGGCGCGCTTGCGGCGCTGATTCACCTTCTACCACTCCGCCCTCAGATGCCGTTTACAGCGCTAAGCTTCAGCGATTGGCAGAACCGTCTAGCCATTGAGGTACGTAGCCTCTTTCTTCTGGCGCAGGGGATGCGCGAGGAGCTAGAAGCTGCGGCGGAGGCTGGAGGTGCCGCGATCATCGGGGTTGGTGGAATGGGGGGCACTTGGGGCTCGGATGCTCACAGAACCGATCACGAGGCCTTTCCCGGGGCCGGTGCTATCGCCGGACTATTGAAAACACTGGCCATTGAATGGCCAACTGTGCGGTCGAAGGCCGTTGATCTCCATGTGGCGGAAGGGCCAACTGCGTTAGCCGAACACGTACTGGCCGAGTTGATGACCGGCGACGGCGAGGCCGAGGTCGGATGGCGAGGCACACAGCGTTTTGTGCTGACGCCAGTCTTGAGTACGCTCCCAGCCGCCGTAACGTGCGAGATCAAGGAGGATTGGGTGGTGCTGATCACGGGTGGTGCCCGCGGCATTACCGCCGACGTCGCGTTGGAGCTGGCAGAGCGCTATCGGCTAACGCTCGTGCTCGCCGGTCGCAGCCCACTGCCATCAGCGTCTGAGAAGCCGGATACCTTCGGGCTGACCACAGCTCAGGAGCTCAAGGCAGCATTAATCGCGCGCTTACGAGCGCAGGGCCAAGCGGCAACGCCGGTGATCGTGGAAAAAGCGTACCACCAGTTGCTGAACGAACGAGCGATCCGCGAAAATATTCACGCGCTGGAGAAGACCGGTGCGCGTGTCCATTACCACTCGGTCGATGTTCGCGACGAGGCTGCTTTTGGCAACCTGATCGACGAAATCTATCACTCCTTTGGCCGGCTGGATGGGGTGATTCATGGCGCAGGCATCATTGAGGACAAGCTGATTAAGGATAAGACTACCGCGTCCTTTGACCGCGTCTTGGACACCAAGGCCGCAAGTGCCTTTACGTTAAGCCGCCGTCTACAGCCCGAAACGCTGCGGTTCCTGGTATTCTTCTCCTCGGTCTCGGGGCGTTTCGGCAACCGGGGCCAGGCTGACTACGCCGCAGCCAACGAGGTGCTTAACAAACTCGCCATCTATCTTGATCAGCGCTGGGCTACGCACGTCGTCGCGATAAACTGGGGGCCGTGGGAGAAACTAGGGATGGTCTCGCCAGAACTGCAACAAGAATTT
>JACDGP010000125.1 GCA_013821605.1 Herpetosiphonaceae bacterium
GAGTGGCAGCAAAGGCCTCGCGACCGGCAAAGCCCCGGGCGTGACCAACATCAGCGCTACTGATACCGCGAGCGGCATCAAAGGCACTGCACCACTGCTGGTCACGACGGCCACCCTCAGCAGCATTGCCGTCGCCCCCCTTAACTCGGTCATCGCCAAGGGTGCAACGCAGCCGTTCACCGCCATTGGTACCTTCTCGGATGGCAGTACGCAGGATTTGACGACCAGCGTGCAATGGAGTTCAAGCGACCTAGGTGTCGCGCTCATTTCGGGCAGTGGTCTGGCTCTGGGTGTTAACCCCGGCACCGTGACCATCAAGGCGACCTCTCAAGGTGTGTCGGGCACGGCCATTCTGAATGTGACTGCTGCCGTGGTCACGTCCATCGCCGTCGCACCGGGAACTGCCACAATCGCTAGTGGCACGAAGACGCAGTATGTGGCCACCGGCACCTTTTCGGATGGTACCTCACAGGTGCTCACCAGCGTGGTGAACTGGACGACCGGCGACAGCACAATCGCGACGATCTCGAACGTCGCCGGTACGAAAGGGCGTGCGACCGGGACTGGCGTCGGTACGACCACGATTACTGCTGAATTGAATGGTGTCAGCGGGAGTGCGTCGATCATTGTAACCAATGCTGTCCTCCACGGCCTTGACATCACACCCGCTGCCTCATCTATTCTTAAAGGCGCGACGCAGCAATTCACGGCCACCGGCACCTTCTCGGATGGTAGTACCCAGGATTTGACGAACAGCGTGCAGTGGGCTTCGACCCTCACCATCATCGCGACGATCGATCAGACCGGCCTCGCGACCGGTGTCAATATCGGCGGTACGCTAATCAGTGCAACGTTTAATACGCTCACCGTCTATACTCAGTTCAACGTGGTAGCACCGCCAGTCGTCAGCATCATCGTCACGCCGCAAGGGACTGGCAAGCCGGTTGGTAGTACACTCCAGTTCTCCGCCGCTGGTATCGCTGCGGATGGCAGTAGGCAGGATGTTACGAAGAAAGTCACGTGGACCAGTAGCGATCCCAGCATTGCGACGATTTCGGATCTGAGCGGTAGTAAAGGCATCGCAACAGCTGTCTCCCCTGGTACGACCACGATCACCGCGACCTTGAACGGTGTCAGTAACAGCACTACCTTCACGGTCTTCACAACACCGCCACCGCCACAGAACTTCGTGTATCTTCCCATGGTATTACATTAATCGCTAGCTTGGGCGGTACATGTCGATAACGCACAGCGCCCCAGGCCACGTGGCCTGGGGCGCTCGTATATATGCCGCGCGATGCTGCTACCGATCCATCCACACACCGAGTACACCAGCAGCTACTTTGGTAGGTGTACCACTGGCGACGTCGAGACTCCAGACACCTTGATCATCAGCATAGATCAGATGCCGCCCTGGGTGGTCCCACAAGCGGATCGATTGGGCATACTGGTCGAAATACGGCAGCAGATTAAGAAACTCATTGGTCGGCACAAAAGATTGCAAGATGCGAGAGCTACCGCTGGCCGCGTTGTAGATGTTCCAGCGCAGCCGCAAAGCAGCTTTTTGTCGTAGTACCACTGGTTCAATCGCTGCGCCCTGGGCGGCAGACCCATCACCCTGTGGAGCACCAGAGTTGACGATCGTGAGGTAGGCTAGCTGATCACTCGTGGGTGACCACAAGAAGCTAACGGCGTCTTGCTTGCTTATGGTATGGTCATTGTGGCCGTCGCTATCAATGAGGTGTACTGGGCTGGCCACATCACGGGTCATATCGATATAGGCTACTTGCTTGCCATTCGGTGCCAGCACGAACACCATCCCCGCTTTGGTATGCGCCAGCTGTTGCTGCACAGCACCATCTGCCCCAACGCGCGCCAAGGCTACATCGTTGGCATCCTGGATCGTCACCAGTGCACTCTGTCCATCTGGCAGCCAGACCGGCGCACGGAAAAAGGCGGGCGTCGGCTTCAAGGGCGTGGGCTGCGGATCACCCAAATTCCACAGTGACAACGAGCCTGCCGGTGCCTCACCTCGCGTATGGAGCAGCAAGCGGTGCGAGTCGGGCGTCCATGCAAAATATGATGGTTGGCCTAGCGTCACGTGTTGGGCCGGCTTGCCGTCGACGCCCACTGTTTGCAGCAGCATATCGTCGTTGGTGCCGGAAAGAAAGGCGATCTGCTGGCTATCCGGCGACCAATGCAGATAGAAAGGTTGTAACTCCTGGCTGTCAAAAACCGTGCGCCGTGCTCCCGTGACCTGCTGCACGACCAAGGATGAGGTCACCGTCCGGCTACTGCGTAAGATTTCGACGTAAGCGATGCGGCTACCATCCGGCGCGGGGACCGCGAAAGTATAGCTGCGCTTCGCCCCATCAGCATCCGTAGTCAAAGGCTTCACTGTCCCCTGACTATCGACCATGGCCAGATTGCCATCGCCCTGCTGCAGTAAAATGCTGGGTATCGGCACAACTGCGGGGCTCTGTGTAACGGCAGCTTGTATGGCAGGATGCTCGATGATGCGTGGCAACTCGTACCATGTGCCCGCTCCGACCCCGACCAGCGCCAGGCTCATCAGCGCCATGACCGTCACCGTAGCACGCCGCATAGCTGCTCCTTATCCTTAGCAGCAGTATACCCATTTTGAGAAAACGAAGGATTGCCTGAACTATTTGGCTGCGATTTGAACGTTGCTGTCACTGCTTTAGGGTATAGTTATAGCAGCATGTGGTTACTCGAAGGAGAGCAACGATGAGGCAACGTCCTGCTGATCCCAACCCCGCAGCGCTTACAACCATAAGCCGCACTAGCTGCAAGACCAAGGAGGAATGATCATGGCAACGCCATCGCTCCCCACCTCGGCCAACGAGCTTCAAAACAACCTCAAGCAGATCGAAGAACATATGCGTACCTTGCAGCGGGTCACGCAAACGCGCTACCCCGTCGGCCAAACCCCCAAGGAAGTCATTTGGACGCTCAACAAAGCCAAGCTCTACCACTATATCCCCGTTGTGCCTGCCGAACAGCGCCATCGTATTCCCCTGCTGCTCGTCTTCGCGATCATGAACAAGCCTACCATCCTTGACCTGCGACCGGGCAATAGCTTTGTCGAATATATGGTCAAGCAGGGTTACGACGTGTATCTGCTCGACTGGGGCGCGCCGGGACCCGAAGACAAAAATATCACCTTCGATGACTACGCCATGGAATATCTGCCACGTGCGATCCGTAAGTTGAAGGCTGTGTCGGCTGTGGACGAGTTCAGTATCCTGGGCTGGTGCCTGGGGGCCTTGATCTCCACGATATATGGCGCCTTACGGCCCGACGATGGCTTAAAAAACCTGATCTTATTAACTGCCCCGCTTGATTTCTCTGATAAACAAGCCGGTGGCTTTATGCGCTGGACGAACGATCAGAACTTCAACGCCGAAAAAATTGTTGCGGCCTATGGCAACATGCCCGGTGACTTGATCGACTACGGTGCGAAGGCGCTCAAACCGGTCGAGAATTATATTGGCACCTACCTTAATCTGTGGGATAATCTGGATAATCCTAAGGTCGTCGAAGCATGGCACGCGATGAACACATGGGTCAACGACCTGATCGATATGGCCGGCGCAGCCTACCAACAGCTTATCACCCAGTTCTACCGCGAAAACCGATTAATGAACGGTACGCTGATGATTCGTGGCGAACATGTCGACCTAGGCCATGTGCGGGCCAATCTACTCAACATGATCGCACTGGCCGACCATATCACACCGGTCTGCCAGTCGGAGAACGCGATGCCGAAGTTTGGCAGCCCCGATAAGCAGTTGATCAAGGTCCAGGGTGGCCACATCGGCATGATGGCTGGGAGTGGCGCGCTGAAGCGGACGTGGCCACAAATTGACGGCTGGCTTGGCCCACGCTCCAATTAGGGACTGCAGCGATACGACGCGCAACAACTTTTAATGAGCAGGTGGATATGACTCAACAAAGTATCGCCCCCCGTACGACAACGCTGCGTGATGGTCGCGAAGTGACGCTGCGACCCCTGGCCGAAAGCGATCGCGACGCTATGCTGGCCTTCGGCATGAACCTGCCCGAGGATGATCGACTGTATCTAGAACTCGACTTTCATAATCCGAATACCATTGTACGCTTGGTTAATGCATCTGAGGCCGAAAACTGGCGCCAGGTTGTCGCCGTCGCTGACGAAGGTATCGTAGGCTATGGCAACGTCCGCATGCTGGTCGGTTGGAAGCGGCAGGTCGGTGACAGCCACCTGGTCGTTAGCGAAGGCTGGCGTCGAAGCGGGCTCGGCACGTTCCTGGCTCGGACCCTTCTCGACGCTGCCCGCGAGCTCAACGCCTCCAAGGTCATCATCGAGATGATCGAAGAGCAAGCAGAGGGCCGGTCGATCTTCGAGCACCTAGGCTTTCGCCTTGAAGGAACCCTGGCCAATCATGTGCGCGACCATGCCGGCGAGTTGCATAACATCGTGATTTTGGGCTACCAGCTGTAGGTGAGCCTCGTAATATATACGATAAAGGGTGCCGCGCGAATAATATTTCGTTCGGCACCCTTTGTCGTACCACCAAGGACATCTCATGCCAGATCAACCGCTCACGTCAGCACTTCCACCCGCGCAGCAAATCGCATTGTGGGCCGATCAGCTTCGCGACATGGCTGCTGTCGGCTCCCACTTTGCCCAGAATATCTACGACCGGGATCGCTACGCAGCTATCCAGAATATGGTGCTGGAGATGTTGGCCTATGCCATGGCACGGCCGCTCGATCAGCTTGAGCCGTTGCAAACACCTCTCTTGTCCCGTCCTACGCCGCTCGTCGCAGGCAACGCCGCCGTTATCGATGACGATGGGCGGATCCTGTTAATGCAGCGCAGCGACAACAGGCAATGGCATATGCCGGGCGGTGCGCTGGAAGTTGGTGAAACGCCGGCCGCAGGCGTCGTCCGCGAAGTGCTGGAGGAGACAGGTGTACGTTGCGCACCCGTAGCACTGGTCGGCATCTATGACTCGCGCCTGTGGGATATGCCTCCCTTCGGACATGGCCAGCATCTGTACAAATTTACCTTCCTTTGCAAGCCATTGGACCTTGAGCTTGAACAGGCGACCCCGTCTCACGCAATCGAAACGCTAGGGAGCGGCTGGTTTGCCGAGGACGAACTGCCCGAAGGCTTCTATGAAGGTCACCGTCAACGCTTAAGAGATGGATTCCGGCTCTGGCGTGGCGAAGGGCAAGCGCATTTCGATCCCTAAAGAACGATGTTGTACGCTCTACGCCCTGCTAACGCTATGGATGCTGACTGGATTTACCAGCTTCACCGAGCAACTATGCGGGAGTATGTAACCCAAACCTGGGGTGCTTGGGACGAGTCGTTCCAGCTACAGAGGTTCAGCACCTGGTTCAAGCCCGATGAGTTCCAGATCGTGATGATTGATACCGAAGCAGTCGGAGTTGTCTCGACGGAGCAGCGTCCGCAGGAGTTGTTTGTACGAACAGTTGAGATCCTCTCTACATACCAGTGCCGCGGGCTAGGAAGTGCCGTGATGAGATCCATTCTAGCGCAAGCACAGGGTGTGCCAGTCGCACTGCAGGTGCTGAAGGTGAATCCGGCGCGCCAGCTCTATGAGCGGCTTGGCTTCAATATCGTGGGAGAAACGACGACGCACTATCTCATGCGGACAGAGATCCCACCATAGTCCACGTATTGGTAACCCGTCAGAGTTCACCTTTTCCGGCATCAGGACGAGACACCAGATAATCACCAATCCAATGGACACGGGCTGTCTGCGAACGCACCGCTGTGTAGAAACGATGATCGCCGGTCCACACGATGGCATCGAGCATTTCTGCAAGTGCAAGATAGGCGGCATCATAAGCAGCAATTGTGTATTGAATGGCCTTTTGGTAAACGTCCGCCGCCCGGGGAACTGCTGTCGGTAGTGCTAGCGCCATGATATTCATCAAGCCCATCATTGCCTGGGCCTCACTAATGCGACGCCGCCTAACTGCTGTGATCAGCCCATTCGTAAGCTCATAGTGCCAAAGGTCAGGTACGATCCACTGGATTCGTCCAGCAAGCCCATCATCCCTGAGCGCCACTGCCTCGGTGACGGCTTCTTCGTCATTCAGAACCCACTTCAAACTTACACTGGAATCAACGACAATGATCGGAACGGGCATCATCGTTATAGCACTGCTCATCGATACCGCCCTTCTTCGATCAGTTCCCGCACAAGGATATTGATCGGGCCGATTTCTTCGCGCAGACGATCCAAGGCCTCGGCAGCTTCCTCCTGTGTGCGAGAGTCCTCAGGCTTCGCCATAGGTGCCTCCGTCAAGAAGGCCACAAGCCGCGCTTGGTCCTCCGGCGTTAACTGAAGTGCCAGCGGCAAGACCTCCATAAGTGTCACTGAATGTGCCATCGTTGATTGCTCCACATTTAATTGGATGCGATATATCCGTTCCCGGTGTACGCCTGCCGCGTGCCTATAAGCGTTTACAGACCCCCTGGTGCCCTTCGCTCAAGCCACGCGATCCCAACGATACCGCTCGCCAGCAGTGCCGCGCCGACGGCGTAGGCTTGCAGGATCGTCGCTTTGGTCAGGAAGGTAGCGACCATACCGGCGGCAAAACCGATGATCCAGCAGGTCAGAACGGCCTCGCGTCGGGTCAGTCCCAGTGCGACTAGGCGATGCGACACATGATCTTTGCCGGGCGTTGTCAGCGGGTTGCGTCCACGCCGTAGCCGCGAGACGAAGACCAGCGTCGTGTCGAAGAGCGGCACGGCCAGCACAATCAGCGGGACCATCCAGGTCACGGCATTCGTGTTAGCGAAGCGCAATTTGATACCGACCGCCGCCAGAATAAAGCCGATAAACAGCGACCCAGTATCGCCCATGAAGATCGTTGCAGGGTTCAGGTTGTAGCGCAGAAAGCCGAGGCAGGCACCGAGCAAAGCGGCGGCTAGGCCACCAACCAGGAATTGTGGATGCGGGTTGAGGGCCGCCAGCAGCAAGAAATTGGCGGCCGCTACGGCGGCAACGCCACCCGACAAGCCATCCATGTTATCAAGCAAGTTTAGGGCATTCGTGATCCCGACGACCCAGGTGATCGTCAGCAAGCTATCGAGCACAATCGAGTGCAGCAGCTGCACATGCAGCCCACTTGCGATTAGCATCAACGCCGCCCCGATTTGCCCCACCAGCTTCAAACCCGCATGCAATTCCCAGCGGTCATCGATCAACCCCAACAGCGACATCAAGGTTGCCCCCAGCAAAATCGCCACCAGTTGCCGAATCTCCGCCCGTTCGCCAAACAGCAATAGGCCGACGATGAAGGCTAGGTACATCGCCGCTCCACCGAGCTGTGGCACCGGTACTGTATTAATGCGTCGCGCGTTGGGGATCGAGACCACCCCGGCCAGCAAGCCGAGGCGCCGGGCCAGGGGCGTGCCGATCACCGAAAACACGAGCGCCGTCAAGAAAATCAAGAAAAATTGCATCCGCCGCTTACCCGCCTACGTGTCGCTGCTGCAGTGCCGTGATCATGCTCTTGATCTGCGTCACTATATCATCGCGTTTCTGGTTCTGCGCCAGTTGCAGTGCTGCCTGCGCTTGTTTGAGCGCCGCATCATACTGCGCTGTTTCGCTGAGCGCACTCGTATATTGCTGGCGGAATTGAATGTTGTCGGGAACCAGTGTGATCGCTTGCTCGAATTGCTGTTGCATCCCTGCCTTGTCATTCAACGCCGCGTTGAGTAAGCCCAGTATCGCGTGGTTTTGCGCATATGTCGTCGTCAGGGTCTTTTGACGGTCTGCTGGCAATGTCGCCCGTTGGTCCACCGGCAGTTCTTTCACAATTTGCCCGCGCAGCGCGTCGGCCATCGCTTGCAAGGCTGTTGGCTCGTGCTCCAAACTCGCGATAATCCGCTCGGGTGCAGCATCCGCGTGGTAGAAGGCATTCGGATCACGCGCGAGCACCGTGGCAAATTGCGCCCCTGCTTCTTTCAGCTTGCTATCCAGCCGGTACACATTGCCCAGCTTGATGGGTGTATCGATGTAGCGCGGATCAAGCTGCTCGGAATGCAGCAGTTTTTGCTCGGCATCGGCATAGCTTTTCGGCCCGGCCAGCATCTCGGTCGTCGCCCACTCGTCGAGAATAACAACATCATTGGGCGCGATCCGCGCAGCTTCCCCATACCACTCCAATGCCTTCTGTAGCTTGGTGGGATCGGGCGTAAGCTGGTACCACAGATTGTATAAGCGTCCCAGATTAGCCGCATGGTCTTTGTTCGTCGGGCTCAAATGCTGTGCTTGCTCAAGCACGATCCGCGCATACTCTAGTAATTGTGGACCGCTATTGTCGGTATACATCTTCGCCGCTGCTTGATCACTAGTGCCGTTGCTAAACAGATCGTCCAAGCGTTGGTTAGCACGCGGTGGGGTAATGTCTGCGTCACTCTGAGCATTACGGAGCTTAAAGTTATAGCCCAATTGGATCAGCGCATTGCCCAGGTGTAGATAATAATAATCTTCGGTGGGTGCTAGCGCGACCGCACGCAAGCCAAGCGCGAAGCTACGCACCGCGCTGCCGACATCGCCTTGGGCCGCGTCACCTTGCGAAAGGTTATAGTACATGTCGGCATAGACGACCTTAAGGTTCCAGAACCAGACCCCCAGTAACGCAACGACCGCCAGCACGCCATACAGCCAGCGAAAGGTGCCCCGACTGCGGACAGGCGCGACGACCGAACGGGTGCCACTGCGGACGGGTGTGCCGCCCCGCCCACGTTTCGCTGATTGTACCTTCGCACCAGCCGGGATGGCTAGCGGTTGCTCCTCAGTCGGGGCTGCGGTCGGCACAGGTTCACTGCCCAGGTGCCCTTCGAGCTTGCCCCCCACGATCAGCACCGCGAAGGCCACCCATAGCATGGTCAAGGTCGAGACAATTGGAATGCCGCTCAGCCCTTCGAACAGGTGAGCGACGATCATCGCCAGACAGGCCAGGTACAGCAGCTGGAATGGGGAGCTGGTGGACCGCCACAAGAGCCGCCAAGCCAAATAGCCGCTGCTCAAAAATAAGAAGAAGTAGCTCAGTAGTCCCAGCGCACCCTTGGTCACCAGTTCGTCAAGCTGAGCCTGATGTGAGCGGTCAGGCGAAGCACCACGTGCCTCATACTTGGCGAGTTCGGGTGGGTAGAACGGGTTATAGACCGTGAACATCGTTTCGGGGCCATAGCCGATGATGGTCCGGATCGGATTGGAGGTAATCAAGCCGATCGCGCCCGTGCCCTGACCATCACCTTTCCAAATCAACACGCGGACGCGCCCGGTGCCATCGCCAGTTTCGGTCAGTTCGCCCAGACGGCCAACATAGGGCACCGTCCGCAACTGGTTAAAGATCGGTGCATGCGAGACGTTAAAGACCACCAAAAACAGGATCACCACTGCTTGCAGCACCCCGAGGAGCGCCAAGCCCTGTGCCAAGCGCCCCGCGCGTGGACTTTCCGCCGCCTGCGCGGCACGCCAGCGGCGTAGCAGCACCAGATCGCCAAAGATCAACATGCTGACGATCAAGCCGATCTCGGGACCGCGACTCTGCGTATACAACACCGCCAGCAGCAGTACTCCCAGCACCACCCCGTAGCCAGCGACCTGCGCCCATTCCCACAGCCGTCCACCTTCCACCCGGCGTGGCCCAAACAGGAGCAGCCCGCTAAAGCCACCGATGCCCACGACTCCGCACATCGTCCACAGCCACCAGGAGGCGGCGTTAGGATCGGTCGCAGCATCATCCAGCAGCCGCGTATTGGCGCTGACCGCATACACTACTAGCAAAAGCAACAGCCACAGCAGGAGGCTGCCTCCGACAAACCAGGGCAAGTTGCGCCCATATCGGGTTGTGATCGCACCACTTGTGAGGGCAAAAGAGCCCGTGATCACCGCAAGGGCGCCCGGAAAGACCCACCAATAGCGAAAATCGGGGGCGCGTACCGCTGCTCCAAACTTGATCTGACCGATCAAAAAGGCCTGCTGGGCCGCCAAGAGCAGCACAAAGGCAGCCAGCCAGAGCCACGTATTGGCACCTTGGCTACCCGCGCTGGCCGACCGGGCACGTGCCGCTGCTGCCAGCAGCCGCGACAGGGCGAACGGCACAACCATGATCAGATAGGCTGCCACAAAGATTGAGTTGCCCATCGTCGAGGCAATACGCTGCGCGGTGTCGCCTTTCCACGGTAATGGATCGGCGCCCGCATGTTGAATCAAGCCATAGATCGCGACGCCCAGCCCGGTCAGGATAACTGTGGTCACGATCCGATCAAGCTGCTCACGACTGCGTAGGTTGCCGACAATTAAAGCAAATAGCGCGATATAGGAGAAGTTCGTGTAGGTGCCTTGCAGCCGGTTATAGCCGCCCCACCACGAAATACTGGGATCGATTGAAAACACCGTCGCCAGTAGGAACACGGTCGCATACAAGACCACCGGGATCGCCAACGGCTTGCGCCACCATTGGCCGAACTGCAACCGTTCACCGCCAACAGTGATCCGCTCCAGCGTTTTGATCGCCCAGGCGGCCAGCATCACCAGCACAATCGCGCGTAGGGCTGTCGCCTTGTCCGGCTCGAAGTGCCGGGCAGTCAACAGATTGAAGAAATACGGGATAAAGACCAGCACCAGCAGCCAACCGGCCTCGATGATCCGGTCGGCCACTGCACTGATCCGTGTTTGTCGTCCCAAAATGATAGCTCCGCGCTCAATCCAGCATGCTGACCAGAGGGGGTTGCGCCACGAGAGGCACTCGTTCGCGTTTAAACTGTGTGGCGCGTCCTAACATCGTCCGCGCTGTTTCACGACTGGCTCCGGTAATCGGTAACCCGTCCAGCATGGCTGCGACCTCGTCGACCCGCGCATCCATCTCTAGCGGTGTAACAGTCGAGCGAGTCCGTCCGCCCTCGACCTGTTTGGCAATCGTATAATGTACATCACCAAACGCCGCGACCTGTGGCAGGTGCGTAATACAAATCACCTGATGCCGGTCGCTCATCGCCCACAGCTTTTCGCCCACGACCGACCCTGCCCTGCCACCGACGCCCACATCAACTTCGTCGAAGACCAGCGTTGGCACGATGTCCACACTCGACAGGATTGATTTCATGGCCAGCAGGAGTCGCGCCGACTCCCCCCCCGAAGCAATACGTGCCAGCGGCTTCAACGGTTCACCCGGATTCGGCGATAACATAAACTCAACCCGGTCAATGCCGCTGCGATCAAAGGCTACCGTCTGCTCCTGACCCGGCAAGCGTACGCCGTCCGGCTGTACAGTTTGCTCGACGGCCACCAGAAAGTGGACGTGCGGCATCGCCAGATCACCCATGGATTGCTCAATGCGCCGCGCCAACTCCGTTGCCGCCACCACCCGCTTCCCAGAAAGCTCGACGGCCTTGCGGCTTAACTCCGCCAGCAAGCGTCTTTCTTCGACGACTAAATCGGCAATATGCTCGGCCGAGTGCAACAAGCGTTCGAGCGCTTCCTGGGAGGTTACGACACTGTCAATCAATTCGGCGGCATTTCCGCCGTACTTGCGTTGCAGGTTGCGCAACAGTAAGAAGCGCTCTTCGATCTCCTCGGCCCGGTTCGGATCCCATTCCAGGCTATCACGGTAATCGCGTACCACGCTGCACAGGTCTTCCATCCGGAACTGCAGATCACGCGCCTGTTCGACCGCTTCTTCGAGTGTCGGGTCGAAACGCAGCAGCTCATCCAGGCTGCTTACCAGTTTGACCATGCCGTCGCTCAGTGCCAGACTGCCTTTACGGCTTTCATCACTCTGGCTCAATAGGGCATAGGCGCCGTTCGCTAAAGCCGTAATCTTCGAGCCGTTTTGGAGCAATAATCGCTCACGCGCCAACTCCTCTTCCTCACCGGCATGCAGCTTGGCGGCGGTAATCTCTTCGATCTGATACTGCAACTCGTCGATCCGCTCCTGGCGGCGCGCTTCAGAACGCCGCAGTTCCGCCAGCTGATTCCGCACCCCTCGCAACTGGTCAACACAGTCGCCAACCTCCGCCCGTAGCGACAGGTGATTACCATAGCGGTCAAGGATATCGAGATGCGTGCGCCAGTTAAAGAGTGATACGCCTTCGTGTTGGCCATGAATATCGACCAGTCGCCCGCCCACATCGCGCAGTGTCGCGGCATTCACAGCACGGCCATTAATGCGCGCTACACTGCGTCCGCTCAAGGCATTGATTTCGCGAGTGACGATCACCTGATCGTCATCCTCATCCATAAGCCCATATTCGGCCAGCAGCGGGATGACGTCGCCACAATCTTCGAGTGCAAAGATACCTTCGATGCGTGCACTGGTACAGCCGGCCCGTACAAAGGTCGTATCAACCTTATCGCCCCGTAGCGTGCCGAGGGCATCAATAATGATCGATTTGCCAGCACCAGTTTCGCCGGTCAGGACGTTAAAGGCCGGGGCAAGCTGAAGATTCAGGCGATCAATGATCGCAAAATCACGAATATTTAGTTCAAGTAGCATTGACGCTCCGCGTCGTTCCAGGGCATAGCTATGCCCGAAAATATGGTCTACTTCCCGCCGAATTGTACCATACCGAGTTCGTGCTGTACTTAGGTGCGATGTCACGACATGCCGGCACTCGTTATCAGTGACATCTTCCATAGAGCAATAACGGTGCTCACTGGAGCCAGGTGGGCAAGTAAACCTGATATAAACCACAGGCAGGCGTATAACGCCTTACCACTGACGATGGCTGCATGGCCTGCCCCTGCGTATTAATGGGCACGACCCGAAAATAACAGTCGCTATCAGGAATATTCGCCAGGGGCGTGACGTTCTCAAAGCCGGTTTTGACTGGCGTGGCGATCAGGGTCGTTGGATCGGCGGTGGGGCCACCATAAACCTGATATGAGGCAACATCGGTCGCACCGTTCCAACTGTAATACAGCGCGGGTGTTCCGACCTGATCACCTAATACTAGTGCCGGCGGAGTTGTTGGTTGACCTTGCCAGGGATAGCGAAAGGCACGATAACTAGCTTGCGCTGCGCCAAATTCCAGCTCGAACGCTTTGGTTCCGTCAGGAAGTATTTCGGTCACGGCTGATGCTAGTGCCGATCCCCAGCCAATCAGCGAATTGCCGTTAGGCAGCCGTTGGGTCCGTCCCATGGCATACCCAAAGATGTCCGGCGTATCGCGATATTCCCAAACTTGCGTTGCCGTTTTATTAACCTCATCAAGTTGATACTCTACCCCTCGGGAATAGGGTGGCGTCCGGTTGACGCCATTATCGAACAGTGTAATATCGCCATTCGACAATCTGCGGATGTCATGCTGCTGCGAAAAGTGCGTAGGATCGTTGATGAAGCTAAATTGATTATTCTTGCCACCTAAACGCCAGATAATAGCTCCAGTCTGCCGGTCGATCTTGGTTACTTCATCCATGTGCCGGGCCGAGATCAACAGATTGCCATCTGAATCAGGTTCGATCGCATTGCCATGTACATAATCGATGGTTGCAGACGTCAAGTCTTGATCTGTATCTGTGATCTGGTAATGATCCCAACTCCGCCACTGGAAGACAACATTCTTTGATGTATCGAGTTCTTGAACGATCAGCCCGATGACTGTAGCTGCAGGGTTCCCACCTGGCACGATCGTGCTCATATCAACCGTTTGGGGATCGTAACTTAACAACAAGGCATGCCCATTCTGTAAAAGTTGTAACTCGTGACCATCTGTCGTATAGCCATTCCCTGTTGCATAGGTATCGACTACGGTGTAGGACACATCCATCGCTTGAAAGCCACCGACCGAGGTATCGTAGTACGTGAGTAAACCATTTTGCTTTTTGAAATCAGTAACGAACGCGCCGGGGGTTCTCCGCTGATAATACACCGGCTGGCCATTATTATCGAGCATAAGTAAATACGGCAACGACGCAGCACTATCTGCCACGTTCGTATTGCTCAGAAAAATGTACCCATCATCGGTATGGTTGGCGGGCACCATGACCGTGATCGGCGGAAAGTCAGTGGGAACGGTCACATAGGCTGGCACACCAGCCACCTGTGGTTGTCGTGAGCGAGCGGCTGTGGGAAGCGTCGCTTTGGGCAGTGGAAGTGTATCGAGACTTGTACTGGTTGAAACAGAGACGGCCTTTGGTGACGTCGTAAAGGCGAAGGATGTCCCGCCGAGTGTGTCCCCACCTGTGCTAAGCAAGCCTGCCTTGAGGGTTACATGCACAGTTTCCCCGAAGCGAAACGGCTGCTGCGGCTTGAAGATCACGGTTTGCTGATCGTCGGCCAGCACCACTTGACCGGCATGCTGGCCACTCTGGGTTCCTACGACATGAAACAAGCTCTGTGGCAGGGCGCGACCGTTGAGCAATGCGTCTGGTCGCACGGCAATAGTGGTCGTAGGCGAAACGAACCGAGCACCGGGCTGTGGATCGATATACACGAAGGCCGTGTGTGCAGCCTCCTGCGCGCGAACATTGGTCATGACCACCATGACGACGAGCACGAGTGCTCGTAGCTGCTTCATCATCAACTCCTTAAGCGTATATGCGTGTGGTTGTGCAATTGTATCTCATTCCCGTCGTTCGGTTGTGGCTCGGGTAGCTCTGCAGCAGCCCACAGTGCTACTATACCTATGTGTACTGCCAACGTGTACTGCGCCGGACGGGCCGTCGATGATTATTACGCTGCCATCTCATGCGCTGTACCCCTACCAAGCGGGCGCGCCGCGTAGCGCGAGCTACATCTTGCATGAACGTGCGCCGGCATTCCATGCTGCTGGAACGGGCAGCCTTTCCATCAAATGCTTCTTCGCTGGCCAGGCCGTCTATGAGATCGGGCGCGGTCGTTATACAGTGGATGATCGATCATACTTGGTTGTGAATGATCAACAGCCCTATGTCGTGAGCATCGATTCGCCTACTGCCGTCGAGTCCTTTTGTATCTTCTACGAAGCCGGTTTTGCCGAAGCAGTTCAACGCAGCCTGCTTACTCCCACCGACCGCTTGATCCTGGAGCCAGATCTACCGATGGTACAGCCGCTCACCTTCTTTGAGCGAACGTACCCGCACGATCATCTGCTCTCGCCTGCCATCTTCCAACTACGCCTGCTGCTCCACGAGCGGCCGGTTGAGCAGGGTTGGCTCCTTGAGCAGCTGCACACGATCATGGAGCGGCTCCTACAGCTCCATCACCACGTGGCGACCGAGGTCGCACTGATCCCTGCGGTCCGCGCGGCGACACGGGCTGAGCTGTATCGCTGCCTCCATCGTGCCAGGGACTATGCTGCTTCCTGTTTCGATCAGCCCATTACCTTGAACGACCTGGCGTTTGTTGCAGGCCTCTCGCCCAACCACTTGCTGCGGACGTTCAAGCAGCTCTTTCATCAAACGCCCTATCAGTACCTCACGCTGCAGCGCTTGAACCATGCCCAACATCTGCTGCAGCGCACCGATCGCTCTGTCACCGATATTTGTGCAGCCGTGGGCTTCGAAAGCCTTGGCTCATTTAGCTGGCTTTTTCGCCGTCACATCGGCATGTCACCGGCAACCTACCGTCGCCAAAGCCGGTGATTTTCGAGAAGACGCGGAGCTCTAAACCGCGTAAACTCCTCTTCATGCAGCATCTCACAGGCATGCTTCAACGACTATAATAGCTGGAGGACGAGCATGGCACACAACGCGTTCGGATTATCACACATTGGCCAGATTTCCGTCCCGGTACATGATTTGGATCGAGCTGTCACCTTCTACCGTGATACCCTCAGCATGCCCCACCTGTTTACGGTTCCCAGCATCGCCTTCTTCGATTGCTCGGGCATCCGGCTCATGCTGAGCATTCCGGAACGCAGCGAATTTGACCATCCAAGCTCAATTATTTATTTTAAGGTTAATGATATTGCCGCTGTGCATCAGACCCTTTCGACGCGCGGCGTCCAGTTCGAAGACACGCCGCATATCGTTGCTCAAATGGATTCTTATGATCTGTGGATGGCGTTTTTCCGCGACTCGGAGCACAACTATCTCGGGATTATGAGCGAAGTGCCGCACGGGTAGTGCCATCCTGTCTGAGTGGAGGACGAGGTCCCAGATGCGGGTGCCCTTAGGACATTGCCTTCTAGAGCACATCTTCGGCTTCACGCTGGGCGACCATCTGGGGCAGCCACAAACACCCATCCAGCACACTGGCGCATGGGTGTCATGCTGCCAGCTTCATCGAGCGCGAGTAGCCTACTGCGAACCATAGGCCAGCCCACATCTTGATGGAGAGCGGTCATATGCTCCAAATCGCGTCTCGGTGATCTAGGGACGGCCTGCGGAGTGAAATGTGTTAGGGCTGCGTGATGATCGAGACTATATAGTTGTCGCTAACCACCGCCACAATATTCGCCAGCGGATCGACTCCTATGGGACCAAGCGTATACTGAAGTGTGCTGATCGGAATTGTATCAACCACCGTGTTCGTTTGGGTATCAATCACCGCCATCGTATCGTATCGTCCATTCGATACATATGCACGGTGGCGGGTTGCGTCCACCGTGACGTCGACGGGAATCTCTCCTGGCATAATCGATGCGGTAATCTGACTGTCCTGGCCGGATGTGCGCAAAGCCGACCGCTTCGGCCCTCGCGCTATGCAACTGCCCGTTTTTGGTGACATGAACTTTCGCTCGGACGGCATGAGCGAGGACTGCCTCTACCTTAACGTCTGGACTCCCGCTACGTCGGAAGGGGCACGCCTGCCGGTGCTCGTTTATTTCTATGGCGGGGGTAACATCGCTGGTAATGGC
>JACDGP010000126.1:0-4208 GCA_013821605.1 Herpetosiphonaceae bacterium
CTCGTCAATACAGTGGTGAAGCTCGTTCACGCACTGGGTCGGCCATCGCGCGTGGTGTGATTTGGCCACGCCGACAGCATGATCACACGTCAGTTGGTAAGGTGCGCATCCAGCGAAACAAAAACGCGAGCGGACATCAAAAGGATGTTGCACGCGTCGACGTTTCGTTGTGATGACAGGGGTCAGATTTCCATCCGACCGTCCTGCGCTACAAAGAATACTACATCAGACCGTCACGCTTGTCAAGGCGTTCTGCCGAGCAATTCTTCTCTGGTTTTGTCATGGCTGAGAGCATGAAGGCCCTGTTCACGACACCGCCAGGAACCAAGTTCCTGACGACGAGCGTGAGTATACCAAGCCTTCTTCACCTTGTCAAATCATTTTGTCCCTATTTTGGCTATGTCGCTTTGGCGGTCGATATCTCTGTAAGGGCTGCAACTGAGCCTACGCGACGTAGTTGCTGAGCCAGACGCTCCGCTGCCGGCCGTGACATCAAGACCGGTACGCGACCACCTCCCGCCTCAATCAACTCGTCAACTTCAGTAAGATCAAGCCGTGTGGCGCGATCCAAGAGCTGACTCACAGCTTGGGGCTGCGGGCCAAGCGTTTGGATTGTGACAGTGGTCGTAAATGGTGGGCGGTCAGCCGCACGATGCAACATAGCCCCAACGCGCTGCCAGAGCGTATTGATGGCGAAGAGCTGCAGGAGCACCAACAGAAGTACGATAAGGGGCAACTCTATGCCGATCATACCCTCGCCTCCTTATTCGAACGTACAGATGATCCGAGAGCTAGACTGCTGGGGGTTATGAGCCATCTTCAAGCCCGGACGCATCCGTGGTCGAATCCTCCTCTGGTAGATCGAAGACAATTCCTCCCGGAGGATCGGCGCCAACGTCCTGGGCAGCCGCGAGATCGGTATCGGCTAAGTCAGGAGCTAGACCGCCATAGTCGTGGGAGGAGCTACCACTAGATGACTTGTTTTGGTCCTGATCATCCGGTGTTGCATCCAAAGTATGGTGATTAGTCATAACCTACCTTCCTCATAAACACATGTGGGATGCATTTGAGGCAGCAATTGTGCCAAGGCATTGGATGCTCTTGACACAGCGACATAGCCTCGTCCAGGCACTCTTCACGATTATATAAGTGGTCGGGTCTCCTTGTGCTGGTCACCGGTTATTCTTGATTACAAACCATTGTTGGTGGCGACCAGACTCGGCGCGATTATGGGATCATCAGAGAACTGATCAATAGCCAAGCGACGTGTCGCCGTGGTGACATAGGCATAGCCCAGTAGACCCACGACGAGTATACCTAGCACGATCCCACCTGAATGCGAGAGCCAGATGGTACCAATGGCAGGATGACGTACAATTTGCCGGAGGATGCCAAAGACCACGGCGAGCAGGGTGAGGAGGACCATGCCACCCCACAGAAGAAGGGTCTGGGGACCGAGCCGGCGGGGCCGTAGGTGTAGAAGCGGCATGATGACCTGGAAGAAGACCACAGCGGCTGCCACACAGATGATACAGGTCAGTAGATAATCCAGAATATAGGCGAGCTCCGGACCACGAGGCAGGCGATCAGCGGCCAACCAACGAGCCAGCGTCAGGGCCGCATGGTTGACTTCGGTTTGGCCGAGTAGATTCGTGACGGAGGCAGTGACGCCCCAAATGCACGTCAGTTCGATCATGCCTACAAAGCCACCCAGAGCGGCCGCCGCGCGCCGTTCGGTGGTGGTTAGACCGGTTTGAATAGCACGAGTATCGTCACTTGCTGTACTCCGATTGAGATGGCGTAGTACCAGTGGCAAGCCGATGGCAACTACTAGTAACAGGATGAGACGGAGAGAAATAGTCGGTAGGTGTATACGTTCTGCGGCTTGTGGACCGACGAAATAGCCAATCAGCAGAAAGACCACCAGGTAGACGAGCGTACCGACGAATTGGGCCGGGGCGAAGCGGCGGTAGGGTACTTTGAAGAGGCCGCAGGCAATGACAGTGGCCAAGCGTACGCCGGGGATTGCCCGGCCGATAGCAATACCAACCATGCCTTTGCGTTGTAGCCAACCTTCGGCCTTCTCTAAGTGGGCAGCATCCAAATGAATGAAGCGACCAAAGCGATCAACAAGCGGACGCCCACCGCGGCGGACGATGCTATATAACGTTGACGCACCCAGATTGACAGCCAGAATCATCAGGACAATAGCGATCAGGGGGTTCAGTTTATGCTGACTGAGACGGAAGCCAGCATACAGGACGACGACATCGGCTGGGATGGGCATGGGGACACCCAGATCTTCCAAAAATAAGATGAGAAAGATGGCCAGGTCGGTGTGACGTTCAAGAAAGCCGCGCATGGCAACTCCTGTTGTGCGATCTCTACAGCACATCCCGTACCAACTGCTAAGGGCCGTTGCCCCTAGCCGGCAGCCGCTCCAATGGCAGCGACGGCAACGAAGAGCACCCCTACACCGATCCATTGGCGGGATGATAGCCGTTCATGTAGGAGCACGAAGGCCAGCAGCACGGTAATTGGGCTGAATAATGATCCGAGCACAGCAACCACACCGGGAACATCACTATAAAGACCCAAGTTGTAGGCTACATTCGCGCCTGTGTCCAGGACGGCAACCGTGGCCAGCATGGGCCAGACGGCCCGCGGTGGACGAGCAAGTGACTGCCCAAGTGGAGCGGCCAGGAGGGGCAGCATAAGCAATGACACCACGCGGCTTTCGAGCACAGGCACCCAGGGACCAAGCGCCGGCACAACGTATTTGAGCCCCCAGAAGTTGAGGCCAAGGGTCACGGCGGCACCAAGAGCGGCACCAATGCCACGGCTATTCGCACCCAGGCTTGCACCTTGCGTTGGTAGAGGAGTGGCAGCCATGATGACGCCTACGAGGGTTAGTACGAGGCTGACAAGCTTGCTTAAAGATATCCGATCCCCTGTGAGGAGTGATAGTACAAGGGTTATGGCAGCAAAAGAAGAGCCGATTGGTGAAACGATCGCAACTTGTCCGACCGACAACGCATGATAAAGCAGCGTGGAGCCAAGGGTATTCAGACCACCGAGCAGAACTGCGAGCAGGAGGATGGGGAGCGTGACTGATCTTGTCCCCGGAATGATTAACACCAGCAACGTCAGGAGCACGAGGCTGATGGCATGCGCGTAGAGCAGGGCACGATATGCTCCGAGCCGGATGCTCGTCCCCCTTGCGACAAAATCAGCAATGCCCCAACCACTCGCGGCCAGCACCCCCCACACAATACCCATCTGTACCTCGCGAAGGTAGCATCATAGCATCGATCTGCGGGTCATTACTAGCGCGTTGCGAACAACGAGGGGACAAGTCGTGGTCTACGCTCTGCTAGCAAGTCCGTATCACCGGTTTTGCAGGCATTTTAAGGGAGACGCACTGATGCTCGGCCAATTCAAGGCTCTACCATCGCTCTTTCTGCGCCCGGTCGCGATTTTCCGCACGTATCGGCGCGTTGATATTCGGCCCGACATGATCGCCGGCCTCACGGTCGCCATTATTTCCTTGCCGCAAGCGATTGCTTATGGGCTGGTGGCTGGCCTCACACCGCAAATGGGCATCTATACGGCGATTGTGGGCCCCATCGTTGGTGCGTTGTGGGGCTCTTCAAGCCGGCTTCAAACTTCGCCAACGACGGCGCTATCGCTGTTGGTGCTCGCGAGCCTCGCAGCTGCCACTCATGCCGGAATGCCAAATGTGCTTGTGACTGCCGGACTGCTGGCAGTCATGGCAGGGCTGTTCCAACTTATGATGGGCTTGGCACGCCTCGGCATGCTGGTGAACTTCGTCTCGGACGCCGTGATTGTCGGCTTTGCGGCTGGAGCCGGGCTTCAAATCGCGTCGGGCGAGCTACGCCATCTTTTTGGCTTGAGCTTTACCAGTGGGAATCTGCCACAGACCCTGCAACAAGTCGTGCTCCATCTCCCACAAACACAGATTCCAACCCTCGTCCTTGGATCGGGCACGCTCCTATTAATGGTCCTGTTGCGCGCGTGGAAGCCCAAGTGGCCAGCGACTGTGATATGCCTGGTGGTGGCATCAGCAGTCCTTTTTGCCCTGCGCCTCGACATGGCCGGCGTCCGCGTGATTGGCCGTTTGCCTACGAGCCTGCCACCATTGACGGCCTTGCCGGTCTTCAATCTAACACTACTTGCCGAGCTCGCAC
>JACDGP010000126.1:4218-16794 GCA_013821605.1 Herpetosiphonaceae bacterium
AGCTCGCACCGGACGCACTGGCGGTCGCCGCACTTGGGTTGATCCAGTCGATGGCGACCGCCCGCTCGCTGGCAGCGCACACGGGCGAACGCGTCGATAACAATCAGGAGTTTGTCGGGCAGGGCCTAGGCAATATTGCCTGCGGCTTCTTATCGGGATACCCCTGCGGCGGATCACTGTCCTGCTCGGCGATTAATGCGGAAGCCGGAGCACGAACGCCGGTCGCTGCAATGCTATCAGGGGCCTTCACTCTGGTTGGCATGCTCCTACTTGCACCACTAGGTGCCTATTTGCCACGTGCGGCACTCTCTGGGGTGCTGATCGTCGTTGGTTTCGCGATGATCAATCGCCGCCAGATCGTACACATCTGGCGAAGCAGTCGGGGCGATGCGGCAATCATGATCATCACATTTCTCGGGACGCTTTTTCTCCGCATCGATTTTGCCGTCTTGGCCGGCATCCTCATGTCGCTGGCCTATTATATTTTGAAGACGAGCACGCCGCGTGTGCTGCCGCTCGTGCCCGACGATACCTTCCGGCATTGGGCGTACCAGCCCGACAAGCCGATGTGCCCGCAACTGGCGGTCATGGAAATTCAAGGTGATTTGTATTTCGGTGCGGTCAGCCATATTGATGAGACTATCCGCCAAAATCGTGTCGCACATCCAACGCAACGCTTTCTCTTATTGCGGATGCATAGCGTGGACTACTGCGACATCAGCGGCATCCACATGCTCGAAGGCATCGTGCGGAGCTATCGCGAGCAGGGGGGCGATGTTTTTATGGTGCGCGTACGCGAGGCAGTACTGCGCTTGATGCGGGCCACCGGCTTTTATACGCAACTGGGAGCGGACCACTTTCTCAAAGAGGACGAGGCGGTCCAATACCTTTTTTACAAGGTCCTTGACCCGGCCGTTTGTATTTACGAAAGTAACGTGCGCGTCTTTCGCGAATGTCAAAACCTGCCCCGACCGGACTACGCCATCCAAATTCCGCTCCAGTTGCACGTACCAACGAACGGTGTTGGCAAAACGAGCCTCCCGACAGTCCCGCCACGTGTGCTGTGGCAGCAACTCCATGGGCCGACACCACCACTGATCATTGATGTCCGCGAGCCGCGTGAATACCAGCGGGGTCATATTCCGGACGCACAACTCATGCCACTCTCCACACTCCTAGCCCAAACAAACGTCCTGCCGAATGACCGTCCGGTCGTGCTGGTCTGCATGACAGGACGTCGCAGTGTGCGAGCTGCAGCACTTACGGGACACAACGGTGCTGCTCAGTTGGCTATGCTCGAGGGCGGGATGCAAGCCTGGGAAGCGGCCGGCTTACTGGAAGCCGTTGATTCAGATGCAGCTTGAGGAGTCCCCGATGAATGAACAGACAACCCGCAACTGGGGCCTGGACCTAGTGCGCGTTACCGAAGCAGCGGCCGCTAGTGCGAGCCGTTGGATGGGCTTAGGCCAGCGCGATGAGGCTGACACGGCAGCGACGACTGCGATGTACGAGGCGTTGCACCGGCTGGACATCAACGGACACATCGTGGTCGGCGAAGCGGGGAAACTTGGGAGGCCTTCGCCCTTGGAGAGCGGCCAACAGGTAGGAAGCGGTGCCGGACCAGCGATGGATATCGTCCTTGACCCGATCGATGGACGCAACTTGCTTGCGCAGGGTGGTTCAGGCGCGATTGCCGTCGCGGCTCTGGCACCACGTGGCACGATGTGGGCGGCAGCACCGGCGATTTATATGGATAAGCTGGTGGTCGACCGTGATGCAGCAGGGGCACTGGTCGCGGAGTGTTTAGACGCGCCGGCAGCTTGGACCTTGGCTCTGGTCGCACGAGTCAAAAAGAAAGCCGTGCGCGATCTGGTGGTGTTCGTGCTGGACCGGCCACGCCACGCCGATTTGATCAAAGAAATCCGCGCCGCCGGCGCACGAGTGATGTTGCGTTCGGATGGCGATACAGCCGGCGCACTCCTGGCAGCAACGCCTGGCCGTGGAGTTGATCTGTTAATGGGCGTGGGGGGGGTGGCAGAAGGGGTTATTTCGGCCTGCGCAATCAAGGCCCTTCGCGGTGAAATGCTCGGTCGCTTAGCACCACAGAGCGCTAAGGAGCGAGAAGCCGTGGTGGCTAGCGGCCTCGATCTACGCCAGATCCTCACGGCTCATGAGCTCATCGCCGGCGACGAAGTCTACTTCGCGGCGACCGGAATTACCGATGGCCCGCTGCTCGCCGGTGTCACCTACCATGGCGACCGAGCCGAAACCCAGTCCATGGTGTTACGAAGTGCGACGGGGACGCGTCGCGTAATATCAACCGAGCATATAGTGGCGTGATAGTACGCGCTATGCTGCTTTCGGTTACGTCAACGGTCATGCAAAAATGCACACAGCGGCGATTTGGGGGCTTGTGGAGCGTGTAAGGATATTGTATGATGTTGTTGTCGTAAGCTGCTTGCGGCCTGATTATTATCCCGAACACAAGTTAATATGCTGAGTCCACTACCCGTCGCACGGAAGTAGTAAGTGGTGCCGATCCTAGACCCGTTGTCAAAGCCATTCGCGCTAAGGGGTCACATGATGCATGGCGTGCCACAGTCCGAGACGCAGGAAGAGCCAGATCGCTACCCGCCACTCCTCAGGTTCCACCGCTTCCCATTAGAAATGCCGTACTCCGAGCGGCGTTTATTGTTGCTCGTGGGCGATACCCTCACCCTCTTCGGGTGCGCATTCCTCGCGCAATATTGGCAGCGGCTCCTTGAACCACATATGCGCCATAGCGATTACCAAATCTGGTGGCTTGCTATCCTGGGCGTAGCATGGCTGCTAGGAGCCGCCATCAATGAGTGTTATACACTGCAACGGTCCCAGCGGCGCTTCAACGCCCTGCGGCAAGTATGTGTGGCGACGATCGAAGCCGGGCTGATCTATCTGGTCGTCTTCTTCTTGATTGGTCGCCCGGCGATCTTGCCGGTCCCAAGCGCAACAACGTATCCCTTGTTTCTCAAGCTAAACCCACCCCCGCGCTTGTTGCCAGTTTTTTTCCTCCTAGCTACGCTATTGCTGATGACAGGCTGGCGACTCGCGTACCTTGATCTTTTGCATAGTCGCCTGTGGCGACGACGGGTGCTGATCGTGGGAGCCGGTCGGGCAGGTTGCGCACTGGTCGAAGCAATCCAGCGGACGCGTCATGATTATGAGATTGTCGGTTTTATTGATGACGATCCGGCTAAGCAGGCGACTAGGTTGCAGGGTGTGCCGGTACTGGGCACGCACCATGAACTCCTGCAGCTCGTGCAGACCTATCAAGTATCAGAAGTCGTGCTGGCGATTACGAATGATATCGATATGGGTGTATGGCGGGTGCTGATGCACTGTTACGAGCAAGGGGTGTGCATCCACGCTATGGCTCTCGTGTACGAAGAAGCGTTGGAGCGTATTCCGATTGAACACTTAGGCAAAAAATGGTTTCCAGATCCACTGAACCGGGGATTACCAACGTTTTATCGCGCCTGCAAGCGGGTAGTGGATATCACGCTAGCACTTGTGGGTGTGGTGCTGCTAGGTGCGCTGCTCATTCCGGTGGCACCGGCGATTTATCTGGAAAGTCGCGGCCCGATCTTTTACGAGCAAGAACGGTTGGGCAGAGGTGGTAAGCGCTTTCGGCTGCTCAAACTACGCACGATGGAGCCGCAGGCCGAGCAGGGAGGACAGGTCGTCTGGGCTACAGCGGGGGATGCGCGGGTCACGCGGGTTGGGCGGCTGCTACGGCCAACGCGGCTAGACGAATTGCCACAGGTGCTGATGGTGCTGAAGGGAGATATGAGCATCGTTGGCCCACGACCAGAACGGCCGGAGTTTGTCCGGCACTTGGAAGAACAGATCCCCTTCTACCGTACACGGCTGAGCGTTAAACCCGGACTTACGGGCTGGGCACAGATTAACTACCATTATGGCAGCAGCATTGAGGATGCTGCCACGAAGCTCCAGTACGATTTATACTACATTAAGCACCGCTCGATGCTGCTGGACCTGCTGATTATGCTACGAACGATCCATGTGATGCTGGCACTGGGAGGCATCTGACACGAAGGCTAGCTAGGCGGTGGTAAGCGCAGCGGCGAGCGGTGGGAGTACCTGCTTCTTGCGGGACATGACGCCGGGCAATTCAAGCTGGTCATCGACAAAGGCATGGCCGAAGGCACGGGTTGCCAGCCCTTCACCTATGGCGTCGGCGGCAAGCAAGAGCGTACGCTCTTCCAGAATATCGGTGAGCATCAGGAACGCGGTTGTGAGCCCCCGTTCACGGACCGTAGCTTGCAACTCCCGCCTGAGGTCGGCTTTGGGTGGCATCACGCTCTCAACATCCGTTAGCTCGATCTGGCCGATACCGATTTCTTGGTCGCCGAAGGTATAGGCCTTCCAGTTGCTGCCGACCCACCAGCTTGGGGGTGGCACGGGATCGGGCAAGCGCGCCCGAAAGAGGGCACGAGCAAAAGGTGCCGCCTGTTCACCACTTTGTTGTTCGAGCCACGCCACAGCGGCACGGTCGCGGGGGGTGGTCGTTGGCGAACGGAAATGCACCGTGTCCGAAAGAATCGCCGCGAGCATGGCACCAGCCAGCGCCGGCGTGAGCGGTGCACCGCGCTGTTGAAAGAGTTCAGCGATCAAGGTGCAGGTACAACCAACAGGCTCACACAGAATCGTCAGCGGCTGCAGAGTTTGTAGGCCACCCAGATTATGGTGGTCGACAATCGCGACGATCTCGCTTTCCGTGACCCCCGGTGCAGTTTGGTCCGGGTGATTGTGATCGGTCAGGATCACCCGGCGGCGGTTTTGGGCCAGGATATGCCGGCGAAACAACAAGCCACGTAAGAGGTCATCATCACCTACGACCGGCAAACTGGCGAGGCGGCTGCGCCGAAGAAGTGCTTGAGCCTCGGTTAGAAGGTCATCGGCATGTGCCGACGCCGGTTCACGCTCCATTAAACGCGAGAGCGGGGTGCTTTGTTGAATAAGCAGCGCAGCAGCAAAGGGTGAGTGATGGGTGCGCAACAAGACCGTATTGTTCGCTTGGGCGGCCGTCACCACTTCGGAAGGAATCGGAGCATCCTGGGTTACGATTAAGCAACCGGCTCTGGCAGTTACCGCAGCCAGTTGCAGATCACTTTGACCACCGACAATCACGATGTCGCCAGCATCAATCATCTCCTGCGCTGCGGCGGCGGTCATCGTCGCGATTAGCACATGATCATTGAGGATGGCAGCACGATCCCCGGCGACGAGGGTGGCCTCGAGCGTGCGCTGTAACAGCGCAACCGGAAGATTGACCTCGGGCGACAGCTGTAATTGATCAAGATAGCGATCGGCCAGCGTTTCACGGCGCAAGATACCGATCAAATGCTCGTTCTGATCAACGACGGGCAAGGCACCGACCTCGTGATCGCGCATTAGTAGTCCGGCTTCACGGATCGTTTGCTCGGGATGCAGGCTGGGCGTATGTGTTTCCATGACCTCCGCGACGCGCAGATACACATCGGTGATGGGACGGGGCGCGGCAAGCTTAAGGTGCTGAAACAGCCACGTGGTTTCGGGAGCCAAGTCGTCAAGATAGCAGGCGATGGCGGTCTCGCCGGTCTGCCATTGATAGAAGAAGGCATAGGCTAGCGCCGAGCAGACGGCATCGGTATCGGGATTGCGATGACCAACGACGAGGACGGTCTGGCCAGAAGCTTCGGTTGGGGCTGTGCTCATAGCATGTCATTCTTGATCCGAAGGAGAAGCACGTCAAGCTGACACGAAGGCGGCAACATAGCATACACTAGTGCTCAAGCACGTTTACAATTGTACGGAGTACATGATGGAGCCACACGTTACTGCTGAGACTATAGACAGCATGAAGGCGTACTACCGAGCGCGGGCTGCTGAGTACGATGAATGGTGGAACCGGCAAGGACGGTATGATCGGGGTTCCGAGGCAAATGCACGCTGGTTTGCTGAAGCAAACGAGGTTTACAACGCACTTGACGCGCTAGCACTTGCAGGCGATATCCTTGAACTGGCACCCGGCACCGGTATATGGACCGAGCGTCTTGCGCGGACGGCCCATAGGATTACTGCGGTTGATGCATCACGGGAGATGGTCGAGCTCAACCGCGCGAAAGTGGCGAATACGCAGGTCGAGTATGTGCTCGCCGATCTCTTCACCTGGCAACCAAGCCGCACGTATGACGCTGTTTGCTTTGGTTTCTGGCTGTCACACGTACCGAGCGAACGTCTCGACGCGTTTTTGCAGATGGTCGCTTCAGCGCTCAAGGTGGGCGGAACGATCTTTTTTGTGGACGGTCGCCGGGAACCAACGAGTACGGCAGCGGATCATCAACTACCAGCGCCGGAGACAGAGTTGATGACGCGGCGGCTCAATGATGGGCGGAGCTACGAGATTGTGAAGCGGTTTTATGAGCCGACGGCACTCATGGGCCGGTGTGGTGCCGTCGGCCTTGAGGTAGCAGTACAGGAAACAGCCACCTATTTTATGTATGGAATTGGGAAACGTGTGCCGTTTAGCGTGGGAGCTCGATCTTACGCTCTTCCGGATCGGCTTGCTGGCGATATAAAATGAGGATGTTGCCGATCAGGCCAATCAGATGACTGCGTGTCTGGTTAGCAATGGTCGCAGCCATGGTCGGTCGCTCGTCGCGCTCTGCCACACACTTTACTTTGATCAACTCGTTGGCCGTTAACGCCTGGTCGATGTTGGTGAGAACTTGCTCGGTCAGTCCTTTTTGGCCAATATGCACCAGCGCAGGCAGATCATGCGCCAAACGACGCACATACTGGCGTTGCGCCGCTGTGAGTTCGTTCATTTAGGTTCGTACTCCATACTTGTTATTCATGCTAGACGCAGGATACTGCGCTCTCATGGAATGGCCAACTCATCGTCCGCGCGAACTCGATTGAACTCGGGACGTGCGAATTCGGTAGCCCAACTGCGAATCGCAGCGCTTTGCGCGGTGACTACATCGCCGACGACTTTCGGGGCCAGCAGCGTGCGTAGGTAATCTACGGAGGGCTTGGTGGGGTGGGCACAGATGATCGGGCTAATCATGCTGGTCTGGGCACTGCCGCGCGCAACCTTGTCGCCAGCTTTGAGCATCAGGGCAATCTCCCAGAATTCAAAGACGCGGGGATTGCCACGCGCTGCTGCGGCAGCTTCACAGACCGTCAACACAGCATCATGCGTCAGAAGCGCTTGGAGCAGATCGTCGGTGCTCGTGCCTGAGACGGTCAAGCTCAAGGGCGTGGTGTAACTTTGAGCCAGCAAATCGGGGTGCAAAACCTGCACTGCCAGCGCGCTCTTTTGACCTTGCGGCCAGCGTACACCGATGCCGGCATATGAGACATCGTTGCGGACCAGCGCGGCCATTTTAGTGAAGGGAACACCGTCGATCAAGACGAATAGCGGCGTGGGCGTCGGGACCAGCCAGTGCTCACGCGTGCCTTCCATATGGGGCAAGTCGCCACGCTGCCAACCGGCCGCCTCGGCAGCGTCGTCGAGCGCAGCATCTAAACCGGTATCAAGGAACAAGCCGCGATGAACGCGGTCCTGACCAATGACTTCTTTACCACTTGACCAGGAAAGGCCAGGCCGCTTGCTGGATTCTTGGGGTTTGATTCGAGGCATCTCAGGCTCCTTTATATCACTCTTCCCACTTGGCACTCGCGAAGTCCAAGCGCTCTTTGATTATAGCGGAGCTATGTGACAGGGACGGTCACAATTCTTTGTGAGTTGGGTCAGTTACGAGCGTGTTTATTGCACGGGATCGAATTCGGCCATCACCATCGGGATCTCCGCCAGCAGTTCACGCGCCAGGAAACCTAGTCGCCCCATCCGTTTCGCCAGCCTGTCCCCTGCTGCCGCATGCAAGTAGACGCCCCAGGCTGCCGCTTGATCGGGCGATGCGCCACGTCTGGCAAGCCCCGCGATCACGCCCGCCAGTGTATCCCCGGAGCCAGGAGTGGCCAAGCCGATCGTTTGCGAGGTGTAGCTATAGGCGGTCCCATCCGGCGTCGCAACACAGGTGGTTGCACCTTTTAGGGCGACGACCGCACGTAACTCCGCAGTTGCCTGACGCGCAATCTTGAGCGGATCTTTTTTGATCTCGGCTTTGTCGATGCCGAGCATGCCAGCCATCTCGCCAGCATGTGGTGTCAAGATGGCATGGCCCTTGAGCTTGTGCAAGACAGTGCGTCGGTCCGTCACGCACTTCAATGCGCCGGCATCTAGCACCATAACGACTTGATCTGCCGTATCGAGCAAACGGAGGACGAGATCGAGGACAGCTGGGGATCGACCATGCCAGGCCCGGCCAGCACCACGTCCATGGTATTGATCTTCGGTGCTAGCTGCTTGGCGGCAGCCGGATCGATTCCGCCTGCTTCGGTCTCCGGCAAGCCAACCATGAGTGCCTCCGGCACGGCGACCGCGACAGCTGACGCTATACTCCGGCATGTTGCGATTTGCAGTTTGCCAGCTCCAGAGCGTAATACGGCGGTACTCGACAAGATGATGGCACCAGGCATCGAGACTGCACCACCAATAGCTAGCACACGACCGCGCTCTTCGTTTTCACTGTCTTCATCGCTTACGGGCAATGGCCAGCGGGACAGCAGGTCAGCATTGATGTCAATCACATCGGCAGCAGCGGCCGGTGATTTATTTGATAGCGACTTTGGCATCAGGTTTGGTTGTTACCTCTTCACCTGCTGCTTCCACAGGAGCAACAAAGTTGAATAGCTTGAGGGCGAGCTTGCCGTGCTTGCCTAGCTGTGGATCAAACTCGTACGAGGTTATGGAGCAGTTCGCGATCTCGTTGGTGTGGTCGATGGACAGGATCTGCTCTTCGGTCATACGTTCAAAGAGGTAGCGGAAACAGAGCACAACAACTGAATGGCAGACGATCACCACGCGCTCGTGACTGTGGCTACGGGTCAGCGTTTCGATCACACTGCGCAGCCGCAGGATCACATCGGTCCAGCTTTCGCCGCCGGGGGGCCGGTGGTAGAACTTGCCCAGGATGCGCCGAAACTCAGCTTGATCAGGATGCTGCTCTGCGATGCCGACCAAGGTCAGGCGATCCAGGATGCCGAACTCTTTTTCGCGCAAGCGTTCATCGACAACAAATTGGATGTTATCTTCATTGATGCCGGCTGCCGCGAGCAGTAGGTGGGCCGTGTGTTGCGCGCGTACATAGGGCGAGGTCAGGACGACGGTCGGCTGAGCATTCGGGGGTAGTTGCCCGAAATAGTGCCCCACAGCACCCGCCTGCCGCTCCCCTAAAGACGACAAGGGCACATCAACATCACGCATCTGGAGGTCGATGATCGGCAACCCAGCCGCTACGGCTGCATCACGCGCGACATTACCGGCACTCTCACCGTGACGCACGATCCACAGGCAATCCGGCCACTTTTGCTCTTTCGGCACTGTTGCTATCTCCCGTATTGGTATGCCACTCCGTATCAAGGAACGTACCAACACTACGTCCGTAGCACTATCCGCCGCTTACCAGTTCCTCGGGAGGGGCAACGACCCACAACGCTTGCGGGACTGTGCGGAAGGTGAACGGCGATTGCATCGTCTGAGTTTCACCGTCGAAGGCAACGCATTGCGGGCTGGAGGATGTAAGATAGACTTTAATCTGTTCGGTCTCGAACCGTAGCAGGGGTTTAGCCTTGATGCGCCCACGACCAGCCGAGAAGGCCAGGCGTGCGATACGCCAGCGGCGCCGGGCGCCGACCAGCAGCACATCGAGCTTGGCCTGATTGAGATGGCGGCGCTGACCGGCGTTCAGCAAGTCCAGAGTATATTCATTGTTGCCGACGAACAGCAGCCAAGCGCGCTGGCGAATAATTTTCCCATTCGCCTCCACGCTTACCAGGATCGGTTTGCCTGTCCGCACAATCTCCCACAAGGCCTTCACCCAGCGCAACGGCTTGAAGGCCACAGTTTTCTGGTGCTCACGTAGTTCGACTAATTGTGGGTACAGGCCAAGGCTGGCGTTGTTGACGAAGTACCGATCATTCACACGACCGACGTCCACACAGCGTATGCTCGGCTGTGCCAGTAGATCCACGGCTGCTGGAAGATCAAGGGGGATGCCGAGCGCCTTGGCAAAGTGGTTGAGTGTCCCAAACGGCAACACGCCTAAATGCGCCGGTGAACCGATCACGGCTTGCGCCACGCTATTAACCGTGCCGTCGCCACCTGAGGCGACGATAATCTCAGCTCCCGCTCGGCAGGCGGCACGTGCTTGTTCGGTCACGTCACCGCCTGGCTTGATCATTTCGACCGTCGCGTGTGGCAGCCGCGTCGCCAGCAACCGTTGTAAGTTGGCAACCGCATCTTTGCGCTGCCCACTGCCACCATGCGGATTGATCAAGACATGTATACGCGGTGGCTGTTCGGTCATGCGTTGCCTTTGAATGGGAAAAGTGTGTTAGCGAATAGCGGCAATCTCATTTTGAGGAATACGCCGGTGCTGGAGGCCGGTGACTTCCAGCATTTGCTCCTCGTTAAGCGACTCTTCGCGTAACAGCAATTGCGCCAGAGCATCGAGGCGTCGCCGCTCACGAGTGAGCAGATCAACGGCCTTCGCATACGCTTCGTCGATAATCCGGCGCGTCGCTGCATCGATTGTCCGCGCGGTCTCTTCGCTATAGGGGCGACTGGCCGCACCACCGATCCCACTGTCGAGATAGTTACCTTCTTCGTTGCCGGTGAGGGCCACCAGGCCAATCTCTGGGCTCATGCCGAAGCGCGTTACCATGGCGCGGGCCAGATCGGTCACTTGCTTGATGTCGTTCTCCGCGCCCGTGGTGAGCGTGCCATAGACCACTTGCTCGGCAGCCCTACCTCCTAAGGCATTGACAATACGCGCTCGCAGGTATTCCTCAGAATAGTTATACCGGTCGTCTTCTGGGACCGAAAGCGTGACACCCAAGGCCTGACCACGCGGCACCACGGTCACTCTGCGCACCGGATCGCCCTCGGGCTGGAGCAAGCCGAGTAGGGCGTGGCCGGATTCATGATAGGAGACTCGCTCACGCTCATTGGGGGCGAGGGCCAGATGGCGCTCGGCACCCAGTGAGATTTTTTCCAGCGCCTCGGAGAAGTCATCGGTGCCGACGGCGTTCTCGCCTTTGCGGGCGGCCAGCAGCGCAGCTTCGTTGACAAGGTTGCGCAGATCCGCGCCTACCAAGCCTGGCGTCTCGGCGGCAATTCCTTCTAGGTCCGTATTAGGTTGGAGCGGGACACCGCGGGTATGGACACGTAAGATGGCGGCACGTCCGGCGCGGTCCGGGGGTTGCACAGTGACACGCCGGTCAAAACGACCGGGTCGAAGCAGCGCCGGGTCCAGCACGTCGGAGCGGTTGGTCGCTGCCAGTACGATCACGGCCTCGCGCGAGCTAAAGCCATCCATCTCGACCAGCAGTTGGTTCAGCGTTTGCTCACGCTCATCGTTACCGCCCACAAAATTGCCGGAACCGCGCTTACGACCAATCGCATCAAGCTCATCGACAAAGATAATGGCAGGCGCAGCTTTACGGGCTTCGCTAAAAAGGTCGCGCACCCGCGAGGCACCAACGCCCACAATCATCTCGATGAACTCGGAGCCACTCAGACTGAAGAAGGGCACCCCCGCTTCGCCGGCGACGGCACGCGCCAACAGAGTTTTACCGGTGCCCGGCGCGCCGACGAGCAAGACCCCTTTCGGAATGGTGCCGCCGAGCCGCTGGTATTTATCGGGCTGCTTGAGGAAGTCAACGATCTCCACCAGCTCGTTTTCAACCTCATCGATACCGGCAACATCCGCGAAGGTAATGGGCATCGTTTCGGTGGTCGCCTCATAACGCTTGGCCTTACTCCGGCCAAGCCCAAACACGCCGCCACCGGCACTCCGCGCCGCCCGCGTACTCAACCACATGAAACCAGCGATCAGCAAGATCGTCGGACCGAACGAGAGGAGTAGCGTCAGAAGTGGTGAACGGGGCGTGTCGAGTGAGCGCGCATTGATTTCCACCCCTTGCTTCAGGAGCAGGGGTTCGAGTTGCTGCGGGTCGACAAAGGAAGGCAGATTGGTCGCAAATTTGGTGTAGGACTTGGCGGTCTGACCAGCTGGTGGAGCAGGATCGAGCACAGCTTGCTTAAAAGTACCCTGGACTGTATCGGCCTGACTTGTAATATCTTTGACATTGCCCGCTGCGATCTGTTGCCGAAAGAAGGTATACGACACTGCTACACGGTCACTAGTGGCGGGAAAGAACAGGGGCACAAGGAGCTGGTTGAGGACTAACAGCACGATCAGCGTGACCCAGAAGCGTGGTGCGCGAAGTTGTTGACCTAGAGTTGGCCCTTTCGGGTCCTTACCCGACAGGCTACCACCCGCAGTCGCACCGCGCTGCTCTTCCGGACCGGGCGGACGTGGCCGACCCGAACGCGGTCTATTCGCGGCTGTCTGCCCATTCGCTGCCTGTGATGTGTCATCTTTCTTTCTGTAGATCGTCATGTCC
>JACDGP010000127.1 GCA_013821605.1 Herpetosiphonaceae bacterium
GGCTTGGAGCGAGCAACCGGTCAGCTTGTGCCTTTACAGGTCAGCGGCTTAGGCGAGAACAGTTGCACGACCTGTTATAGCGATGATGCGCCCCGCAGCTATTGGCGCGTCGCGCTCGATCTGCGATGGTCGGACGATCAGCGTGCGCGCTCCTATCTTCAGTTGCCTAGCCAGTTGCGTCAGAGTGTACAGCAACAGGGAGCACTACGTGGCATATATGCCCATGACGGCACAGCGCTAAGCAACGAGTTGAACGTCGTTGGGAATGCGGGTGCTCTCGCTGCTCTGCTCACGACCGACCCGGCCCTTGCCAATAGTCTGTACGCGCGCGCCTTCATCGGCGGTGCCTCAACCGGTAATGGTGCCGTGTACTGGGGCGACCCCAACGATTTGCGTGCGCAAGCCTGGGCGTGGTACGCCTCGGCGTTGTATGATAATCTCCTGCCCGACATCTGGCACCGCCCCGATGCTGCAAGCAAGGAGAAATGATGAACAATGCGGCGGACGTTATCATCGTAGGATCTGGTCTTGCCGGCCTCGTCGCTGCTGCGGAGTTGGCCGACGCTGGCAAACGGGTGATCATTGTCGACCAGGAGCCGGAGCAGAGTCTGGGTGGCCAGGCGTTCTGGTCGTTCGGTGGACTATTCCTGGTCGATTCACCCGAACAACGCCGCATGCGCATTCACGATTCCTATGATCTGGCGCTGCAGGACTGGTTCGGTACCGCCACATTTGACCGCCCTGAGGACTACTGGCCGCGCCAGTGGGCCGAAGCCTACGTCGCCTTTGCTGCCGGTGAGAAGCGCTCCTGGTTACGTGCCCAAGGGGTGCGCTTCTTCCCGATCGTCGGGTGGGCTGAGCGAGGTGGCTATGGCGCGATTGGTCATGGCAACTCGGTACCGCGCTTCCATGTCACCTGGGGTACGGGTCCAGGAGTGCTAGAACCATTCATCCGGCGCGTGCGCCTGGCACAGCAGCGCGGCTTGATCGCGTTGAAGTTCCGCCATCGGGTCAACGAACTAACACGGACCGGCGGCGTTGTCGATGGTGTGAGCGGCGAGGTTTTGGAGGCAAGCGCGGTCCAACGCGGCCAACCAAGCTCGCGGGTTGTCGAGGGAACGTTTATGTTTAGCGCCCAGGCGGTCATCGTCACCTCCGGCGGTATCGGTGCCAACCACGACCTCGTGCGCAGCAGTTGGCCCGCGCGCCTGGGCAAGCCGCCTACGCAGATGCTCTCGGGCGTGCCGGACCATGTGGATGGCAGGATGCTGGCAATTGCCGAGGCCTCCGGCGGACATATTATTAATCCTGACCGGATGTGGCACTATACGGAGGGCATCCAGAACTGGAACCCAATCTGGAGCCGTCATGGTATCCGCATCCTGCCTGGGCCATCCTCCTTATGGCTGGATGCGCGTGGCCAGCGCCTACCTGTACCGCTCTATCCGGGCTTCGACACACTTGGCACGCTCCAGCACATTATGGCTACCGGCTACGACTATAGTTGGTTCGTGCTGACGCAGAAGATCATCAAGAAGGAATTCGCCCTCTCTGGATCAGAGCAGAACCCGGATCTCACGAACAAGAGCTGGCGTCAAGTGCTCGGTCGCGCCTCCGGTCGCGCAGCGCCAGGACCCGTGGAAGCCTTCAAGCAGCACGGCGTCGACTTCATCGTCGAGCGCAAGCTCGTTGATTTGGTACGTGGTATGAATGCACTGACCGAGGAACCGCTGATCGATCTGGCAGCGCTGGAGCATGAGATCGTGGCGCGTGACCGTGAGCTTGATAATCCCTTCAGCAAGGACCTGCAGATTAACTATATCCGCAGCACGCGAAATTACCTCGGTGACCGGCTGATTCGGACGGCGGCACCGCATAAACTGCTTGACCCACAAGCTGGACCCTTGATCGCGGTGCGTCTGCACATTCTCACCCGTAAGACCCTAGGTGGGCTAGAGACCGATCTGTCCAGCCGTGTGCTTGATGCCGATGGTCAGCCGGTGCCGGGACTCTATGCCGCCGGCGAAGTTGCCGGCTTTGGCGGTGGTGGCATGCATGGCTACCGCTCACTCGAAGGGACCTTCCTTGGCGGCTGCATCTTCTCAGGGCGGGTTGCCGGTCGCGCGGCGGCCAAGGCAGTTGTCTAAGCCGCATCACTGGCGTTTGCCCCGTACGCGAATACGGCGCGCCGGGGACTGTTGCTTAACCCAAGCCAAAAACGCCGCCATGCGCGGCTCATCCATGAGCTTTTGGGACGAGTTCAACTCGCGGGCCAGCTGGGTGTTATCGAACAAGCTGTGAATTTGGCGATGGCAGGCCCAACAGATTATGATCGTTGGGCCCGCTTCAAGCCGCTTGCGCTTGGTTTTCTGGCGTGGAGTTAAGTGATGTGCAGTGAGCGCATCGACCTCCCGCTCACACAGTTCGCAACGTGCCATACTGTGCTGCGGCTGTTGCTAAACGGTAACCGGTGCTACAACACACGCCTGCACGAATGCGCGGAAGACGTTGCACCAGCGCGGGTCAGGTGCTTGCCACAGCTGTTCAGGATGGCATTGGACCGCGACCACGAAGCTATCGCCGGTCCCCTCAACGGCCTCAACTACACCATCCGGGGCACGCCCAACCACCCGCAGTCCACGCCCGACGTGTTTCACCGCCTGGTGATGGAGTGAATTAACCCCCAATTCGGTGGTGTTAAGCAACTTCGCCAACTGTGAGTCGGCGCTGAGTTGGAGCAAATGGTCGAAGGTATCCCAGCATTGGGCTTTCTCGCCGATCTGATGATCCTGAACGCCCTGGCATTGCGCGACAAGGTCTTGCCATAAGCTGCCGCCGAGTGCCACATTCAACACCTGAATGCCCCGGCAAATGCCGAGCACCGGCTTGCCTTCCTCGACGGCCCAACGTGCCAGTTCTAGTTCGGCAGTATCACGCTCGCTCGACACCGAACCAAGCTGGGGATGGCGCTCCTCCTGATAAATGATCGGTGCAACATCTTCGCCGCCCGCCAGGAGAATACCATCCATACGCTCGAACGCTGTCCGTAATGCAACCGTATCAGTCAGCGGCGGGAGCATCACCGGTACACCTCCCGCGTCGAGAATTGCATTGACATAACCTTGACGGTGCCCCACAATGGGCGGGCACCACGTTGTATCCTTAATGAGTCGTCCGCTGATACCGATTAATGGTTGCATAACCTTCCTGACCCTCTTCTACTCTGCATTGTCGATTTGTGCACGTTGTAGACCACCACTATAGTCTACATAAATACTCTTCCATTCACTGAACAGATCAAGTGCCTGCTGTCCTGCTTCGCGATGGCCATTACCGGTGGCCTTCGTACCCCCAAAGGGCAGGTGGATTTCGGCACCGATCGTGGGTGCATTAACATACACAATTCCGGTATACAAGTCGCGCATCGCCTGGTACGCCTTGTTCACATCGCGGGTATAAATCGATGATGACAGTCCATATTGCACATCGTTTGCCACCGTTATCGCCTGCTCGAAGCTATCGACGGTTAGGATGCTCAGCACCGGACCGAAGATTTCTTCTTGGGCAATCCGCATCTGCGGCCGGACGTCAGCAAAGACAGTTGGTGCGATGAACCAGCCGTGGGCGTGCGCGCCGCCGGTCAGGCGCTGGCCACCGCAGAGCAAGCGTGCTCCTTCCTGCTGGCCGATCTCAATATAATTAAGAACACGCTCCATCTGGCGTTGGTTAATGATCGGTCCGACCTGGGCATCCGTATCCAGGCCATTACCAACCCGCAGCCCTTGGGCGCGCTCAACCACGCGGTGCGTGAACTCCTGTGCGATGCCGCGCTGGACGATCAAACGACTAGTTGCGGTGCAGCGCTGGCCGGTCGTGCCAAAAGCGCCCCAGGTCACGCCTTCGAGCGCGAGCTCAAGATCCGCATCGTCCAGCACAATCATCGGATTTTTGCCACCCAGCTCCAGGCTGACGCGCTTCATGGTCGGTGCTGCCAGTTCGGTGACGCGCCGCCCGGTCGCCGTGCTGCCGGTGAACGAGATGATATTAACATCCAGATGCTCGACCAGGGGCTGCCCAGCACTTGGTCCATAGCCGGTGACGATGTTAACGACGCCCGGCGGCAATCCGGCATCGATCAAGCACTGCACCAGATTGTAGGTGCTGGCCGGCGTATCTTCGGCAGGTTTGATCACGAGGGTATTCCCGCAGATCAAGGCCGGCAGCATCTTCCACGACGGAATCGCCATTGGGAAGTTCCAAGGCGTAATCAAGCCACAAACACCGACCGGCTGGCGGATGCTCAACTGCCATTTGTTGGGCAACTCGGAAGGCGTCGTCTGTCCATGCAGCCGGCGCCCTTCACCGCCGCAAAAGTACAGCATATCAAGCGCCTCGACTAGGTCGCCGCCGGTCTCGGAGAGCACCTTGCCCATCTCGCGGGTCATCTCGCGACTATACTGTTCTTTGCGGTCGCGGAGCAACTGCGCAGCACGGAACATGATCTCGCCGCGCTTGGGGGCCGGCATCAACCGCCACGTTGGGTAGGCCGTGCGGGCCGCAGCAACCGCCGCATTAATATCGTCAGCACTACTATCTTGGAAAATGCCGACGACTTCCCTGCTATCGGCCGGATTGCGGCTTTCAAAGGTTTTGCCACTCGCGCTTGCGACCCACTCGCCGCCGATGAGATTGTGATAGACCCGTGGTTCGGACATCAGTGTCCCTCCATTAACAGAATGATTATGTGTATCAAAGGGCGAATTATAACACGCCTCTTTTTTCGTATCTGCCACTTGCACGGGTGCACCAGCGAATCGCATCAAAGGTTAGTATAATGAAATAATTTCGGACTAGGCTCGTGGGGAATGGTGCAGGCTAGGAGAAGCTAATTCTCGGAGGTTCATAAACGTGAATTACCGAATAGTGGAACGGCTATGTTTTATTGGCGATGGGACGTTGATCGTACCAAGTCTGGCCTGGTCCATCCAACACAAGTGCCAATAAATTAAGAATATCGCGTCCTAAGATCCCATGATCTTGATCAATGAGCAGATAACTGCCCTTGAAGGTACGTCGTAGGAAAAGAAGATCAACGCGTGCAACTGCTGCCAAAGTAATGCGCGCATCAAAGCCCATGATCTCATACTGATCGTCCATGATGACGACGCCCAGTTGGTCAACGGCTGTGCGTGGAAGTAGTGTGACATCCGCGCCCGAGTCAATCAGCAACAAAATATCTTCTACTCTATTTCCGGTGTCGGGATGCCGTAGTACCACGCGTACAACAGGGCCGGTACTTGATAATGGACGGCATCATAGGCTGGCATCAGGCTCGTCCTCAACCATTTGTTTCTGAAAATCCACTGCCTGTTCGGAATGTACAAGCTGTGGGGTAACAATTCGCATGACTGGGCGCTGGACAGAGTCAGCGACGGTCACATACACCCTCGTTTGATCAGGCAGGTGAACGTCGGTAAGTAATCGGATTTGCCCGTTATAGACAATGCCATCATATGTAGTGCTGCTCATCATATATCCTTCGCAGTACGGGTAGTGATGTGCCTATGCTCATAGTCTAACATATTGTCATTGTGAACACTTATTTTGCTATCCTGCCTGGCCTGTTGACTAACTGATGTGAAAATCCCCGCGTGTGAGCGGGAGCAAACACGGCCTATATTGGCGGCTTGATCGAGGCCGACCTCAGGTGGGGTCGCGTGCGGCGGCTCTATACGTTAGGCGAGCGGGTCATCGCAGAACAGACGCTCACCAGTACGTCGAATACCGTCGCGTACCTGCATGGCGATCATCTCGGCAGCGTGTCGGCGATCACGACTGCCAGTGGGAGCGTGCGCGGTGGGGGCGCGGCAACGCTTGGCGGTGGCAGCACAACACCACTGACGGTGGACTTTCACGAGCCAGGCTTTGCGATCCAGCTCAACCAGCACAACGCGGCGACGTGCAGCAGGGACTTCTGGTTCCAGTTGATCAGCGACGACCAGCACAAGGCCGTGAGCCCGCTGGAACCAATGAATCCCCAGACACTCAACCGCAATTCCTATGTCCTCAATAATCCGTTACACTATACCGGTGGCACGTTGGGATGAAGGTAGTCGTGTGAAGCCCTGGCAGCGCGAGTTTTTGTTTCAAATTCTGATCGTGTTGGCATTCCTAGGAGCTATCGCATTTCTGGGTCTCTCGCTCGCGGCGGATATCATATTGGCTATGATGCTCGTCATTGTGCTCTGGCTCTTTACCAGGCGCAATCGCTAGCCTAACTATCGTATATTCTGAGCTTAACGCGCAAAGCCCCAGGGCGTGAACACCCTGGGGTAGAGGACTATTTCTGAACGGACTATGCTTCCTTGGTTGTTTCGACGATCTTGGTTTCGGTCTTCACGACGCCGTCATCATCGCGGGTTGCCTTGCGGAACTCTTTGATGCTGCTGCCTAACGCTTGACCAACCCCTGCCAATCGATTGGCGCCAAACAGGACGATCACGATCGCCAAGATGATTAATAGCTCTGGTACTCCGATGTCCATGGCTCGCCCTCCATCATTGCTTCATTATCTACATATGCCCAAGGTGCTTCGCCTGAAGCACTCCTTTGTTCATTATACCGCCCTTGGCAAGTTTTGGTGAACTTGTGTTAAGCAATCGCGCCCGGCTTCATGAGTTCGCGGCTGATCACCAGTCGCTGAATCTCGCTGGTGCCTTCGTAAATCTCCGTGATCTTGGCATCGCGGAAAAAGCGTTCGACGGGATACTCTTTGGAGTAGCCGTTTGAACCGAAGATCTGGACGGCTTTAGTCGCAGACCACATCGCGGTCTCGGAGGCGAAGAGCTTCGCCATGGAGGCGGCGGCGATATAGTCCTCGTGGCGGTCTTTGCGTGTGGCTGCTTCATAGGCGAGCAGCCGGGCCGCCTTGATGCGCGTCGCCATGTCGGCCAGCGTAAAGCCAACGGCTTGGAAATGAACAATAGCCTGGCCGAATTGCTCACGCACATGGGCATAATCCCGCGCCGCCTCGAAGGCTCCTTGCGCGATGCCAATGGCTTGTGCAGCGATACCAATACGCCCGGCATTTAAGATCGTCATGGCGATCTTGAAGCCTAGGCCTTCTTCACCCAGGATCATATCCTTATGAATACGGTAGTCATCATAGGCCATCTGGGCCGAGTGGGCCGAACGAATACCGAGCTTATCTTCGTTTTTGACGACGCTCACGCCGGGCTGGTGGGTGTCAACGATAAAGCAAGTAATGCCCTTGATGCCTAGCTCAGGTTTGGTCATCGCCATGAGCAGGATCGTATCGGCGTGCGGGCCGTTCGTCACCCAGTTCTTGATCCCATTGATAACATAATAGTCGCCGTCTTTAACCGCTCGTGTTTTTTGTGCGGCGGCATCTGAGCCGGCTTGTGGCTCCGAGAGGGAAAAAGCTCCCAGCCGCGCTCCTGATGCAAGCGGAGTCAAAAGCTCGTGCTTTTGTTGCTCGTTGCCGAAGCGCTCTAGCCCATAGCACACCAGTGAGTTATTGACCGATGCGATCACTCCGCAAGAGGCATCAACGCGTGATAGTTCTTCGATGATGATCGCATAGGAGACATAATCGAGCCCTGAGCCGCCATATTGCTCATTGATCGCCACGCCCATGAAGCCCAATTCGCCCATTTGCTTGACGATCTCGGCAGGCCAGATGTGGTGCTGATCACGTTCAGCGACGGTCGGTTTGATCGTTTTTTCGGCAAAATCGCGAGCGGTCTTACGAATGAATTGCTGGTCTTCGCTCAGTTGAAAGTCCATTGGCAGCCTCCTGTACAACGGCGTAACCGGTTGCTAGCGCTGTCCATTATAGTCCAACACTGAATGAAGACATAGTCATTATGAAATAGCTTGCGGAGCAGTGCTAATGAGTTGCTCCGGGTGCCAGCGGCTCTGGAAGCTCAACCCACTGCTCGCTCCATTGCCCGATCGCATCGAGCACCGCACCAAGGCCGTAGCCTTTCTCGGTTAGACGATATTCGACGCGCACTGGCATATCGGGATAGACCCGGCGTTCGATGACGCCCTCTAGTTCTAACTCTTTCAGCCGGTCAGCCAGCATGCGGTCACCTACGACCTCCAACCGCTCGGCTAATTCACTAAAGCGTAGTGGTCGTTCCATGAGCAGCCTCAGGATCAGCCCGACCCAGCGCTTGCCCAGGATTTCTACGGCATGTTGAAAGCGCGGGCAGATTTGTTCGCTGTAGCGCATCGTCTCATCCCCCTTCGACCAGAGTGTATATCCTAATACTAGCAAAAAATCAGCCGCGTAACAGCAGCAACTTTTTGTCCACGTTTTACCCTTGCGGTCCAACCGCTACCAGTTCCGGTACAGCAGCTTCAAAGCGTTTAAAGTTCGCCTGGAAGCGACCAGCCAATGTATACGCGAGCCGGTCATACATCGCCTGATCAGACCAGGTGTCGCGTGGATGCAGGAGTTGGTCAGGCACGCCGTCAATGTGCGTCGGTACATCAAGGTTGAAGCGTTGGTCATGATAGGTTGGTACAGTGCGTAAGGTCCCATCAAGCGCGGCCTTGACCATCAAGCGCGTATAGCCGATGTTAATGCGTGCGCCAGTGCCGAAGGGACCGCCGCTCCAGCCCGTGTTAAGCAGGTACACTTGTGCCTGATGGTCTTGCAGCCTGTCACGCAGCATCGCGGCATAGGTCGTCGCGGGTAAGGGCAGGAATGGCGAGCCGAAGCAGGCTTCAAAGGTGGCCTGTGGATCGGTCACGCCAACTTCGGTCCCGGCCAACTTCGCAGTATAGCCGGATAGAAAATGATACATCGCCTGCTCGGGCGTCAGGCGAGCAACCGGCGGGAGCACACCGAAGGCGTCCGCCGTCAGGAAAAAGATCGTTTTGGGATGGCCGGCCATGCCGCTTGGGACGATATTATCGACAAAATCGAGTGGATAGGCGGCGCGCGTATTTTCGGTCAGGCTACCGTCGTCATAATCGGGCTTACGTGTCACTGGATCAAGGATCACGTTCTCTAGCACCGCGCCGAAGCGGATCGCATCATAAATCTGCGGCTCATTCTTGCGCGACAGGTGAATACATTTGGCATAGCAGCCACCTTCGAAGTTAAAGACCCCGTTGTCACCCCATCCGTGCTCGTCATCGCCAACTAGCCGCCGCTCCGGGTCGGAGGATAGCGACGTTTTGCCGGTGCCGGATAGCCCGAAGAAGAGCGCGACCGCACCATCGGCTCCCACGTTCGCCGAGCAATGCATCGTCACGATCCCTTGGGCCGGCAGAAAGAAATTCAAGGCAGTAAAGATCGATTTTTTGATCTCACCGGCGTAGCGGGTGCCACAGATCAGAATCTCGCGCTGCTCCAGGTTGAGCATGACCGCCGTCTCGGATTTTGTGCCATCGCGCTGCGGATCGGCTTGGAAGGTCGGTGCCGACAAGACGGTGAAGTCGGGTACAAGGTGTGCCAGTTGTTCGGCTGCCGGTCGTCGGAAAAGCTGTCGCGCAAATAAGGCATGCCAGGCATATTCGGTCATCACCCGCACCGCCATGGTTGCCCCCGGATCGGCGGCCACCAGCGCATCTTGTATAAACACATCCTGGCTCTGCAAGTGGTTGAGTACTCGTTGGCGGAGGGCGGCATAGCGTTCGGGTGAGACTGGCTGGTTAATGGTGCCCCAATCGACGCTGCTTTCGGTCACAGCGTTCCGGACCACGAACTTGTCTTTGGCTGAACGACCGGTCCGCTTGCCGGTTGCGGCCACCAGACTGCCATTCGCTGCCAGCTCACCTTCACCGCGCGTGAGGGCTTGCTCGATCAAGCGTGGCACGGCCAGATTGGTATGTGCTGGCCCAGCTTTTGTTGTTATAGCATCAAGGATTTGCTCGGGTCGTCGTATCGTTGTAGTCACACCTTGCTCCTTTATCTCCATGCTCAACATCGCTTAAAAACGCAAAACGACCAGCAGGGCGTACGCTGACCGTTCACGAATGAACCCGCTGCGATGCCATGCGCCATTGCATAGAGCACTACTATACCCGAGCCGCTACGTTGGGTCAACGCTCGATCATGACCACGATCTCCTTCATATTACCTCAGACGCTTACTCACAGATGGCAGCCACCGCTAGCCTCCAGCGATGGCTCCCACGATCATGAAGGGCTCCGCACCCTGCACAACTGCGTCGGGCAGTACGGCATCTGGTGACTCATGGGACAGATCGTCCTCGCAGGCGAAGAAGCGCACGAATGGCCGGCGCTCCTGTGTCACTTGGTCGCGGATCAGCCCACGTAGCATCGGATACTGGGCTTCCAGTGCATCAAGGACGGAGCGCTGCGTCGCCGCGCCCTCAAGCTGGAGCTCTACCTCGCCCCGCCGCTGGACCAACGACCGCAGATGGGCCGGCAGCATCACGCGGATCATGGCAGTGTCTGAACTTCGACGGATAAGACGGACGGCAGATCACGCACGATGGCACTCCAGCTGTCGCCACCGTTGGCCGACGCATACACCTGCCCGCCGGTCGTACCGAAGTACACGCCACATGGATCCAGCGTGTCAATCGCCATCGCATCACGTAACACGTTCACATAGCAATCGCGCTGCGGCAAACCGTTGGTAAGCGCCTCCCACTCATTGCCACCCGTCTGGCTGCGGTACACGCGCAGTTTGGCATCCGGCGGGTAATGCTGCGAGTCGCTTGTGATCGGCACGACGTAGATAGTGTTTGGCTCGTGTGCATGGATGGCGATCGGGAAACCGAAGTCGGACGGCAAGTTCCCGCTGACTTCGTGCCAAGACCCACCGGCGTCGTCGCTGCGCATAACGTCCCAGTGCTTCTGCATAAACAGGACGTCAGGGCGCGACGGGTGCATGGCGATCTTGTGCACGCAGTGGCCGACATCGGCATCGGGGTCGGGGATGTAGTCGGAGCTAAGTCCACGGTTGATCGGGTGCCAAGTCGTGCCGGCATCGTCGCTCCGGAAGGCACCCGCAGCCGAGATGGCGATGACGATGCGCTCGGGATCGCTCGGATCCAGCAGGATGGTGTGTAGACACAAGCCTCCCGCGCCAGGCTGCCAGCGCGATCCCGAACCATGGCCGCGCAGTCCAGACAGTTCTTGCCATGTTTGGCCACCATCGCTGCTACGGAACAACGCGGCGTCTTCCACCCCGGCATAGAGCGTATCCGGATCGGTCAGCGATGGCTCAAGATGCCAGACGCGCTTGAACTCCCAGGGGTGTGGCGTGCCATCGTACCACTGGTGTGTACCGGGGACCCCATCGTACACGAAAGCATTGCCAACGGGGTTCCACGTCGTGCCACCATCGTCGGAGCGTTGGATCAACTGCCCGAACCAGCCGGTCGACTGCGCCGCGTACAGCCGATTCGTGTCAACGAGTGAGCCTGTGAGATGGTAGATTTCCCAGCCCCCAAAGTGAGGACCACTGATATCCCACCGGTCGCGCGTGCCATCTGCGGTCATGACGAACGCACCTTTGCGGGTGCCAACCAGCACTCGTACCCCAGTCATCGCGTCTTCCTTCCTGCGTTTCCGGTGATGCGCGCCGGGACGCCCGAGGCAGGACCAGTATCGGCATAGTGATACCGAGCAAAGGGTAGTACAGATGTTCTATGGAGAGTATAGCGGGCTCGCTTCAACATGTCAAGCACTAATTTGTAGGGCGGGATGCAAGCAAGGTGCGTACTGTTACTGCTGGCATGAGTTGTGCCTCACAAGTGGATCATGCAGCGTAAAGTAGTCAATTCACGAGTTGGGCATAGTACAGAGGCCCAGTCTGCTCAGGTGCTGCCTGGGAGCAAGCACACGCAGGATCAGCAACTCCTCGCAAGCCCACATCAAGCACCGGTTGCCGAGCAACTCTTCACGCATACCGATCCCTGGCGCGTCTTGCGCATTATGAGCGAGTTTGTGAGTGGCTTCGATACGCTAGCTGAGCTAGGGCCGGCCGTTACCATCTTTGGCTCAGCACGGATCAAAGAAGACGATCCGGCGTATCTGCAGGCGGAAGAGTTGGCACTGCTGCTGGCCAAAGCGGGGCTAGCCGTCATTACCGGTGGTGGACCCGGCATCATGGAAGCAGCGAACCGTGGTGCGTATGAGGCTCATGGCGAGTCGATCGGCTTGAACATAGAGCTGCCTTTTGAGCAGGGCATTAATCCGTATGTGCATACTGGCATAGAGTTTCACTACTTCTTCGTACGCAAAACCATGTTCATTAAGTATGCGCAGGCGTTTGTGATCTTTCCTGGCGGCTTCGGCACCTTGGACGAATTATTCGAGGCCCTCACGCTGATTCAAACGGGCAAGGTACAGAACTTCCCGGTCATCTTGTTTGGGTCGGCGTACTGGCAGGGCTTGCTGGATTGGCTCCATACCACACCGCTTACACAAGGCAAAATAGGCGAAGGCGACCTGAAATTATTGATGGTTTCGGACTCGCCGGTGGAAGTGCGCGACTTGATCCTCCGCTCTATGAAACAGGAGGATTGGTACGAAGAACACGAAGCAGATGCGCGTCAAGCTACCCGTCAAGCGCTCGGGCCGGATAAAGTTGCGCGCCGGGCGACACGTCGTAAACGTGCTAAACACTAATGGACGTCATCACCTGACAAGCTATCGCGCAAAATATCGATATGTTCTAGCGCCAAGCCGGTCCCCAGCGCCACACAGTTGGCGGGCTGATCGGCGACATAGCAAGGCACACCCGTTACCTCAGTTAAGAGTTCGTTAATGCGGCGTAGCATCGAGCCGCCGCCCGTCATGACCATACCTTTGTCGATGATATCAGAGGCCAGCTCGGGCGGTGTTTCGACCAGCACCGCTCGTACAGCGTTGATAATCGCCTCAAGCGGTTCTTGAATCGCATCCGTAATCTCGCTTGATCCGACCTCGATCGTGCGGGGTAAGCCCGACACCTGGTCGCGCCCCCGGACCTGCATAGTGAGTGGCTTTTCGAGCATCAAGGCGGAGCCGACTTCAATTTTGATGCTTTCTGCCGTTCGTTCGCCGACAACCATGTTATAGCGGCGCTTAATAAAAGCGGCAATCGTTTCGTCGAACTTATTGCCACCGACCCGCACCGAGGCGCTCACGACGATATCGTTTAATGAAACCACGGCGACTTCGGTCGTACCACCGCCGATATCAATGATCAGGTTGCCACTTGGTTGCGCAACCGGGATATTAGCGCCGATGGCAGCGGCGAGTGGCTCGCGGATCAAATAGGTATGCTTGGGATGGGAGCCGGCCTGGATCGCTGCGTCGCGGACCGCCCGCATTTCGACTGACGTTACACCGGCGGGAATACAAATCATGACATGCGGCTTGGACCATGAATTGCCGCGCGTCTTTTTGATGAAATGATCGAGCATGCGCTCGGTGATTTCGTAGTCAGCAATCACCCCATTCCGCATCGGACGGATCACTTCTATACTTTCAGGCTCACGACCAAGCATTGCCAGGGCTTCGGCGCCAACGCGTCGCACCCGACCATCCTTGGTCGAAATCGCTACAATCGACGGTTCGCTCAGGACAATGCCTTTGCCTTTAACATAAACCAGCACATTCGCTGTGCCTAGGTCGATCCCGATCTTGCGAGCCAAAATCTATTCTCCTGCCAACATCCCGACTCTGACGCGATGCTTGGGCGTGAACACGCCACGCCCGGTGACAGTAGGTCATCGGGCGTGGCCATTGTACCATAGACGAGAAACCGAGCAACCAGACGAGTGGACTTAGTCCTCCCGCCCGCGTTGCATGCCACGGTCGCCTTTACGCAGGCGAGCAACTTGCAGGCGGACCACGGCCCGTCGCAGTTGCATCTCCGTCGTCGCGAGCTCCTGCGCGCTCGTGCGGTTGCGCATGGCCTCTTCGGCGCGGCGACGGGCAGCCTCAGCACGGTTTTCGTCGATCTCGTCGGCGCGCTCGACGCTATCGGCCAGGATCGTGATGCGATCAGGCAGGACTTCCATGAAGCCCCCCGAGATTGCAAAGGGTGTCCGTTCGCCGTGCTTGACAATCGAAAGCTCGCCGGGCAGCAGCGCGGTCAGGAGTGGCTCGTGGCGCGGCAAAATACCCACGCGCCCGGCGGCCCCCGGCGCGTTGACCTGATCGACGTCATCCGATAACACCGTGCGCTCAGCTGTCACAATTTCCAGATGGATCGGCATAAAAGCTCCTTCCGGCGCATTACGCCTTGGACTTGTTGTACTTCTCGATCACGTCGTCAATGCCGCCTGCGTTAAAGAACAGCTGCTCGGGAATGTGATCGACCTCGCCGTCCAGAATTGCCTTGAAGCTTTTCACGGTCTCAGCGACCGGTACCTGTACACCCTTAATGCCGGTAAAGACCTCAGCGACCGTCATGGCCTGTGAGAAGAAGCGCTGCACCTTGCGGGCCCGGCTGACGGTCAGCTTGTCTTCATCAGACAGCTCTTCCAGCCCCAGGATCGCAATAATATCTTGCAGGTCACGATATTTTTGCAACACACGCTGGCAATCGCGTGCGACCTGATAATGCTCTTCGCCCACAATATTGGGATCCAAGATACGCGAGGTCGAGGCGAGTGGATCAACCGCCGGGTAGATACCCATCTCGGTAAGCGATCGCTCCAGGGCGATCGTAGCGTCAATGTGGGCAAAGGTCGTCGCCGGTGCCGGATCGGTATAGTCGTCGGCTGGCACATACACCGCCTGCACCGACGTTACCGAACCACGCTTGGTCGATGTAATGCGCTCTTGGAGCTCACCCATCTCGGTCCCCAACGTCGGCTGATAACCTACGGCGCTCGGTAGACGACCCAATAACGCCGACACTTCGGCTCCAGCCTGGGTAAAGCGGAAGATGTTGTCGATGAATAGGAGCACATCACGGCCTTCGTCGCGGAAATATTCTGCGAAGGTTAGGCCGGTCATGCCAACTCGCAAGCGCGCACCCGGCGGCTCGTTCATCTGGCCGAAGACCATCACGGTCTTGTCGATCACGTGCGTGTTTTCGTCGATCCGGGCTTCGCTCATTTCGCCGATCAGGTCGTTGCCTTCACGCGAACGCTCACCCACACCCGCGAAGACCGATAGTCCTGCGCGTTTGGCGATGTTGGCGATCAGCTCTTGAATGATCACCGTCTTACCGGTACCGGCACCGCCAAAGATGGCCGCTTTGCCGCCTTTGGTGAAGGGGGCGATCAAGTCAAAGACTTTCAATCCAGTTTCAAGAATCTCGATCTGCGTCGACTGTTCCTCAAAGGATGGTGCCGGGCGATGGATCGACAGTCGGTGCTCGGCTTGCACCGGACCTTTGCCATCGATCGGCTCGCCCAAGACATTGAAAACCCGGCCAAGTGTCATGTCACCCACCGGTATACTGATGGGAGCACCGGTATCGATGACCTTCATCCCACGCCGCAGTCCATCGCTCGTCGACATGGCGACCGTGCGCACGATGTCATGGCCCAGGTGCTGTTGCACCTCGCAAGTCAATGTTCCCTGCTCCAGGGGGATTTCGATGGCATTATAGATTTCGGGTAAGTGGCCATCGGGAAAGCTAACGTCAATGACGACGCCGATGATCTGAGTAATAATGCCCGTCGCCTCGGGCGGGCTTGCGCCATTAGTGCGCGTACCGTCTAGATATGCAGTTGCCATGGGTCTACTCCAGCTGTTTTTAAGTCATCGAGCCAGCCGCAATTTCGGACAGCTCTTTCGTAATTGCCGCCTGCCGGGCTTTATTAGCCGAAAGCGTCAATACGCGTACCAGTTCTTTAGCATTGTCGGTGGCATTCTTCATCGCGGCCATACGGGCCGAGTGCTCGCTGGCGATCGCTTCCAGGATCATTTGGTAGAGCTGGACTTCCACAAAGCGCGGCAGCAAGGCGTCCAACACATCGCTTTGATCTGGCTCATAGGTGTAATCCGTCCGTACGCCGGTGCCTGCCACCGGTGGTTCGATCGGCAGGACGCGACGGCGCTCGGGCTTTTGTGACAGGGTGCTGATGAAGGCCGTGAAGATCACATGCACCTCGTCAAAGCGGCCCTGAACAAAGCCATCGATCACATTCGTCGATGCGCCCAGCGTATCAACCAGGCCTGGCGAATCACCGAGGCCGGTCACCTCGGCGATCAAGCCTAGTCCATTGCGCACGGCAAAGGCTCGGCCTTTCTTGCCGACCGTAATGACCTCGACGGTCCGGCCTTGCTGCCGTTGATCGAGGATAAAGCGAGCTGCCAGGCGTAGCACATTTGAGACGAGCGCGCCGCACAAGCCTTTATCGGGCGTGATAACGACCAGGCCGACCCGCTTGACCTGCTCATGCTGCGTCAACAGCGGGTGTGCCAACGTTTTGCCGGCACGACTCGTCAGTTCGCTCATCACCTCTCGCATGCGGTCGGCATAGGGCCTGGTCGCCAGGGTATTGCGTTGCGCCCGGCGCATTTTGGAGGCCGAGACCATTTCCATGGCCTTGGTAATCTTGGCGGTGTTTTTGACGGATTTAATACGCCGCCGAATTTCACGCGTTGAAGGCATAATTGTTTCCTACGCGGCGACCGCTGCTTGAGCCGGTTGATAATTCGTCGTGGCCAAGAAATCCTGTAACGCCTGCGTGAGCGCGGCGTCGGCAAGAGGGCTAAACTGCTTGCTCTCCACGATGCCCCGGCCAATGTCGGCGTGCGTCGAGTGAATATACTGCAAGAAGTCACGCTTGAAATCGGCAATATGCTCGACCGGGATTTTATCGGTATGACCGCG
>JACDGP010000013.1 GCA_013821605.1 Herpetosiphonaceae bacterium
TACGTCCGCGCTGCACGGCAGAGGGCAGCTCAGGTAACTCAGAGCTGAGTTGGGCGGCGGCCTGCTCGGGCGTCATGGTTTGTCCCTCCGTCCAGGCCGCAAGGAACTGGTCATCGCCCAGCAGCGCACGCGTATGGGCCAGTTGCTGCTCGCGCTGCACGAGGAAATGTGCGGGCGTGCGTACACCGCTGGCATCGCGAAGAACGGTCGCCGCGGCAAAGAGCCGTGCTGCTGCCGCCGGTTGGCCCTGTACTGTCGCCACCGCAGCGAGACCATCCAGGCACTGGGATATCAACACGCGGTCACCGAGTGTGTAGAGGATCGCAAGCGCCTCCAGGTACAGCCTGCGTGCTAGCGCGTAGTCACCCTCGTTGCGGGCAATGTAGCCTAGCAACCAGAGCGTCCTGCTCATGCCTTGTTTGTCTTCAACCGTCCTGAAGACGACCAGGGCCTCCTCTACGAGCGGACGCGCCTCCGCAAACTCACCATGCATGCTGGTTACCGTGCCCAAGTTGTTGAGCGACAAGGCAATGCCCCAGCGATCTCCAACCTTGCGGAAGAGTGCCAGCCCCTCGGCGATGAACGCCCGTGCCGCCGGTGGGTCATCCCGCGAGTGGGTAAGACCGAGGTAGTTGAGCGTATGAGCCAGACCCCACGTGTCCTGCAGCGCCCGCAGGATGTCCATGCTTTCCTGGTACATGGCGCGTGCCGCTGCATAGTTAGCCCCTACTTGGATCGCCAATGCTAGCCCATTCAGCGCTGCCGCGATACCCGCCTGGTCTCCCAACTGCCGTGATAGTTGTAAGCCCTCGTCGCACAATGCTATGGCACGATCAGTATCCCCCTCATAATACGCCAGTAGGCCGGCACCGGTAAGTGCTTTGGCCCGCACGGTCTCCGGCGCGTGGCCTGCCTCAATTGCCGCTGTGAGCCAGCGGCGGCCCTCGCTCCAATAGCCCCGCATGAACCAGAAGCGCACCAGGGTGCCGCTCAGGTGCAACGCGGCGGCGTCGACACTGTCCAGGAACCAGCGCAGCGCGGCGCGCAGGTTATCATGCTCTGCCTCTAATCGCTTGAGCCAGATGAGTTGGTCCGCACCGAAGAGCTTGGGCTCGGCGGCTTGGGCCAGCCGCAGGTAGGAGGTGGCGTGTTCACGGCGCGTCACCTCGGTTTCCCCGTGCGCTGCGAGTTGCTCCAGCGCATACTCGCGGATCGTCTCTAGCATGCCGAAGCGCGGCTCACCGCCCTCGTCTCGCACCACGAGCAGACTCTGCTCTACCAAGGAACTCAGTCCGTCCAGGGTATCGATCAGGCGCAGGTCAGCGCAGATTGCCTCGACTTCTGGGAGTGACCACCCGCCGCGGAAGACGCCTAGCCGCCGGAACAGGGCGCGCCACCTCCGGGAGTAGGGTGTAGCTCCAGGCAACCGTAGCACGCGCCGTTTGCTGGCGCTCCGGCAGATCGTGTGCGCCTCCCGTCAGCAACTGGAGCGATAATCCTACATGGTCGCCTTGCAACCGCCGCAACAGCGCTTGCACCGGCAGGATCCCCACGCGCCGCGCCGCCAGTTCAATTGCGAGCGGCAGCCCATCCAGCTGGGTGCAGATTTGGGCCACCGCTTCGGCGTTTGCAGTGGTGAGGGCGAAATCGGGCTTAGTCGCCTGGGCGCGCTCGATGAAGAGCTGCACGGCGGCGATGTGCTCGAGCACCTCCAGCGGTGGCAGGTGGTGTAGAGCAACGAGGGCGAGCGGGGGGACGGCGTACACCTGCTCGCCCTGTACGTGTAGCACAGTGCGACTTGTCACAAGCAGACGTAGGCTGGGGCAGGCTGCCCGCAAGGCGACAACCTCTACTGCGGCTGCGGTAACATGTTCGAAGTTATCTAGTACAAGCAGGCAGGGCCGGTCACGTAGCGCGCTGCTCAGCGTGGTGAGGATGGGACGGCTCGTATCTTCCGGCACGCCGGTGGCACGGGCGATCGTGGGCAGCACGAGTTCGGGGGCGTCCAGCGGTGCCAGGGTGACGAAGATCACCTCTTGATCGTGGTGCTCCTGATACTGCAAGGCCACGGCCAGGGCTACACGGGTCTTGCCCACGCCGCCTGGTCCGGTCAAGGTTAGCACGCGGATCTGGTCCTGGTGGAGCAGTGCCAGCACGGCCGTGATCTCACCACTGCGTCCCACGAGTTCCGTAGGTGGCAACGGCCAAGCAGCTGGATCGGGCTCTAGTGAGGAGGTGTGGCGTCGTGGACCGGGCGTTGCGGCGGCTAGGAACTGCTTGACCTCATCGCCCGCCAAGCCCAACACCGTGGCCAAGCGCTGCGCTGTTGCGCGTTGTGGTGTACTGCCTCCTTGTTCAAGGAGACGGATGGTGCGGGCGCTGATCCCGGCGCGTTCGGCGAGTCCTTCCTGCGTCAGCCCAGCGGCGAGCCGGTAATCCCGGAGCAACGTCCCAAAGGATGCGTTGGTCTGCGCGTCCATGTGACCCTTCCTGTCCCTGCACGACGTGGTCTCACCGCCGGATCATAACACGCGCACGAATCGACTGCCAGTCTTCAGCGGTGCGGAACCGGCACAATCTTGCCGGTAATGTTTCCGGTTTTGCCTGTTCAGCCTCCCTTCCACAGCGTACGCTGGACTACATAAGGTTCGTTCCAAAGCGAACCACTGGTCTAGTAAGGAGGAAGTCATGTCGACCGAAGAGAACAAGGCACTCTACCGTCGTTGGATCCAGGCCGGAAAAGAGAAAGCCCTGGACCAAATCGATGAGTTGTTCGCGCCTGACTTCGTGGATCACTTCACGCCGCCGGGAGCGCCAACTGGACGCGAGTGGGTTCGGCAGATGGTTAAGGAGACCAGCCCCGACGTCCAAACCACGATTGAGGACATGATCGCTGAGGGTGATCAGGTGTGGGCACGGGTCGTCGTACGGAACAACAATACCCCTAATACTCCGCAAGGCAACCTGTATCTGGCCGACATGGTTCGCATTGCGGACGGCAAAATCGCCGAACACTGGGGCATTATTCAGCCGCTGCCATAAGAATGATATGCCCCTGGTCAGCTCCGACCGGGGCATGGTTGCTCATCCCTGCGACAGGGTCGCGCCGGAGCGAACAGACACGCTCCAGCGGCAAGGAGAACCGAGCATGAGCACGGAGACCAACCTAGCCATCGTGCACCGGTATGTCGAGGAAGGGCTCAATGCTGGGAACATGGCTGTGATCGACGAGCTATGCGCTGTTAGCTGTGTGAACCACGACCCCACGCAGCCCAGCGTCCACGACCGTGGTGCGCTCAAACAGTTCTGGCTCGCGCTGCGCGCGGCCTTTCCCGACCAGCGCACCACCATCCAGGATTTGGTCGCGGAAGAGGATCGTGTGGTGACACGCTTCACCTGGCGGGGCACGCATACCGGCGACTTCTATGGCATCTCCGCAACGGGCCGGCAGGTGACATTCGACGGGATCGACATCGTGCGGCTGGCGGATGGGGAGATCCAAGAAATCTGGTGGGGGTATGACATGCTCGGGGTCCTGCAGCAACTAGGCGTGGACCTACGCCTACCCGGATAATCCGCCAACCGCGTTCATTCTATACAAGGAGGGTAGACATGAAATTCATGGTCGAAGGCACGCCTTCACAAGCGCTCACCCCCGAAATGATGGCCCTTGCTCCGGCCGAGACGGTGCGCGGCAAGGAACTCGACGCACAGGGCCTACGGACGGGCCTCTACCTCGCTGCCGACTATTCCAAGGTCTGGCAAACCTTTGTCGCCGACACTCACGAGGATGTCCAGCGTGCGCTGGAGTCATTGCCGTTATATCACGCTTCGACCTACACCATCGTACCTTTGGCACCCGACCAAGAGTAGACACGCACACTAACCATAACCAACCTCTACAACACGAAAGAACGAGGCAACCTTATGAACCAACTGAAGATCATTGGCGGGGGGTTTGGCCGAACGGGAACACTATCGCTCAAAGTCGCGCTCGAAGCCCTTGGCTTTGCACCCTGTCACCATATGTATGAAGTGTATCAACACATGGAGACGCTGTTCCCCCGCTGGGAAGCGGTCGCCGCCGGCACGCCCAGCGATTGGACCAGTATCTTTAGTAACTACCAAGCAACCGTCGATTGGCCTGCCTGCAACTTTTATGCAGAACTCATGCAGACCTACCCGGATGCAAACGTTTTGCTGAGCGTGCGCGACCCCGAGCAATGGTATGAGAGCACCAGAGTGACCCTCTATGACGGGACGCGCCAGTTAGTCGCGGCGGATGAACCAATGACCCGTAGATTCGGGGAAATGGTAAACAAGATCGTCTGGCAGGATACGTTCGATGATCGATTTGAGGATAAGGCATACGCCATCTCGGTCTTCAATCGGCATATCGAAGCGGTAAAACGGAACGTACCGGCTGAGAAACTGCTCGTGTACAACGTCAAAGAGGGGTGGGCACCCTTATGTGCCTTTCTCGGTGTTCCCGTTCCAGATCAGCCCTTCCCGCATCTCAATGATCGCGCCAGTATCCAGAAGGAGATGGATAAGGCTACGGGAGCGTCCGTCGCTGTGTAGGCCTCTCGACGTGACTGGACACCGCTGACCGCATGATTTCGCACGGCACATCAACCACAACCACCTAACGAAGCGAGGTAACACATGTTCACCATCTCTGTCCGTCCACTCCAGTCCGGTCGTGGCCTTGGTCGGTTCCTGGTGCTCCTGGCGCTCTTGGGCGCTGGATTTGCCGCGCTGCCGGTACCAGCCGCCCACGCAGACGCCTTCGTGGTGACGACCACCGCCGACGACGGCCCAGGCTCGCTGCGTCAAGCGATCACCGATGCCAATAACAGCCTAGGAGCCGACACGATCAGCTTCAACATCCCCGGCACGGGACCCTTTACCATCGCTCCAACCTCCGTCCTCCCGTTTATTACCGATGCGGTGGTGATCGATGGGTTATCACAGCCGGGTGCGAGTTGCGCCAGTTGGCCACCAACCTTGGAGATCGAATTAAATGGTAGCAACGCCGGAACCCCTGCTTCGGGACTCGTGATCCAGGCCAATGGGAGCACGGTTCAGGGGTTGGTCATCAACCAGTTTAGTTACCCGGAATTAGGTTTGAGTAGTAACAACAACAACGTCCTGTGTAATTTCCTCGGGACCGACATTACAGGTACGTCAGCAAGGGGCAACACAGGGGTCTTTGTGAACGGGGCAACAAATGTAATTGGCGGCACCATCTCCAGCGCACGCAACCTCATCTCGGGCAATCCGGGGGATGGGATTGAAATAAACAACGCAAGCGGGACCCAAGTACAAGGCAACTACATTGGCACCGACGTGACGGGCACGCAGCCACTCGGCAACACGTTCGGCGTAGTCATTGAAAATGGAGCCAGCAACACGACGATTGGGGGCACCACACAAGGTGCTGGCAATCTGATCGCAAGCAATGGCAATGGTGTGTTCATCGAGACGGCCGGCAACCTCGTGGAGGGCAACACTATCGGCACTGACGTGACTACCACCAACGCGCTCGGTAACACGAGTGCTGGCGTGTACGTAGCTGGAGCTAGCAACACGATTGGGGGGACCACACAGGGTGCTGGCAATCTGATCGCGTACAGCGGTGCCGGTGGTGTGATCATCCAAGCCGGCTCAGTCGCCAATCCGATCGAGGCCAATACCATCTATAGCAACGCTGGTCTCGGCATAGATCTTAATAATGACGGGGTCACGTCCAATGATCCAGGCGACGCAGATACTGGCCCTAACAACCTGCAGAACTTCCCGGTGCTCACCGCCGCGACCAGTAGCAGTATCACGGGCACGCTCAACAGCACGCCTGCTACCATCTTCCGCATAGAGTTTTTCGCTAACAGCAGTTGTGACCCGTCGGGCAACGGCGAGGGTGAGCAGTATGTGGGCAGTGAGGATGTCACGACCGATTCGAGCGGCAACATCAGCTTTAGCTTCAGCTATACGCCGATCAGCGGCAAGGCGATCCTGACTGCCACCGCCACCGATCCCAACGGCAACACGTCGGAGTTCTCGGCCTGTCGTACACTCAACAATCCGCCCGTGGCGCAAGACGACAGCTACAGCACCGACGAGAACACGCCGCTCACAGTCGCGGCTCCCGGTGTGCTCGGGAACGACAGTGATGTCGATAGCCCCACCCTCACCGCACAACTGGTCACTGGACCGAGCCATGGCCAACTCACGCTCAACTCCGATGGCTCGTTCACGTACACGCCAACCACTAACTACTCGGGCGGCGATAGCTTTATGTACCAAGCCAGCGATGGTCAACTCTCCTCGAATGTGGCCTCAGTTTCCATCACCGTGAACGCGGTTAATCAGCCACCGGTGGCCCAAAACGATAGCTACACGACTAACGGGAATAAGCCCCTGACGGTTGCAGCCCCGGGTGTGCTCGGGAACGACAGTGATGTCGATAGCCCGACCCTCACGGCGCAACTGGTCACGGGACCGAGCCATGGTCAACTCACGCTCAACCCGAATGGCTCGTTCACGTACACTCCGACCACCAACTACTCGGGTGCGGACAGCTTGACCTACCAAGCGAGCGATGGTCAACTCACCTCGAATGTCGCCACGGTCTCCATTACCGTGAACAATGTCAATAAGCCGCCTGTGGCGCACAACGATAGCTACACGACCAACGAGAACAAGCCTCGGACGGTTGCAGCTCCTGGTGTGCTCGGGAACGACAAGGATGTTGATAGCGCTAGCCTCACCGCACAGCTTGTGAGTGGTCCGAGCCATGGGCAACTCACCTTGAACACCGATGGCTCGTTCACGTACACACCAGCGACCAACTACTCGGGCGCGGACAGCTTTACCTACCAAGCCAGCGACGGTCAACTGCTCTCGAATGTGGCCACGGTGTCCCTTACCGTGAACCATGTTAACCAGCCGCCTTCGGTCGTGGTGAGTGCCGGTGGGGCTTGTCTCCAAGACGGTACTGGGCGCATCAACCTGACGGTGGCGGATGCCGATAGTTCCGTGAGCAGTTTGACGCTCAGTGCCACCTCCACCAACCAGCAGGTGGTGGCCAACACTGCCATCAGCTTTGGAGGCAGCGGTGCTCAACGCACCATGAAGGTGCAGGCCCAGACGGTCCAAGGGGGGCAAGCGACCCTTACTGTCAAGGTGAGTGACGGCAGTGCCCAGAGTAGCCTAACGGTGACGGTGTTCGTGGGCGACCCAGCCACGAAGAAACCGAATAGTGACACTATTAACGGCACCGACGGACCGGATATGCTGTTGGGCTTAGGGCGCAATGACACGATCAACGGCAATGGTGGAGATGACTTGTTGTGCGGCGGAATGGGCAATGACATCCTGACCGGTGGGAGCGATGCTGATTTCTTTAGTGGCGGCTCCGGCACGGATACCATCACCGATTACAATCCGACGCAGGGTGATACCAAGGATAGCACCTTTCCGTAAGCGTGGGTTTGGGGGCTCCGGCCCCCACCCGTCCAAGTAGACGTGGCAGCCAGGAGATCGGGTGGGCCTATGACACACCCGGGCTGTTGCAGCCCTGGGTGTAGTTCTACCACGAGCTGAGCGCAGCTTGTAAACAACCCCTCCAACACAAAAGAGTGAGAAAACGTACGAACGAAGCGAGGTAGCATATGTTCACCATTCCTGTCCGTCCACCCCAGTCCGGTCGCAGCCTTGATCGGCTCCTGGCACTCCTAGTGCTGCTGTGCGCTGGCTTTGTCGCGCTGCCGGTACCGGCAGCCCACGCGGCTGGCTTCGTCGTGACGACCACCGCTGATAGCGGTCCGGGCTCACTGCGCCAAGCGATCACCGATGCCAACAACAGCTCAGGGGCCGACACGATCAGCTTCAACATCCCGGGCACGGGACCCTTCACCATCGCCCCGACCTCAGGCCTCCCGTTTATTACCGAGGCCGTGGTGATCGATGGATTATCGCAGCCGGGAGCGAGTTGCGCGAGTTGGCCACCAACCTTGCAGATCGAATTAACTGGCAGCAATGCCGGAAACGGTGTTCAGGGTCTTGCGATCCGTAGCAATGGGAGCACAGTCCAGGGGTTGGTCATCAACCAGTTTAATAACGAGGGTATTAATTTGGGTGGTAACAACAACACCATCGAATGCAATTTCCTCGGGACCGATACCACGGGCACGGTAGCACGGCGCAACGGCGCTGGAGTTGGCGTGCAAGGGGTAACAAATGTGATCGGCGGCACGACTGCCAGTGCGCGCAATCTCATCTCGGGCAATCTCGGGAATGGGATTGAAATAGATACCGCTGCCGCAATCGGCAACCAAGTACAAGGCAACTACATCGGCACCGATGTCACAGGTACGCAGCCGCTTGGCAATGTCGGCATTGGCGTGCTCCTTGCAACTGGAGCGACCAACACCCACGTCGGCGGCACCACGAGCGGGACCGGGAATCTGATCGCAAGCAATAGCACGGGCGTAGTCATCACACTCAGCGGGACGAGCGGCAACCAAGTGCAGGGCAATGCTATTGGTACCGATGTAACTGGCACCAAGGCGCTCGGCAACGGCGGCGGTGTGCTCATTTCAGGTGGAGTAACCAACAACCTGATCGGCGGCACGACTACCAGTGCGCGCAACCTCATCTCGGGCAATCGGGGGAATGGGATTGAAGTAGACAACGCAAGCGGGAACCAAGTACAAGGCAACTACATCGGCACCGACGTGACGGGTATGCAGCCGCTCGGCAATGTCGGCACCGGCGTGCTCCTTGCAAGTGGAGCGACCAACACCCTCGTCGGCGGTACCACGAACGAGACCGGGAATCTGATCGCAAGCAATGGCAATGGCGTGTTCATCCAAAACAGCGGGACGAGCGGCAACCAAGTGCAGGGCAATACCATCGGTACTGATGTGACCGGCACCAAGGATCTTGGGAACAGTGATAGTGGGGTGGTGATCTGTTGCGGGGCCAGCAACAACACGATTGGGGGGACCACGGCAGGCGCAGGCAATCGTATCGCCTTTAGCAAAGGGCGCGCGGGCGTGCTGGTCAATGATGCCGGGACGGTCGGCAATACGGTCGAGGGCAACACCATCTTCGCCAATACCCGCCTCGGTATTGATTTCAATGGCAATGGGGTCACGCCCAACGACCCAGGTGACACGGATACGGGTCCCAACAACCTGCAGAACTTCCCAGTGCTAACAGCTGCCACCGGCGACAGTATCACGGGCACGCTTAACAGCACGCCCGCTACCACCTTCCGCCTGGAGTTCTTCGCTAACAGTAGCTGCGATCCATCGGGCAACGGCGAGGGCGAGCAGTACGTGGGCAGCGTGGATGTCACGACCGCTGGCAGCGGCAACACCAGCTTCAGCTACAGCTATACGCCGGTCAGCGGCAAGCCGATCCTGACCGCCACCGCCACTGATCCCCAAGGCAACACGTCGGAGTTCTCGGCCTGTCGCACACTCAACAATCCGCCAGTGGCCGCTGACGACAGCTACAGCACGAACGAAAACACGGTGCTGAATGTGGCTGCGCCGGGTGTGCTCGGGAACGACAGCAACACGGATGGCAATCCGTTGACCGCACAACTCGTCCAAGGTCCGAGTCATGGGCAGCTCACCTTGAACACAGATGGCTCGTTCACATACACGCCGACCACCAACTATTCGGGCGCGGACAGTTTTACCTACCAAGCCAGTGATGGCCTAGCGCTGTCTAACGTCGCCATGGTCTCCATTACCGTGAACCATGTCAACCAGCCGCCCGTGGCGCAGAACGACAGCTACAGCATCAACGAGAACACGCCACTGACGGTCGCGGCTCCCGGCATACTCGGGAACGACAGCGACGTGGACGGGAATCCGTTGACCGCCGTGCTCGGTACTCGCACCGACCCCGCCCACTCCACTGCGTTTACCTTCAACCCGGACGGCTCGTTCAGCGTTACTCCGGCGACCAACTACACGGGCGTCCTCTACTTCACCTATCAAGCTAGCGACGGTCAAGCGCTCTCTAACGAGGTCACCGTTAGCATTACCGTCAACGCGGTCAACCAGGCGCCGGTGGCCACTGACGACAGCTACACGACCAACGAGAACACGCCCCTGACGGTTGCGGCTCCCGGTGTACTCCAAAACGACAGTGATGTCGATAGCCCCACCCTCACAGCCCAGCTCGTGAGCGGTCCGAGCCACGGCCAGCTCACGCTCAACTCGGATGGCTCGTTCACCTACACACCGACCACTAACTACTCGGGCGACGATAGCTTCACCTATCAAGCCAGCGATGGCCAACTCACCTCGAATGTGGCCACGGTCAGCATTACGGTGAACCATGTCAACCAGACACCGGTAGCGCAAGACGATAGCTACAGCACGAACGAGAACACACCCCTCACGGTCGCGGCTCCTGGTGTGCTTGGGAACGATTCGGACGTCGATAGCGTCAACCTCACGGCACAGCTTGTCAGCGGTCCGAGCCATGGTCAGCTCACGCTCAACTCGAATGGCTCGTTCGCGTACACGCCGACCACTAACTACTCCGGTGCTGACAGCTTTACTTACCGAGCGAGCGATGGTCAAGCGTTGTCGAATGTCGCCACGGTCAGCATTACGGTGAACCACGTCAACCAGCCGCCGACGGTCGTGGTGAGTGCGGGTGGAACGTGCTTGCGAGACTCCAGTGGGCAGATCAATTTGACGGTCGCGGATGTGGACAGTCAGGTAAGCACCTTGACGCTCAGTGCCACGTCCTCCAACCAGCAGTTGGTGCCGAATGGGTTCATCAAGTTCGGTGGCAGTGGAGCCAAGCGGACCATGACGGCCACGGCGAGCGACGGCCAGCGGGGGCAAGCGACGCTCACGATCACCGTGAGTGATGGCAGTGCGAGGAGCAGCCTCACGGTTACGGTGATCGTAGGCAGTTCGGGCAACGAGACGCTGACCGGTACCAACGGGCCGGATCTGCTCTTCGGCCTCCAAGGGAACGACACGCTCAATGGCAACGGCGGCAACGATCTGCTGTGCGGCGGCAACGGCAATGACACTCTGACTGGTGGGAGCGGTGCTGATTTCTTTAGTGGTGGACGAGGCACGGATACCATCACCGATTTCAACCCGACGGAAGGCGATACCAAAGATCGCACCATTCCGTAGGGACGTGAGTTTGAGGCCTCAGGTGGTGTCCTCATGTGGAAAAACCATAACAACCAAGAGGGGCGCAGCGGTTTCTGCGCCCTATGTACATTAAGCTGCGACACAAAGAACCGTACCGATGGCCTGCAGGCTGCGGTGAGGGCGGTCCGGTACACCTCACAAAACTTTGGCAGACACCCCAGATCCTAGAGATCTTGTGGGGGTATGATATACTGGGGGTAGCTGCAGCAACTGAGCGTGGACCCACAGCCAACTGGACACCGCATACCGCATAATTTCGATCTGACGAAGCAGCATTTCCACCTGTTGTACGGCAGCACGGGCAACGATCCCCTGACCGGTGGGACCGTTGCTACTTTCTTCTTTCACCCCGGCGGAGGGCGCTACCAAGGATCGCACCGTTCCGTAGGGGCACGACACGGAGGGTACAACATTGACTGCTCGACGCACAGGGGTTGGAACGGACGGTGGCGGGCGCAGCGGACGAGTCCTGCTCGTGCTGCTGCTGGTGGGCCTCTTCGGCTGGAGCACGGCGCTGGCGGCTCCCCGCCCAGAGCGGGAGCCGCAGGTGCAAGCGACCAGTTGCGCGACCGTAAGCTTCGCGCGGAGGGATGTGAGACTGGGTCGCGAGCCTGTCTCGGTGGCGGTGGGTGACCTGAACGACGATGGCAAACTCGATATCGTCACGGCGAACACCTTGAACGTGTCGGTGCTGCTGGCCAATGGCACGGGTGGCTTCACACACAGCCAAATGGGCGCGGGCACCCGTCATACCTCGGTGGCGGTGGGCGATCTCAATGGAGATGGCAAGCTCGATATCGTCACGGCGAACTTCCTAGGTACGGTATCGGTGCTGCTCAATACAGGCACCGGCCTCTTCACACGCAGCGATGTCGCGGTGGGCGCTAATCCTGAATCGGTAGCGGTAGGCGACCTCAACGGGGATGGCAAACTCGATATCGTCACGGCGAACGTCATAGGTACGGTGTCAGTGCTGCTCAATACAGGCACCGGCCTCTTCACACGCACCGATGTGAGCGTGGGCCGCAATCCTTTCTCGGTGGCGGTAGGGGACCTCAACGGGGATGGTAAGCTCGACCTCGCCGTGGCGAACTACCTCGACGACAGTGTATCGGTGCTGTTGAATACCGGCACGGGCCGCTTCACACGCACCGATGTGAGCGTGGGCAACGAACCCCAATCAGTGGCGGTGGGTGACATCAACGGCGATGGCAAACTCGATATCGTCACGGCGAACTATTTCGACAACAGCGTGTCGGTGCTGGTGGCTAATGGCAAGGGCGGCTTCACACGCACCGATGTTAGCGTGGACACGTATCCCCACTCGGTAGCGGTAGGGGACTTCAACGGCGATGGCAAACTCGACCTCGTCACGGCGAACTTGGGCTTAAATACGCCGTCTACGGTATCCGTGCTGCTCAATACAGGCATCGGCAGCTTTACGCGCAGCGATGTCAAGGTGGGCAGGGAGCCTTTCTCGGTGGCGGTAGGGGACCTCAACGGCGATGGCAAACTCGACCTCGTCACCGCGAACGAGGCCGACTACAGCATGTCGGTGTTGTCAGCCATCTGTCACATCCGGCCTGCGGCCTAAAACGACAGTTACACGAGTAACGAGGACACGCGGCGGACGGTCGGAGTGCTGGGTGTGCTGCAGAACGACAGTGACGCGAACGGAATCCGTTGAACGCCGTGCTCGTGAGCAAGCCGAGCCATGGACAACTCATCTTGAATCCGGATGGCTCGTTCACATACACGCCGGCCACCAACTACGTGGGTGCGGACAGCTTCACCTACCAGGCCAATGATGGCCAATTACGCTCGAATATCGCGACGGTCTCCCTCAGCGTGACCCTTGGCAACTAGCTATCAAAGGAGGAGTTTATATGTATTCCGCGTTCGCTCACATGCTCAGGGTCGGTGCAACCTGTTGCATGTGTTCACCTAGGCGTTCCGCTCCGGCATAAGCTTGAACTCAACCTAATCAACGTCGCCCGGAGTGACGCCGAGTGAAATTGTATGCAACAGGGCTGAGGATGAAGTGCAGCGCAGTTGTTATACATTCAGGAGGCGAACTTCCCATGAACGAACGGATGCGTCGATATTTAGACGATGACTACAACGAGCACGACGAGCATGCCATGCCCGAGTCCGAATCCATGCCGCGCAAGACAGCTAAACAGCCACCGCAAGATCGGCGGCAGCAGGAAAAGGAACGCGGCAAGGCCATCGCGAAGGACTATCGGGAACGCAAAAAAGAGACAAACCGGATAGAAAAACCATAACATCCAGGGCGGGGCGCAGAAACCTCTACGCCCCGCCTGCATCTCAATCTACGACAGGGAGATAATTCAGTGGGGAAACACTGAGCATCGGCAATCCTCGTCGCCTGAACGATCCGCCGCCCTTGTGCTGTCGGCATGTGGATTGCTGCTATACCTGCCGAAACTCACCGATAGATGGAGGAGTGTAATGGATCAAAGCAACACCGGATCAAGCAATTCGTCTTCTGAAGGTATGGCTCCTGGTCTGGACAGTACACCCGGTCTTGGCAACACCGCCAGCGACATGAGCACGCTCAGCGATACAAGTTCGTCCGACCACATGAGTGTCGGCTCGTCTGGCGCGCTCGGCGGCTTAAGCGGCGTAGGCAGTACCGGCCCGTCGGATATCGATACTCCTACCTCGCTCGGTAATGCAGTGCATCTTGCTGATGCCGGTAGCATTGGCGATTCTGCAACGAGTGGTGGCAATTCGAGTAGTGCTGGCGGCGCGAGTGGTGGGATATAGGAGTGGCATGCAAACCTACCGTTGTTTGCTTACTGGTTTAGGCAATATTGGTCGCAACTTTCTTGACATCCTAGCTACGCGCGAGGCGCTGCTGCGTGACCGCTACAACCTTGCCCTTCAGATCGTTGGCGTCGCTGACTCGTCGGGAACAGTCTATGCCCCTGAGGGATTAAATCTTGCCGAGGTGATCACCATCAAGCGCGAGGGGCGCGGAGTTGCTGACCTGCCGAATGGTCAACGCGGCAACAGTCCAGTTGCTTTAACCGAGCAGGCCGCGTTCGATCTCTTGTTCGAAGCGACTCCGACCAACCTCCGCGATGGGCAACCGGCGCTAGATATCGTGCGCACGGCCCTGCGGCGTGGTCTCCCCTGTGTCTTAGCTAGTAAAGGCCCCCTCGTGTTGGCATATGCTGAGCTAGCAGCCCTGAGTGATCTGACGGGCCCCGGACGCCCAGCCCTCCGCTTTAGCGGTGCGGTTGGCGGGGCGCTGCCAACGATCAACCTCGGGCGGCGGGATCTGGCAGGTAGCCACATTACGCGCGTGGAAGCTGTGCTGAATGGCACGACCCAGGTCATTCTTGGCTTAATGGCCCAGGGCCAGAGCTTTCCCGACGCTTTAGCTGCTGCTCAAAAAATGGGTATCGTCGAGCCCGATCCGTCGTTAGATGTCGATGGCTGGGACGCAGCTAATAAGCTGGTAATCCTGGCCAACGCAGTCCTCGGCTGCCCGACAACGTTGGCCGACCTCACCGTCACTGGCATCAGCGAGGTAAGCAGTGATCAGTTGCAGGCCGCTCATGCTGCCGGTGGCCGTGTATCGCTCCTCGGCATCGCCGAAGCCTTGCCCTCTACGTCCGCTACGACGGAACGTCCCTATCGCCTGAGCATTGCACCTACCACGTTACTCGCGACTCATCCTCTCGCACGACTAGGATTGGGTGAAATGGGTGTCGTCTACACCAGTGATATTGCTGGGCGGACGACTGCCACAAGTGCCGAAGATGGGCCGCTCGGAACCTGTGCCGCAATGCTACGTGACGCCATCTCGATTGCTGGTTCGCCCAATTATTGAGCAGACTGACAATGTTCACCATCGTGATTAACTGCGTAATCAGTGCTCCAAGCCGGGCTGAAGCGTATAGCCGATGCCTGCGACGGTCACCAAGTACTGCGGCTCGGTCGGATTCTGCTCGATCTTTTGCCGTAAACGATGAACTAACTGCTTAAGCAACTGCCGGTCGCCGATCCCGCGATAGCCCCACACATGGGTGGTTAATCGCTCGGCTGGGATCGTATGCTCTGCGTTGACGAGCAAGTATTGCAAGAGGCGGAACTCTAAGTTCGTCAGGCGGGTTGTGCTACCGCCTCGTACGCTGACACTTTGCTGCTCGATATCAAGTTGCAGATCTCCAGCAGACTGCGGAGCGGGGCGCTCAATCTCGGCTCGGCGTAGCAGCGCCCGCACCCGTGCAAGTAACGTGCGCGGGCTAAAGGGCTTGGTCAAATAATCGTCGGCTCCCAGGTCAAGCCCCTGCACCTGGTCTTCTTCGCTGCTTCGCACCGTCAACAGCATGATCGGCGTCGTCGCCTCGGCCCGAATACGGCGGCAGACCTCAAAACCATTGACCTGGGGCAAGTTAACATCAAGGATCACGATGTCAGGTTGCTCCACATCAAAGAGCCGTAGCGCCTCCGCGCCATCCGACGCCATGATCACGAGGTATCCCGCCTGCCGCAGGGCAAAGCCGATCAGTTCGCGCAACTCTGTATCATCATCAACGACCAGAATTTTCATGGGTAGCCTCCCGAGGTAGAATAACGGACATACGTGTCCCTTCCGGCGAACTCGTAGCCTGCACCTGACCGCCGTGACGCTCCACGATCGACTTAACGAGCCATAAACCCAAACCCACACCACCTTGTTCCGGCTCTTCTCCGGAGGTCCGCATAAACCGCTCGAAGAGCGCATGACCATTGACTGTGGGTAAGCCGGGGCCCTGGTCCTGGACCCATATGGTTACCGTCGTGTCTTCGACGCTACCTCCGACCTGGATCGTCGATCCCTTTGGTGCGAACTTCTGTGCGTTGCCCAACAGATTCACGAAGACCTGTGTCAAACGGCGACCATCACCGGAGACCAGCGGCAAGGGATATGGCAGATCGATCACGACTGTCTGACCTTGCTGATCGAGCAGTGGTCGCATCATCTCCAACGCCTCTTCGATGACTTCATCCAGTGCAACCCGCTGCCGGCGGATCTGCTGGCGGCCTGCTTCGATCCGAGCGCTTTCGAGCAAATTATCGATCAATTGCCGTAGGCGCAGTGTACCGCGTTGCTGCGAGCTGACGAGTTGCTCAATCTCTTGAATCGTCAGATCGGGCAGTTGGTCGAGTAACAACTCGATCGATGCTAATTGGGCTGACAATGGCGTGCGAAATTCATGCGAAATGTTTGCCAGAATTGCATCGCGCGCTCGTCGCGCCGCCTCGATCTCAGTTTCATCACGGAGCACCTGAACCTGTAGCCCACCGGCGATCGGCGCACTTGTCACCACCACAGTACGATGCTGCCCATTCGCCAGCACTAGGTGTTCTGTAGCGCGGGCACCACCACGAAACCGGGCATGAATGATCGGACAATGCTCCGCACATGGCCGTATGCCATGAGCTCCTTGGGGCCGTAGCACATCACCACAAAAACGACCAAGTGCTAGCTCCGGTGTGGTCCCCAGCATGGCGGCCGCCTGTGGGTTGAGATAGTGAATGCGCCGCTCGCTGTCAACACTAAAGACGCCTTCAATAATCCCGGTCACAATCGCCTGGGCTTCGGCTTGTTGATGGCGCAGGTCATTGGTCAACTGGAGCAGCCGCCGGCGCATCTCTTCCAGTGTCGTAGCCAAGGTCCCGATTTCCGCACTCGGCACCACCGGCAGTGGTGTCAGCAAATCGCCACGACCCATACTGGCGGCGGCGTCGGTGAGCGCTGATAAAGGTCGCCCTAACTTCCTGCCGAGTACCAGACTCACAAGCGCCGCCACGAGCGTCAGACTCAACGCCAAAAACAACAGTGTACTAACGAGTTGTGTAACTGAGCGCGCGACACTAGCTGTCGGTAAATCGACCTCGATGATACCAACGCTCTCATTGCTGGGCGACCGCAGTGGTACTGCGGCGCGGTAGAGGGCGCGGTCCGCGAGCCGTGTGCTTACGCCATCAGCGGTGGCGAACGCTTGGCCACGCAAGACCTCCTCGGCATTCCGTGCTTCCACAATCTGAGGGCCGGATGGCACAATCGTAACCGCTAGCCCGAGTTCCGTACTCAGGCGGCTGCTATAGCGCTGGTCAAGGCGCTCCATTGCCGCAACTGTGTACTGCTCGGCTCCCGGCAGCGTTGCCCATGCGCCCGCCAACAACGGTTCATTCTCACCATAACTCTGCAAGAAATAACGATCATTGGGCCGGCGATTTGTCCAAAGACTGGCCCATGGGACAGCTGTTCCGACTTGTGCCAGCACCTGTCCGTGCTCCATCACAACCGTACCATCTAGCAGATCGGTTTGGGTAAACTGCGTCAGAAAGGCCTGGAGCGCGCCCTGATCGTGCTGATCAACCAGACGTCGCAAGGTTGGACGCTCGCTCAGCAATTGTGCCGAAGAATGAAGCGCCTCGCCGCTCACGCCGATTTGCTGCCGTACGATCAAGCCTGTTTGCGCTACGCGCGCCAGGGCTTGATCATCGGCAAGTCGCTGGAGCAGACGTACAGCGACGGTCGCCACACTGGCGACCGCCAACAGGAGCAGCGTAACATTCACCCCGACCAGGAGTGTGCTTAAAGATAATCGACGCATGACCTTACTGGTGAAAGAGATCGGGATTCTACCACAATGGTAGGACCCGTTTACTCGCCTTTCGCCCGCATCCGCTCTGCGCCCAGCACTAAGATCAGCGACAGCAAGCCCAGCACCAGTGCCGCACTATAGGCCCCAACATACTGCCGGTCCTCAAGCGCGCGATACACATACACGGTAGCAGTTTCGGTGCGGCCTTGTACGCCGCCGCTCACGACCAGCACCGCTCCAAATTCACCTAACGCCCGCGCGAAGGTCAGTGTCAGACCGTAGAAAAAGCCGTGTCGTAGCGCCGGAAAGGTCACCATCCGGAAGATCTGCCAGCCACTTGCACCCAGCGTCGCTGCCGCTTGCTCCTGGTCGATGCCAAAGGCTTGCAGCACCGGCATAAGTTCGCGCACCATGAACGGCAAGGTCACAAACAAGGTCGCCAGAATCATGCCGGGTAGCGCGAAGACGACCTGGATGTTCAGTCTATCGAGCACCGACCCAAACGTGCCCTGTCGCCCAAACAGGAGTAGGAGCATATAGCCGGCAACGACTGGCGAGATCGCAAACGGTAAGTCGATCAAGCCGTTCACGATCCGTCGTCCCGGAAAGCGCTGCCGGACGAGTACCCATGCTAGGGCTGTGCCGCAGATGGCATGAAACACGACGGCGATGACGGCGATCAACAAGGTGCGCCAGAATGCACCTAATACATCAGGATCGCTCAGCGCGCTAAAAATTGCACCAAGACCTTGGGCGAATGCGCCGGTAAACAGGGCAGCAACCGGTGCCAGAATCAGGATGGCCATATAACCGACGACGAGTCCGATCAACAAGCGCCGTCGCCAGATGCCCCACAGTGCTGCCCATTCTCGTGCCGGAGCAGCCGACCGTGCGGGTAAGATTGTGCTCATTTGGCTTCCCTCCGCTGGCGTCGTTGAATCACATCGACCAGCAGCACGATCGCAAAGGCGAGCGTTAGCATAACGACCGACATTGCACTCGCCCCGCGCCGGTTCTCGGATTCAATTTCACCCAGCACATACACCGCCGCTGTTTCTGAGTGAAACGGGATATTCCCTGCGACGATCACAATCGCCCCGAACTCGCCGATCGCCCGTGCAAAGCTCAGCAATGTACCCGTCGTCAGCGGTGCTGCAATAGCAGGCAATACGACCCGTCGGAAGATCGTCCACGGGCCGGCACCAAGCGTCGAAGCGGCTTCCTCTTGGTCACGATCCAGGCTTTCCAACACCGGCTGCACCGCCCGCACAACAAAAGGAAACGTCACGAACAACAAGGCCAAAATAATGCCACTTGGTGCGAAGATAATATGCCACCCCAGGCTCTGCTCTAGCCATCCGCCGATTGCACTCTGTGGCCCATACAGCACGACCAGCATCACACCGGTGACCAATGTGGGAATCGAGAAGGGCAAGTCCACGATCCCGTTGAGGATCGTTTTGCCGGGAAATTGGTAGCGCACGAGCACATACGCCGTGAGCGTGCCCATCACCCCGTTGATCACTGCCATGATCGCTGCTGTCCATAATGTAAGCCAGAGCGCGCTCCGCGCCACGGGCAGACGCACCGCACGCCACAACTCAATGGGCCCGGCGCTCAACCCATCTTGGAAAATGACCAACAGTGGGATAAGGAGCATGATCACGAGATAGGTTAAAGCCAGCCCACGGACGCCCCAACGACCCCACCCAAAGCGGGTTCGTTGGGCGGCCGGCCGTAGGTCAGCATTCGTCGCCGGTACCGAAACAGCCATTATTGTTGCACTTCCGCGATCGCTTGGGTATAGATCCCAGTGTCGCCAAAAAATTTGGGTGTGACAGCCGCCCAACCACCCAGATCCTTGAGCATGAACAAATCTTGGACCGCTGGATACTGGCTGGCTGTCGTCTGCGCGACGCTTTTATCGACCGAGCGGTTGCCGGTGGCCGCAAAGACCTTCTGTGCCTCCGGTCCGAGCAAGTAGCTGATGAAGGCTTCAACCGCCTTGCGGTTGCCATGTTTGTCGACATAGGTATCGACCAGCGCGATCGGGCTTTCGATCAAGAGCGTTGATTTGGGTATTACGAGATCGACCGTGCCACCGCTCTGTTGGGCAATCACGACCTCGCTCTCATACGTAATCGCCACGTCGCCGATCCCTTTTTCAAAGGTCGTGACGCTGGACCGTCCGTCCTTGTCCATCACGCTCACATTCTTGAGCACCTTCTTCATGAAATCGGTCGCTGCTGCAGGGTCGCCCTTCGCAACCCCGTCCACATTGCCGCGTAACGCTGCGCCATACATACCCATCACGTTCCACTGCGCACCACCGCTGGTCTTGGGATTAGGGATCAAGACATTAACGCCGGGCTTTGCCAGATCCGCCCAATCCTTAATGCCCTTTGGATTGCCTTTGCGGACCGCAAAGGCCACGATCGAGTTCTGTACCATTCCTTGCGTCGGGCCTGCTTTCCAATCATGCGTGATCAGGCCTGCTTTGGCGATGGTCGCGACGTCTGCTTCCAGTGACAACGCTGCAACGTCCGCATCAAAGCCCTGCACAATCGCACGTGCCTGTGCACCGGAGCCCAGATATGACTCTTCAAAGGTTACATCCTGACCACTCTGATCTTTCCAATACTTTTTGAACATTGGAATAATCTTGGCATAGGCGTCGCGGGGAGTGCTATAGGCACCCAAGGTAATCTTTACTGCACCACCGGCGGACCCGGCACTTGTAGCCGCAGCGTTAGCTGCACCGCTGGTCGAGGCCGCACTGGTCGTGTCACCATTCTGTGTAGCATTCGATCCAGTGCTTGTTGCGGGAGCTCCGCAGGCAGCCAGCAGAGTGGCAAGTACGATGAGCAGGGCGGACACTATGTGGAGACGTTTCATCGAATAACCTCTTCTGCAAGACTAACGCGACCGTTTGCTGCGATCCATGGCGCTCCCGCCGTCGCATAGCGTGAGCGTACAATCAAAATTGGATAAGTCGTGGTGCCCCTAACCAGTTGTTCTACGACTCCGACGACCGTCGTGTCGTTGCCTTCGCTCAACGGGGCTCCAAGCACCAGCAAATCATGGTTACCGCTGGCCATTTCAGCCGTAATCGTGTCACGGACTGCACCGCTCCGTACCAATGTGTGGGCTTGCACCCCAAGCAGCCCCAGTGTGCGGACGCCTGCCTCTAAGAACCGTTCCGCACGCTGCTTGGCCTGATCTGGATTGCGAGTGTCTGTGATCACCGACATTAGTGTGACTTCTGCACCCAGGTGTCGTGCCAAGCGACCGGTAAACCTGACATCTTCCTTGCCTGGCTCGCCGCTACTCACACAGATCAAGATACGCGTCGGTGTTGGCTGCGCACTCGGCACCAACAGCAGATGATGCTCTCCCGCTTGTAAACATTGCTCTGCTAGTTCCACACGTCCTTCCACTGGTGCACCTGCGATGACCAGATTGGTGGGTTGCCGCTCAACCTCATGCGCGATCGCTCGCTCCAACGGTTCGTTCGCAGCCAGCGTCTCAAGGACCGGCAAGCCGCTCCCAATCTGCTCTTTGCCCTTATGAAGATGCTGTGCCAGCGCCTCACCGCGTAACCCATACCCCAGGATCGTCGTACGCGCATGTGCTAGTCGTGCGAGTTGTCCACCAAGTGCGAGTGCTGCTTGACCGGTCGGGGAGTCGTTGCTCAAAATCAACAGTCGCAGGCCGGGATGCGTTAGTGCATGCAAGGCGTGAATTCCGAGCCATGGCCGGTCACCCATCCGTAGCGGAAAACGGCGGGCCTGATCTTGGGAGCGCATCGCGTCGATCAAAATGCTGTCGCTACCGAAGGGTACGGCCGGCGCAATCGCTTGCACACCTGGTAAGGCCGGCAACCGCAGCCGTAATCGTTCGACCGAGCCAACAAAGGTCGTTTGTTCGACCTCAGCTTGACCTAGTGGTGGATCCTGTAAATCCGTTGCCGCGGGTGCCAGTGCTACATCCTCAGGTCGGAAAAGGACCTGGACGCGTTGCGCATCACCCATCTGCGCTGCCTCTGTTGCCAGCGGGAAGTGTAGGTCTCCCAGATGGACACCATCGGCCGTACATTGCCCGACCAGCAGATTCGCCATCCCCAGAAAGGTAGCGACGAACTCGGTCTGCGGCCGCTGGTACAACTCTTCGGGTGGCCCGACTTCCAGCAGCCGCCCCGCGTTCATGACGCCCATCCTGTCGGCCAGTTCAAACGCTTCTTCCTGGTCATGCGTCACGAAAATGGTCGTCATGCCGATCTCGCGCTGCACCTCTTTCAATGTACGGCGCAGTTCAATGCGGATCTTGGCATCCAACGCCCCGAACGGCTCATCCAGCAACAGCACTGCGGGCGAATGTGCCAGCGCGCGGGCCAGCGCAACCCGTTGCTGCTGACCGCCCGACAACTGATGCGGCATCCGTTTACCGAGCCCCGCCAGTCCCACCAGTTCCAGCAACGTATCGCGCCGCTGCCTACGTTCGACTGCGGAGGCTTTACGAATCCGCAGCGCAAACTCAACATTATCCCCCACCGACATATGCCGGAAGAGCGCGTAGTTTTGAAACACAAAGCCGGTATCGCGCTGTTGTGGCAACATCTCTGTCACATCCCGACCGTGTAACAGGACCCGTCCTTGATCGATACCCGTCAAGCCCGCGATCATCCTGAGCACAGTACTTTTGCCACTCCCACTTGGTCCCAGCAGCACAAACAGCTCGCCATTGGCAATCTCAAGTGATACCTGGTTGACCACTGGATGGCCTTCATAACGCTTGGTAAGTTGTTCAAGAACGATAGACATAATGGGCCTTTCCTGGTTCGGCGCTTAGTTCCACACTGGTGACAAAGTGGTGACAGCACGAATGAATGAGATGCGGAGCGTGCAGCGCTATGCCTACACCGGTGTTCATGCACGCTCTAAGCAGGCGTACCCAACAGCAGCATGACCCAGGAGTATTCCCTCATTGGAAGCAGTTCATCTCTCGTCGGGATCTGACTGGCGCAACTACATCTCTCCACCACCTTAGCATAAGGTATCGTGGTAGCAGGAGCGGTCATGTTTCGGTGATAGATTGATGTTGAGGGGAGTACCGATAATCTTAAATTTGTACCAATCCGCGCTGTGCAGCGATGGTGACAGCCTCGGTGCGATTGCCGGCCCCTAACTTATGGAAGACAGAACTAACATGAAACTTGACCGTCCGCTGGCTGATTGCCAGTCGTGCGGCGATCTCTTTGTTTTGGAGCCCTTGCGCCAACAGCTGTAACACTTCGCGCTCCCGCCCCGTAAGCAGGTCATCGGCGGCTGGAGCCGGTTTGTTAGCTACCTGGCGGATCAGGCGCGCAGCCACGATCGGTTGCAGCAATGACCCTCCGCTATGCACCACCCGAATAGCTGCAAACAACTCCTCGCGCGGTGTTCCTTTAAGCAAGTACCCTTGTGCCCCGGCGCGCAGGGCTCCCATGATCCGTTCGTCCGTATCAAAGGCTGTGAAAACGAGCACCGGTAGCTCTGGATGAACCCTTCGCAACCGCTGCAAGGTTTCGACCCCGTCCAGCACCGGCATTTCCAGATCGAGCAACAGCAGATCGGGTCGATGTGTCTCGACCTGTTGCAAGGCCTCCAACCCATTGTCCGCTTCAGCGACGACCTCAAAATCCGGTTGGGTGCCGAGGATCGCACTCAGACCGTCTCGTACCACCGGGTGATCATCGGCGATCAAGATACGGATAGCCGTACTCATAGCGTCTGCTCAAGCGGGAGCGTCACTTCCAGCCGCGTGCCTGATTCAGGGGCACTCTCGATCCGCAGCTGGCCCCCGAGTAATTTGGTCCGCTCGTTAATGCCGATCAAGCCAAAGTGCTCACCCTTGATCGTCGCCGCTTCAAAGCCCAGACCATCATCTTCGATCAACAGCTGTACCTGCTGCGGTGTAATGATCAACTGTAGCAGCACGGTTTGTGCCTGTGCATGGCGCACCACATTCCGCAGGCCTTCCTGAGCGATTCGGTAAAGTCCAACTTCAAGACGGGCGGGTAAGGGTGTATGCGCCCCGGTGACCGTCAAGCCAACCTGCAGGTGCTGCCGGTGCTCCAAGTCATTGACCAGTTGAGCGAGTGCTTCAGCGATGTTGCGTCCTTCGAGTGGAGCAGCTCGTAGATCCAGCACCGAGCGGCGCGTGTCTTCGAGGCTGGTGCGAGTCGAGGCCATCGCCTGGTGGAGCGCCTTGCGAATCCGTAATGGCTCGGCCCTTGTTTCCAGCAGCGCATCCGCCGTTTCCAGTTGGAGCAACACAGCTGTCAGCCCCTGGGCTAATGTATCATGGAGTTCACGCGCAAGGCGGTTGCGCTCTTCGGCAGCTCCAAGGTCGGCACTGCGCTGGAACAGCTGGGCGCGCTCAATGGCGATACTAAGCAGATCGCCGATCGTGTGCAGCAAGCGCAAATCATCCGCCGATAACTGCCGCCAGTCACGGCTGGCCACGTTCAGCACGCCGAGCCGCTGCTCATGGGCGTACAAGGGAATGCTGGCATGATAGCGCAAGCCATCGTTCTCATCAACCAGCTTTTTCAAGCGACTACAACTCACCACATTAATATTGGCAGCACCATCGAGATCACCGGCTGCATACGTGTCCAAACAATAGCAGCTCCCTTCCATCAGCTCAGGATGGATGGTCAAGCCGGACGGCAGCTCCTGGGTGGCCGCCAGGTAAAACCCGCTTGTTTCCGCGCTCACCAACCAAACCCAGCCGGTCTGGAGATTCAGAAGTTCGGCAACCTCCTTAAGGGCCGCTTGCAATGCTTCGTCAAGCTGCACCGAACGATTTAATGCGGCAGTGATTGCATTCAGAATCGATAGTTCGTGGTTGCGCTGTTCCAGCGAGGCTCGATCCCCGTCGTGTGTTGCTCGTCGTTTGGCCATCGCTGCCCCTCTTGCTCCTCCATAGTATAACGACCTCTTGTGAATGCAACAGCCACCGTGGCATGACGGTGGCTGGTCGAAAAGCGGGAGTCCTCACACTTATGGCAGCATCAGATGCAAATCACCGAACTCATGCCATAAATAGCCCTCGTGGATGGCTGCTGTGTACGCTCGTCGCAAGTGGGGCAGCCCGACCAGAGCTTGGAGCATCGCCAGGTGCGTGGCTCGCGGCTCGTGGAGACCGGTCAGCATCCCATCCACGGCCCGAATGCCGCGCTCGGGTGTAATCACCAGCCGCGTCCAACCTTCGCCGGGATGCGTCGTCCGCGTTTTGTCGGTGACCGTCTCTAGAGCCCGAATCACGGTCGTGCCGACGGCGATCACACGCCGCCCGGCCACCTGTGCGGCATTGATGGCTTGCGCCGTGGCCAATGGCACACGATAGAACTCCTCATACGGCGGTTCGTGATCTTCGAGGCTGGCGACTCCAGTATGCAGCAACAACGGCGCGATCTGGATGCCCTGGGCGACAAGTCGGGTGATCAGGTCCGGTGTAAATGCGCGACCGGCGGATGGCATCTCGGCGCTACCCATCTCGGTCGCATAGACCGTTTGGTAATACTGGCTCGGCCAGCCTTGTTTTACATAACCATAGCGGATGGGAAAGCCATACGTCGCCAAAAACTGGTGCAGTTCCATCGGGAGCTGAAACGTTGCGATCCACAAGCGCGTCCCTGCCGACGCAGGCTGCTCGGTCGCGGCATGTAGGTAGGGCACATGCAATGTAACCGTTGCGCCGCCCGGCAACTGCAAAGTTTCGCCAGCCTGTGCATGCAGGAATTGCTGCGTCGCCGTGGCCGACGGTTTGCGCACTTCCACAATCCACAGATCCGCCGGCAGGTGCGTCGATAGATGCAGTTCTAAAGCTGTACCATCGGCGCGTGTGGCGGGTAGCGCCGCGTTCAAGGTGCCGCTCGTATTAATAACTACCACATCGCCCGGTTCCAGCAAACGCGGTAGCTCACGAAACTGGGTATGCTCGATCTGATCATGCGAGCGGTAAGAGACCATCAAGCGTACTTCGTCGCGTTGCAGCCCACGTGCTTCCGGCGGCTCACCCGCCTCTAACTCCCGTGGCAAATCGAAATCGAGTGGAGGGTTGAGTGATGCCACAGGTGCCGCCTGTAGCCGTGCAATCTCATTCTTGCTTAAACGCTGTACGATATTCATCGGTCGTTCCATCTTCGTGCGTAGCATAAGCTTACCCTGTCACCACTGGAGTGCCACCGGCGACCTGAGCAGGATCGGTGGGGAGTTGGCGGGCTTGGTAGCGACCACTCGGTAGCTGCCCATTGATCAGTTGCAAAAAACCACCCACGCTTGTCTCCGGCAAGGGCCGGTCGCTGATATCCTCGCCCGGAAAGGCTTCCTGGTGCATTTGCGTCTGCATATCGCCCGGGTCGACCGCATAGATATGCAACTCCGGATTCTCCGCCGCTAAAATCGCTGTGAGCTGATCAAGCGCCGCTTTGCTCGACCCATAACCGCCCCAGCCAGTATAGGCTTCGACCGCTGCATCACTCGTGACGTTGATCAGCGTCGCGCCCGGCTTCAGCACTGGCTTAAGCAATTGCAGCAGGGCCAACGGCGCAATGACGTTGGTGCGGTAGACCTGCTCCAGCACGGGCAGCGGGTAGTCCAGTAACGCCGGCTGCGGACTCGGCCCAAGTATGCTCGCGTTGTTGACAACGACATCCAATTGACCCATCTCGGCCACGGCTGCCGCCAGCGCTTCGCGATGCATGGCGTCTGTCACATCACCCACCAGTGCTACGACCTTCGTCCGTTGGCTGAGTTCGGCCTGTGCTGCTGCCAGCGCCTCGGCACCACGCGCATCGATGACTAATGCCCACCCTTCTCCAGCAAGTTGGCGTGCGAGTGCTAGGCCAAGGCCCCGTGATGCACCGGTAATAAGTGCGATATGTTGAACGGGAGTTGACATATGATTGATCCTTTTATATTCATCTTAATACTGGAAGGATAACGCACTGGTCGCGGAAGTGCCTCAGGCAAGTGGTCAGGCTCAAGGCGTGCAAAAGGACAGGTACATGCCTGTCCTCTTGTACAGGAAGGAGCGTCATTTTTTACCACATTGTGCTTGAAGCGCTATACCGGCTCGTGCTACACTCGGCAGCAGGCATTCAACAATCAAGATAGTACCGTTTTGCGCTCCGAGCATTCCGTTCTCGAACAACCAACGTGCTCATGATGGTACATATATGATAAAGATGGACGGCGTAGATTCTGTGGAAGCTGACAGCTTGGTGGCGCAACTGCTTGAGGAGCCAAGTACAGCTTCGCGCCTAGAATCACTTTCCGACGATACTGCCCGCATCGTCGTGGAGCAGCTCAAGCAGGAGGCGGATCGCTATTGGGGTATCAACGCCAATCATTCGCTCGAATTGGCGGCGGCGATCATTCACATCGGACAAGCGCGGCGGGACGTTGGGCAAACTGCGCTAGGTATTATGGCCCGTGGCGATGCGCTCAAGCTGCTTGGTCGGACGACCGAAGCATGGCAAGCACTTGACGAAGCGGGCCAGCTGTTCTTGACCGCTGACGATGATGTTGGCTGGGCGCGCACACGTATCGGTCGGCTGCGCATTTGTGTCGACCTCAATCGTGTCCACGAAGCACTTGCGGATGCCGAACGTGCACAGGTTATCTTCGCGCAACACGGCGAGCAGGAAAAACAACTGCGGCTGGAGCTCAACCTGGCTATCGTCTACGATCTATTAGGTGAGCATACCCAGGCACTGGCCTTATTCCAGTTGGCACTTGCGCATGCCGTGTCCCTAGGAACGATCGGGACGCCCCATCTGGGTGCCTTATATACCAGTATTGGCCTCGCTTATCGGGCCTTAGGTAATTTTCATGAGGCTGCGCTGCATCATGAAAAAGCACGAACGTTTTTCATCGAGCGCAACCAACCAAGTGCCGTAGCGACGACCGAGCTAAATTTAGCACATACTGCGATGGCGCAAGGGAGGTACCGCCATGCGCTGAAGCTCTTACACCATGCCCACGGTTTGCGTGTCACCGAACAGCTCATGCGCGATGCAGCACAGATCAGTTGCGATATCGTTGAGTGCTATCTGTTGTTGAACCGGTATAGCGAGGCCCGGGAGTTGGCGCAGCAGCTCATCGAGATCCACCGAATGTTCCATTCTACGTATCTCGAAGCTATTAACTTGCTGCATCTCGCGACGGCGGAAGCCGAGTCGGGCAATCTCCCAGCAGCACAATCGGCTCTTGACGCGGCGGAGCCGATCTTTTCGTCACTTGGTGCGACCTCCTGGGTCAAGACGACGCATCTGCGGCGCGGCCGCATTGCTTTACAACAAGGTGACATCAACGACGCACTGTCCTGGGCTCGTAGCACGGCTGCTCATTATCTAGCGACGGGACAGGATGTTCAGTATGCAACAGCCATGCTGCTGCAAGGACAAGCTGCTTTCGCCTCACACGATCTCGAAGGGGCAGAAGCTGCTGCGATTGTGGCCTTGGGTATAGCTCAACGATGTAATGTCCCGCCACTACGTTATGCGTCGCATTTGCTGCTTGGGCGCAGTGCCGAGGTACGTGGAACGATCAGGAGTGCAATCCGGCGTTATCATGCTGCGGCGGCAACTGTGGACCGTGTGCAACGAAGCCTCACGATTACGCTGCGGCCCGGATTCCTCGAAGACAAAGGCGAGGCGTTGCATGCACTGCTCATGCTCTACCTGCATAATGGGCAGGTTGCCTCCGCATGGGAGGCTCTAGAGCGGGCTAAAGGTCAGGTGCTCTTAGGCTACCTAGCGAATCGGGAGCAGTTGCGCTGGGCCAGTGATGAAGCCGATAGCCGTGCTCTGGTCGAAGAACTCAACCAACTACGGGCAGAGCACCAGTCGTTCTACCATATCGCCCATGCGGAACCGGATCTCGTAACCGGCGCGTTACCCGCGCTCTCGGCCGAGCAAGCGCTAGCGGAGGTTAAGGCCCGCGAACTGCGCATGCGTGCCATTACTGAGCAGCTTTACCTGCGAGGTGGCGATGCCGACGATCAACGCCATCGACCGGTACCCGCGTTGCTCGATATTCAGCACTGCCTGGATGATGACACACTGTTGATCGAGTTTTATCATGACGGAGGTACATTCTGGGCCTGGACACTAGACCGCCAGCGGTTAAGCGTTCATTGCTTACCCGTATTGGCTGAGACGCTGAGGTCGTTGTTAGCCCAACTGGAGGTTAATCTGGCGGCTGCACTGCGGCTCGGACCAGATGCTCCGGCGGTACTGCCGCTCGCGCTCGCGGCACGGCGCATCGCCCAGCGTTTATACCATCTCTTGTTCCAACCACTTGCGGATCACCTTCAAGGTCGTCGCCGCCTCGTCATCGTGCCCTATGGGCCGCTCCACTATCTGCCATTTCACCTGCTGCATACTGGTGTAGCATATCTTGCGGAGCAGTATGAAATCGTGATTTTGCCCGCTGCAGCCTTGTTGTCCCGGCGCGTCCCGCAACGGAGCGGAGGTGCGCGGGTGCTCGTGCATTCACATCATGGTCGCCTCCCACAAACCTTGATCGAGGGGCAATCCGTCCAACGGATCTTTGGCGGTGAAATCTATCATGACGAGGCAGCGAATCGGCGTGCGCTTGAAGCAGCGCCGAGTCAAATTTTGCATATCGCTGCCCATGGTGAGCACCGTCTCGATAACCCCGACCTGTCGTATATTGAGTTAGCCGACGGTCAACTCTACACCGACGATCTGCTGCAACAAGATATGAGCTACGAACTCGTGACATTGAGTGCCTGCGAAACCGGCCGGGCGCGCGTTGCATTGTCCGATGAACTCATTGGCTTAGGGCGTGGCTTTCTATATGCTGGAGCAGGGGCCTTGATCGTCAGTCTATGGCAGATCGTCGATGCGCGTGTGGTGGTCTTTATGGAACAGCTGTATAGTGCGCTGTATGAGGGTGCATCGAAGGCAGCGGCACTACGAAGTGTGCAAAGCGGATTGTTAGCCGCCGAGCCCGATCTGCATCCCGCCTTTTGGGGAGCCTTTCAGCTTATTGGTGATGCCGGCCCACTTTCAGGTACAAGTCCTAGCTAAAAAGGAGTTTCGGTATGTATGAGGCGCGTCTGCCACCGCCCCCCGAGCCACAACCCCTCCAGTATTTTGTACCAAATCAGATGCTGCTGCTTGTGGAGCACACCGGGCGGATCAGTCCTGAACAACTCGCAAGCTTCATTAAGGTCGTTGAGCAGCCCTTAGATGGTGTGCGCCTGGGCACCAGGCGCGTATTAACTTTCACTTCCCCGCAAACAGCCGACAAGCAAGCGCCCGCCTTCTCGCTGGTTTTCCTAACTGTGCAGGGCATCAGCGATTCGACGGAACGGTTGATCCCATTAATCGATCATATCAACGATCAACTACGCCAACAAGCGATTGCGGGACTTACCCTACAAGTCGCATCACCGGACTGGCTGCTTAGTGGTGCTCCCGACCATATTGGTACCGGTGGTCCTGGCACGCCACCCCTGAGTGTGGCCGGTAGTACGCTTGCAGGAGCAGGAAATTTTCTGGCATCAGATGCACCATGGGCTTGGACGTTGCCCGACCGTCTCGCTCCAAAATTGCCACCCGAGCAGCGCGGCACGGGCGTTGACATTGCGATTCTGGATACTGCTCCTTGTGTTCATGATCTGGTTCATGCCTACGACCGCTGGCAGGCGACACAGCCCTTGCTTAGGAGCCTGCTCCGGCCTGGTGGCCAACTACACGTGCAGAATGCTGACTATAGCGATCTCGTGCGACTAGCAGGCTACCAGCTCAAAGACCACCGCTATGTCATGGCCGATCATGGCTTATTCGTGGCCGGGATTATCCATACCCTCGCGCCGCAGGCCAATCTGCACTTGATCGAGGTACTCAATCCTTATGGTGTTGGCGATCTGGAAAGCATTGCACTCGGCTTATGGCGACTGACGAAGCGCCAGAGCCAGCGTCCACTGTTGATCAACTGTAGTCTGGTCGTCAATATTCCGTTGCCGGGGCATCCACACCCCGAGCTGAACTGGGAACGGCTGATCAATGAACCTGAACTCGCGAAATTGATGGGTCTCCCGCTGGAATCGATTTGTAATACCTTGCTAGGCGAACAGGTACAGGTTGTTGCTGCCGCCGGAAATGATAGCAGCAAGCATGATCTGCCTGCTCGCTTCCCAGCAGCATTCAATAGTGTCGTTGGGGTAGGAGCATTGCAGAAGGATGGTCAGCCGGCTTCCTACTCTAACCTGTCGGATACTCCCGTGCCTAACAGTATCGCCACATTTGGCGGGACGGCTCACACTGGCCTCGCCACAGCGGGCGAAGCGGTGTTGGGTGTCTTTACCGGCGATTTTCCTGGGACGACACCCGGCAGCACCACCCCGAATACCAATGGCTGGGCTTGGTGGTCGGGGACATCCTTCGCGACCCCGGTGGTCACCGGCGTATTGGCAGCGCTGATGTCGCAAGGCATGTCTGCCAGCGCAGCGAGCAGCATGCTGCAAACGGCTGACCAGACGCATGCCCAGACCAACGCGGGGGAAGGCGTTCTTGCAGTTCGTCAAGGTAGTTAAAAGGAGCCAAATGTAGATCGACAGCGCGGTTAGCACCGCGTCGGAACCACTCGTCAAGATGCGAGTATGAGAGCGGGCAGAATAATCGAGTTGCCCTCTTTGGGCGTAATGCGTAGTGTACTTGGGGCGATAGGTAGTGGCCCGCATTGCCATCCGCCAAGATCATCGACGCGGGCTGTAGCCATGAGCAGATCAGCTTGTCGCACTTCGACCAGCGCCCCGGTCCAACCGTCTTGCTCGTCGGCCGCGATCTGACCGACGATGACGATCTGCTCGTTAGGAGTCCGTTCGATCTCCACAATCACAGTTGTCCCATCTGCCTCGGCCACGATCGGCTCCCTACTACTGCCACGTAGCGCGAGTGAACTGCGTTGTGGTATCAGCCGCGCGATCACTTCACCAAAAGTGTGTGGTCGCGTCTTAGGCACCAGTATCATTTGAGGTTGTTCCTGCTCGTCGGGTGCCGTTGCTAAAAACTGGCGTAGCTCCTCAACTTCGGCTTTACATAAAGCACATTCTTCAAGATGCCGGCGGACCACACGCTCCTCCACGGCACTCAACACCCCTAGATGATATTCCCCTAACTGTTGCGTGGATGGGCAGTCCCAACGTTTGAGTGTGGTTACCAGACGTTGTTCAAGGGCACGCGCTTGTGCGAGCCGCTCGCTGCAATATGGGCATTGGCTGAGATGGGTATGCTCCTCTGGCGTGGCTGTCCCATCGATCAGCACGCTTATTTGATCCGCAGACAGCGGCGGTGGGACGGAACACGGCATGCTTACCTCATCTCTCAATATCAACTGTAAAGCTCGTTATCAGACTAAATGCAAAAAAAGGTTAAATATCACTCGCCCACCGGCATAGCTCCGCATTATTCCGTAATAGGTGACGAATGCGATACGTTGCGACGGTAACCTCACGCTCATTGCTCCACTGCAGCGGATAGGCCGAGACGATCTGGCGTGGTTTTAAGTCCAGCAGGAAAATGCATCGCGCCAAGTTACGGTCGTGGGGATCAGGGAGCAAGTGGCAGATATGTGCCCACAGTTCGGCCGCGTCAGTACGCGCCAAGAGGTCTGGTGTTTCACCAAGCTCATGCACATCTTCCAGCGGAGTCACATCAACCGGATGCTGGTCGCGCAAATACTGCATGATGGCAGTATGCACGCACATCTTAAGATAAGCTAGCACCTGCGGCACGCCGGCGAAGCGCGCGAACTTCGGCCCCTGCATAGCAAAGTAGAAGGTGCGCAAGGCAGCCCCAGCAAAAAAATCGGCATTCTCACCCGTGAGGGCGAAGCGACTATGACCTTGCACCCACCTGATCACCTGCGGCTCATAGATCTGGTAAACATGGGTAAAGGCCTCTGCCATGCCCTTGGCCAGCGCCCGGCGTAAGAGCTCGAAGCAAAACTGCGGGTCGCTCCCTTGGCGATCATTCCATTTCTTGGTTTCTTCGGCGCATCGTTGTGCCAAGCCATCGATCGACAAGCTCGCCGTTGCCATACGCTCTCCTCGCCGCGGGTTCGGTCATTCATAGTGTACACGATACCATGCCCCCTGTCTGCTGAGGTCGTGTGGAGGAGTTGGCGAAGGAGCGCCGTTTAGCCTACAGCTTGGACTGAGGCACGTCGCTTCCGGCGCTTCATCCTTGCTTGAATATAGGAGACACCGGCGCTCAGAAGGCCAATGACAAGCATATTGGTCAGGAGATCGGGTAGACCGCGTGTGAAGGAAGCTGAATTACGGTTATGATCGCCGCTGGGACCGCCACCCTAGCGGCAGGGTGCGGCCCACTCAACGTGACGAGCGCGGGCGGGCCATGAATATCCACTCGTGTGGGCGAGGGATGGGAGCGAGTTGACCGGTGCACGAGCAGTTGGTCAACCACTTGGTCTGTTTCCAGAGCCCGCACTAGATGTGCAAACTCGCACGCTCCTGCCCGGTGACACCTTGTTGCTGTACACGGATGGGGTGACTGATACGGTGAATCCAGCCGGCGATGTGTTTGAGCTGGATGGCTTGCATGCGGCGGTGCGTGCTGCCACGGCGACAACGGCCCAGGAGCTGTGCGACCATATCGTGGAGCGGGTCGTGACCTTTCAGGAGACGGCACAGCAGCACGATGATATAACGCTGGTCGTCGTACAAGCCTACTGAGGCACGGCAGGAGTCCTAGCAAGATGAGACTGTGTTGGGCAATGCAAGCACATTTGAAACTCGCTGCGGAAGATCGCTAGGATACATTGAGCACTGCCCCGCCTGCTCGCTTAGCGTAGGACAAGTAGGAGTGCGGTCAAGGTCACGAGGCTCCCAACCGTTGTCGCAATCACGACGTTGCTAACGAATTGGGGCCATGCATCAAACTCAAGGGCCAAAATCGTCATATTAACGGCGGTTGGCATCGCAGCCTGGACGATACCGACATGCAGCGGCAGGCCTTGCAAGCCGAGCGGCAGGGCAGCGACGTATGCGATGGGAATTGCTCCTACCAAGCGGAGCAGTGTTGCCGTGCCCAGTGGTGCCAGGGCTCCGATTGGTTCACGCTCAGTCAGCTGCATCCCGAGGATCAGCAACAGAAACGGGAGCGTCGCGTCGGCCAACAACCGCAGCCCACGATATAAACCCGTAGCTAAAAAGCCATCGGCGTCGGTCAGTTGAATGCCAAGCAGCCGTAGCAGCAATGCCAGCAGAACGGCATAGACGAGTGGCATACGAAAGACTTGGAGCAAAGCTCGGCGCCGGTCTCCACCACCTGCTGAAGCTAGATAAACGGCAAGCGTCTGGGACAAGACTGCCTGAACGAGGTAGCCGACTACGGCATATTGAAAGCCAGCTTCTCCGAAGGCAAAGCGGGTCGCAGGTAGCCCATAGTTGCCCGAGTTCATAAAGCCGCTAGACAGCATGAAGCCGCTACGTTGGCGGACGCTCAGCTTCATCAGCCGCGCGATGATCCATGCACAGCCACACGTGATCACGATGACCAGCAGCATCAGCAGGGCCAGTTGCAAGACTTCGTTGCCGGCGACTTGTGTTCGTAGCACTGTGACGAAGATCAAGCAGGGGCTGAGTCCATAAATACTGACGCGGTTAAGAGTTCGGAGGTCGAGCAATAAGCAGCGGCGCACGGTATAGCCGACTGCCATAATGACCACGATGGGCAACAGTACTTCACTAAAGGCGCGCAGTGTGGCGGTCATTGCCCTTCTGCACCAATCCCTTCATGCCGCTTATCTACCAATGGACGGCCACACCAATAAACTCGTCGCGTTGGTTAAGCAGCCCCTCGTACATTGTCTTTAACTCGCTGCCATGCATGTAATGGGTCACGATATCGTCGATCCGCAGCTTACCGCTTTGGAGGAAATGCACTAGCAGGCGCATCGCTCGGTCGCGGACGAACGGAAACTTCTCACGTGCCTCGATCCCAATAGCCGAGCCATGCGCACCGATCAATTGGATTGAGCGACCGTGCAAGTTCCAATAAAAGTCGACATCACCGGCGATCCCCCGTGGACTGCCGACCATGATGACCTTGCCGCCGTCCGCCACCACATCCATCGCTGCGTTTACCGTGTTTGGCGCGCCGGTTGCATCCACGACGATGTCAGGGAGTTGGCCGCCGTTGATTTCGCGCAGCGCAGCACGCAAGTCGCCTGCCGTTGGATCAAGCGTTGCTACGCCAGGTATCGATGCTACGAGCTTCCGCCGCCTTGCTACTGGATCGATACCGATGATCGGATATGCTCCCGCAGCTGTATAAAGACGGAGCGCAAGCTGGCCAATCAAGCCGAGGCCGAAAATTGCTACCGATTGACCAACGATCTGACCGCTCTGTACCAGTGCCGTGAGCGGGAAGCGTGCGAGTGTCACGAAGGCTGCAGTCTCGGCTGGCACCTCCTCGCCAATCCGTGCGATCAGCGTGCGACCGCCAGCAAGCGTGATCAGACCGTGGGTTTCATGGTGGGCTTCGTAGATCACGCGGTCACCCACCGCGTACCCAACCACGTCTTCGCCGACTGCTACTACGCGGCCAACTCCGCTATAACCGGGGACGAACGGAAAGCGCGGCGAGCTGCGGGTTGGATCATCCAGCCACTGGTGGACACCGGTATAAACTGCTAACTCAGTTCCCGCGCTGATCGCGCTCGCCTCGTTCTGAATCAGGAGTTGGCCCGGTCCAACTGCAGGTAGCGCGTAGCTTTGCAACTCGATCTCGTATGGACGTGGCATGACTGCGCGGGTACCCTGTTGCATGCTGGTAGCTCCGAACTGCTGACGTTATTGTGCGGTCCAGCCGCCGTCGATCGTCAGGACCGAGCCGGTCATGAAGCTTGATGCAGCTGAGGCTAAGAAGACGATGGCACCACCAAGCTCGTCAGGATTACCCCAACGTCCGAGCGGAATCTTGGCTACGAAGGCCTGGAAGACGACCGGATTGTCCATTAATGGCCGGTTCAGTTCGGTAAGGAACGGGCCGGGGGCGAGGGTATTCACGGTCACACCATGGTTGGCCCACTCCAGGGCCAGGGTCCGCGTGAGTTGGATGACGCCACCCTTCGCAGCCGTATAGGCCGGGCGTTCGGGCATGCCGACGAGACCAAACATTGAGCTGACGTTGATAATGCGGCCCCAGGCCGCCGCGATCATGGCCGGTGCGACGGCCTGGCTACACAAGAATGAGCCTGTGAGGTTAACGTCTAGTACCTGATGCCACTCATCGAGGGAAAACTCGACGGTAGGCTTTCGAATATTGGTGCCGGCACTATTGATCAAGATGTCAAGACGTCCGAGCTGCTCATGGACTTGTGCAACCGCCGTTCGCACCTGCTCGGGATCGGTAACATCGGCCTCGACCGCGATAACGCGCTGCCCGCTTGCCTCAGCAACGGCATCCGCTGCTCTTTGAACCGTCTGGGCATGCCGCCCCAGCAGCGCTACATCGGCACCGGCACCGGCCAATGCGCGTGCGAAGACCACGCCCAAGCCTCCACCCCCGCCTGTAATGAGGGCAACACGACCATCAAGCTGGAAAAGATCGAGTGGAAAGTTACTCATCATTCGGTCACTTCCTTGGCTATGGCTCGTTTGGTACGGTTTCGCCCGTTAAGTCAACTGCCTGGTAACTTCCATGGTTTCTAACGCTTGCAGGTGCCGGACGCTTGCCTCGAATTGTTCCATTTCGTAGGCAGCCACCTCCTCACCCGGTGCCTGGCGTTCCCAAGGGGTCTGCCACGGGTGTCCCTCGGGCTGCACGTGGCCCGCCAACAGCCGGAGCGTCGGCACAACCTCACGCACATCGCGCGGCGGGTAACCGCGCCACCATTCCTCCTCCAGCAGCCGGATGTGGCGGCCATACAACGCCGCTAGTTCGATATGGAGAAAGGCACCGGGCGCAACCTCGTGCAGCAGTGCTCGCATCGCTCGCCAGTCGATCACGCCTTGACCTAGTGCGCAACGTACCAGGCGGTAGCCCGACGGTGTCGCGAAGATTTGGTAATCCTTGAGGTGGACGTTGCGGATGAAGGAGCCAAGCTTACGCGCGAACGCAAACGGCTCCTCGCCCACGGCAAGGGGGTTGACGACGTCGAACGTGACGCCAATCCGTGGCCCACCCGCCTCACAAAGTGCTAGCAACTCGTCGGAAGAAGCATCCTGGTGGTTCTCCAGTGCGAGGACGAGGTCGTGTTCCTCCAGGATAGGGACGAGCTCGATGATCCGTTGCCGCATCTCATCAAGATACGCCGTCCATGTTGCGAAATCACCGCGGGCCCCTTCGAGAATCGTGCTGAGCATGACCCGGACAACACGCCCGCCCGCGTCTGCGGCCACCGGCAGCAATCCCTGGGTCGCTTGGTCGACCACGCCAATATCGACCACGAGGCTGAGGTCACGCTCTGCCAACTCCATACGTAAGCGCTTGATCGTTGACGCAGAAAGGTCTGGGAGTGTGCTTAGGAGCGGCAGTTCAACACTGCTCAGGTGATGTGCCGCTGCCAGGTCGATTAAACCCCACGCATCAAGCGGTCGGGTAATTCTTGGCTGTTCTGGACGCTGTGCAAAGCCGCAGCTGTACGGGAATGTGTAGGCGGCGACGCCAAACCCAGCGCGTCGCTTAGTATGTGGATCACTCGGCGTATGAGAACCATCGTCACTAGCGGGATATGGTGGCATCGTCTATCCTCACGTCTGAACGTCCAATTCTACTGCGCGTCTTGGCCATCGTCAACGCGAACCGTAAGGTTCTCCAGTCCCACATTGATGCTGTTTATGGCTATCGTTTTGATGGCGTATACTTTGAAAGGCCATAACTGACATGCAAGGCATGTATGTCTAGCTGTGAGAGCTGTATGATGGGAGTGTGGGCGTGACGCAATTCGTTCCGGGGGAGCACGCATCAATAGCTGCACGAGGCCTGCCATTTGCCGATGTGCATGTGTGGCTTGCTGACCTTGATGGGCTTGATGGCGCGCGAATGCAACAGCTTGCCCAGACCCTTGCGCCCGACGAACGGGCGCGCGCGGCTCGTTTTTATCGGGAGCGTGATCAACACCGGTTCACATGTGCACGTGGCCTGCTGCGTACACTCCTCGGTGGATACCTCCATTGCGCGGCGTCCGAGCTTCAGTTTACCTACGGTCATCGTGGTAAGCCGGCGCTCCATGCACCTTTTGATCAGGAGCAACTGTGCTTCAATGTCTCGCATTCCCGAGGGCTGGCTTTGTATGCCATCACCCGTGGGCGTGAAATCGGGATCGACATCGAATATATGCGTGAGCTTAATGACGCCGAAGCGATCGCCGAGAGGTTTTTCTCGGAGCGTGAGCGAGCAGCTTTGCGCAGCTTGCATCCAGCGCAGCGGCATAGGGGCTTTTTTACCTGTTGGTGCCGTAAGGAAGCGTACATCAAAGCGATCGGTGAAGGTCTGGCGATGCCCCTAGACCAGTTCGATGTTTCACTCCTGCCTGATGAACCTGCCCGGCTTCTGCAGGTCGCTCACAATGCGGCAGAGGCGACGCGATGGTCACTGGTGGAGTTAGCGCCCGCAACTGACTATATGGGTGCCCTGGTGGTAGAAGGGTACGACTGGCACCTTCGTTGCTGGCGCTGGAGCGATTAAAAAGTAGACGCATAGAAAGGGATGCTGATGGCATCGGGTGTGTCAGGGCATTCTCGGGCAATACTGGCTGACATAGGATGATCGTACCCCTTTCTGGATGTCAGTTGTTTGAGGCCGCTTGACAACAGTATCGCGTGTCGCCAAGGATTGCCGCCGCTAGTATATGATTGGGCAGGTACTGATGCAACGGCACGTATGAACGGTTACCGAAATTTTGAGTCTTGACATACGTAGCACAATGTTGTAAATTGTCGACAATCGACAAACCGTGTCGCACCTATTAGGCTTCCTCGTTCAACGCTGAACATTTCCATTTACTGCAACCGGCATTGGTCAACCTACTCCTCTTCTTGTATGTGCCGGTGGTTCGAGTGCTACGCGTGGATGTGGTTCCCATTGCGGGTCATCATGAGTAAGAGACATGCTACCGTGGAAGATGCTCCGAAACTCCGCTTACCTACTCGGCTCCGCTTAGTCGATGATGTGTATCAAAGCCTTGAGAGTGCGATTCTGTCCGGGCAAATCAAGCCGGGCGAGCGACTGATTGAGGCGCGGCTGTCCAACGAACTGGGTGTGAGCCGGACGGTTGTGCGGGAGGCGTTTCTGATGCTGGAACGCCAGGGTTTAGTCGTTAATAATCCGCGTGGTGGCACCTTTGTAACACGACTTTCGCAGCAGGAAGCCTATGATCTGGGATATATGAGAGCGTTGCTCGAAAGTTTCGCAGTTACCGTGGGCCATGAGCGCATCGATGAGCACATAGTTAGCCGGTTGAAGAGTTGTATTGCCGATATGAGTAGTTGTCGGCTGCCGATGGAGGTACCGCGCCTCGTCCATATCGATCTCGCTTTTCACCACATTTTGGTCGATTCAGCAGGTTCTGCCCGCTTACTCGATCTATGGTCAAGTCTGAATGGTCAGATCGGGGCTCTGTATATCCGTGGTCTGGAAAGCCAACAAGCCCAGATCGCCGATGTTGTTGAACTCCATGAGGAGTTACTCAAGTCGGTGTGTGCGTTGGATGTAGCAATCGGCCAACGGGCTGTTTTTGAGCACTATGTGCGGCGTCCCCAAGCCGACCGGTCGGCAGATGCCGCCATCTTACTGGCGATCAACGCTATCGCACCGAGCTATGCTGACGAGTTTGGCGACCGAATGCTCGGTGTTCATTCGTCTGGCATAGCCGAGGATCAGATCCAAATGCGCACGAAAGGTGATGCTCATGCAAGCAAGTAAATTGAGGGTCGGAGTGCTAGGCGCCGGCGCATGGGCGGAACATGCGCATGTACCAGGATGGTTACGCGATCCACGTTGTGAGGTCGTGGCGATTTGCGACGTTGAGTATGAACGTGCGCAAGGCTTTGCTCAGAAATTAGGCCTACCCCAAGCGACCGCCGACTGGCAAACACTGGTGGGGCGACCGGACATTGATGTTATCGACGTGGTGACGCCGTCCCATACGCACTTCGAATTAGCTATGGCAGCCCTGCAGTCGGGCAAGCACGTCTTATGTGAGAAGCCGATCGCGTTCGATTTTCGGCAGACGCTGCAAGCGGCCGGGCTGGCTAAGGAAAAAGGGCTCAAGACGAAGTGCGGCTTTACGTTCCGCTATAGCCCAGGGGTGCAGTATGCCAAGTCGCTCATGGACGAAGGTTTCGTTGGCCGGCCATTTATCTACAACGGCTACGAACAAAATTCTCAATGGCTCGATCCACAAAATCCGCTTCGGCAAGTTGATCCCAATTCCGATCAATCCGTGATTCAAACCTCATCACTCGAAGGCTATGGCGCACCGGTCATCGACATCGGCCATTGGTGGGTAGGTGCCGACTATGCCTCGGTGGTGGGCACCATGCGCAACTTCATCCCCGAGCGCATGGTGCGTGCGACCGGCAAAATGATGCGTATGAATATCGATGACGGCGATATTTTTATTGGTGAATATACCAATGGCGCGATTGGTACGATCCAGACGAGCTTTGTGACGGTCGGCAACTATCCAGGCATCGAAGTTCGGATCTATGGCGAGCAGGGTGCGATCATTTGCCGTTTGGTCGAAGAATTCGGCGTTGCCGAGACGATCAAGATCGCTACGCCCGATTCGGTCGAGTTTAAGCAGGTCAATATTCCACAGCGTTTCTATCCAACGGGTGGTCATCCCAAAGAGTCGTGGCGCAGCCTCTTCTATGCGAATCTGATCAAAGACTTCATTGATGAGATCCACGAAGGCGGCGAGCGTAACCAAGGCAACTTCGTTGACGGTGCCTGGGTCCAGGAAGCGATTAACGCTGTCGAGTTGTCATTTCACGAGCGTCGCTGGGTCGATTTGCCCTTATCACGGTGAACGTCATGGCAAGACCGGCTCCAACATTTCAGTCGTGGCTTGATGATTTCTTCGCCGCATACTACCGGCGGCGGCCCGTCAATGCAACATTTATCGGCGTGCATGCCTACGATAACCGCCTACCGGACTTTTCAGAGTCCGGCTGCGGTGACATGCTCGCTGAAATCACGTCGTTGCGCCGGCAGCTAGCTCAGATCCCACCGGCTGGGCTGAACCAGGCGGAAACCACTGATCGTCTGCTGGCCGACGGTTTCCTAGAGATCCAGGAGTGGGAACTCAATTCGCAGCATTTCCAGCAAGGCAACCCTAGCCTGTATACGGGTGAAGCGGCATTCGGCATCATCAGCCTCCTGCGCCGTCCTTTCGCCCCTGCTGAGGAGCGCATAACTGCCGTCGCAGAACGGATGACCCAGCTGCCGGCGTTGTTTGAGCAGGCGCAAGCAAATATCAAAATGGCACCGGGCGCATGGACCGAGCGGGCGATTACCGAGACCACCGGCATCCTGGCGCTATTGGAGAGCGGGCTTGATCTGTTTTTGCAGGCCAACCATCTTCCCGACCGGCCATGGGATGCGGTGAAGGAGCAAGCGGTCAAGGCAGTTGGTGATTTCCAGCACTATCTCGCAACCGAGCTCCGGCAGCGTCCAACAGAACACTATGACTGTGGGGCCGAGGCCTTTGATCGCTTGTTGAAGCGGGGCTACTTCCTTGATCAAGACGCTGCCACAATTGCTGAATTTGCCTGCGAACAGATGGCGGTTAACACAGCCTATCTTGAGGAGCATGCACGCGACTTCGGCGCACAGCATTGGAGCGAGGCGTTGGCCCAATTGACTACGCTCTACCCGTCCGTTGATCACTACTACGCCCGCTATGCTGAGCTATGGACAGCTTGCCGTGCGACCACTGATGAACACCACGTGCTCACGTGGCCTGACTATCCCGTCGAGTACATGCCACGTCCGCTCTGGAGCAGGGAGGCTGCTGCTCAACTGTATTTCCTGTTCTACCACTCGCCCGCGCCATTTGACCACCTACCCAGCGTGGAGTATTTGGTAACGCCCATTGAGCCCACGTTGTCGCAGGACGAGCAAATACGCCTGCTCCGTGCTAACAATGACAGTGTGATCAAGCTCAACCATGTCGTGCATCATGGTGCGCTCGGCCATCACATCCAGAACTGGCACGCCTTCCGGGCTTCCTCGCGGATCGGTCAAGTCGCGGTCGTGGATTGTGCGTCACGGATCGCCATGTTTTGCGGCGGCACGATGACCGAAGGCTGGGCATGCTATGCCACCGACCTGATGGACGAGATCGGCTTCTTAACGCCACTCGAACAGTATTCTCAATACCATGGGCGATTGCGGATGGCAGCGCGGGCAGTCGTAGATGTCGAATTACATCATGGCCGAATGTCCCTTGATCAGGCCACCGATTTCTACTGTGAGCAGGTGGGCATGACTGCGGGGGCGGCACGGACTGAAGCAGTCAAAAATAGCATGTTCCCAGGGACGGGGTTGATGTACCTCATGGGCACCGAGTCTATTCATCAGCTGCGGCGTGATCTGGCAACGCGACCGGGTTTTGATTTGCGTGCTTTTCACGACCGGTTTCTCAGCTACGGTTCGATCCCCGTTGCGCTCATAGCCCAAGCGATGCGTAAGGAGTTCCTGAATGCTTAGCGCTGCAACCCTACAGTACGGTGAGGCACTGACACCAGCGCTGCTGGGTGTTGATGCCCTCTACAGGGCCGAAGAGGATAACGGCGATGATGCAGGACTTGTCGTGCTGAATATGAGTGCCACGCACCGACCGGAAGTATATGCCAGCTATGCGACGGCGGAGGCTCGTTTTGCCGACCTCGAACGGGCGGCGGAGGATTTGCCCGAAGCCGATCGCCAACTCTATTACGGGCAAGTCTGCCGTTCGACGCTGGCCTTCATGCGCTGGCGAGCCGGCAAGCTAGCCTTCACCGAGCAAGTCAGTCAATTCTTGCATGTGCTGGCGGCTCCGGCGAGTGATCATGAGCTAGACGGGCTGCGTGGCGAAATGCGGACGCTCCTTACACACATGGGGTATAGCGGCGACCTTGCAACCCAGTGTTCGGCCTGGGAGGAACGTAATCGCGTGCGTCCTGAGGAGGTGCCGGCTGTGCTGGCGGAACTGCTTGACGAGGCATGGGAGCGTACAGTTGAGCGCATGGAGCTACCGGCACCTAAATCAGACGGCATGCAGGTTAAAACTGTTTCAGGTGTGCCGTTCAACGCCCGCTGTGACTATCTACACCGCCAGGTCGAGCTTAATATCGATCCGATCCTAACGCGACCTGCTCTCAAACACCTGGCAGTGCATGAGTGCTATCCGGGCCACTACGTTCAATTCAAACTACGGGAAACGTGGTACCAGGAAGGCTCGGCCGCTGCTGATGGCCTCTTGTCAGTAGTTAATACGGCCAGTTCATCGACGTTTGAGGGGATCGCGGACAATGGACTCTACCTCCTTGATTGGATCGAAAGCGACGATGACCGCGTTTCTGCGTTGATGACGCGCTATCGTTCCGGTATCGGTACCGGTGCTGCCTGGCGGCTGCATGCCGAAGGGTGGTCGCCGGAGCGGGTGACCGACTGGCTACATGGCCAATCGCTGGTGGGCGGCGAGGGTTGGGTCCATAATCGCATGCGTTTTATTGCCGCGCCGCAGCGTAGCGCGCTGATTTGGTCATATTGGTGGGGCGAAGCGTCGGTAACGCCGGTCTGGCGGGCGCTTGCTCCGCCCCAACGTCCGGCCTTTTTGCGCTTCTTGTATGGCCGAATGCACTCACCGCAGAGTGTCGCGCTGTTCGCATGAAAGGAGGTACCGCAGCATTGCCTGCCCCGACGTTGTGACGACCCGACGGTATGACTATGATGGTCACTGGCCGCACGTTGTGGATGACCGACTTGCTTGACCTGGCCTAACGTTCAGATTTTCCAAACGAAGGAGCGCTTTCATGGCAAAACATGTTAACCACGACACAGAACGAAGCAGCATGGTGTCAATGGCAACCCCCTGTCTTCATCGCGTAGGCCGTCGACTTGTTTCGACGCTGGGTGTCAGCCTCGCATTGCTCGCACTGGTAGCATGCGGTGGTGCGCCGGCCTCGCCGACCGGTGGTGCAAGTGCCGCGACCAGCAGTGCCCCGGCCGTTAGCGCGACGATGGCTGCAACATCTGCCAGCAGTGTTGCTACGGCGGCCCCGGCAGCAGCCGGTGGAAATACTCTCACCTACGGTCTAGGCTTCGATGTTGACGACACACTTGACCCGCAGGTCACCAACTATGACTCAACGATCCGAGTCACAATGAACATTTGTGAGCCGCTGGTTTGGGAACCGGAGCCAGGCAAATACCAACCGGCCCTGGCCGACTCATGGGACATCTCGCCCGACGCTAAAACCTATACCTTTCACCTCAAGAAGGGTGTCAAATTCACTGACGGTACAGATTTCAACGCCGACGCCGTTAAATTCACCTTTGATCGGGTCATGGACCCGGCGACCAAGGCTGGTCAATCCCACGATCAACTAGGCCCCTACGACCATACCGAGATCGTTGACCCCTATACTGTCAAGGTCGTGATGAAGCAAGGCTACGCGCCGCTGCTATCCAACCTCAACGGCTACCTAGGCATCGTCTCGCCCTCTGCGGTCAAGAAGATGGGCTTGGCCGACTTCGCACGCCATCCGGTCGGTACCGGCCCGTTCATGTTCAAAGAATGGGTGCCGAAAGATCATATCACACTGGTGAAGAACCCCGACTATAAGTGGGGCTCGTCGATGTTCAAGCACACCGGCCCGGCCTACCTCGACCAGATCATCTTCAAGGTCATCCCGGAAGACTCGGTCCGCACCGGGACACTCAAGAGCGGTGAAACCCAGTACATCGATCAAATCGATCCACTGGAACTCCAGGCGCTTAAGGCCGATCCTAAGTTCAGCGTGATCCAGAAGGGTCAGCCGGGCTCCGGCTGGACCTTGTTACTCAACCAGACCAGCAAGGGCGCGATGAGCGATCCACAGGTGCGCTTGGCGATGGAATATGCGATCGACAAGGAGGGGGTCAATAAGGCTGTCTTCCAGGGTCTGAACCAGGTCGCGGCCAGTGCACTGATGAAGCCGACGCTGGGCTATGATGCTGCGACCGAGAAGATGTATACGTATGACCCCGAGAAAGCCAAACAAATCCTCGATCAGGCGGGTTGGAAGGTTGGGTCGGATGGCATCCGCGAGAAGGGTGGCCAGAAGCTCGCGATTGATTTCCCAATCATCTCGCGGCCCAATGATAAGGCCATGGCCGAGTCGATCCAGGCCAGCCTGCGGGATGTTGGCATCGACTTCAAGGTGAATCCCTTGGAGCGTGCGGCTGCCCGTGATCTCATCAAGCAAAACAAATACGACGCAAGCTTCATGTGGTTCTCCTACGGTGATCCGGACGTGATGCGCACCTTGTTTGCTTCGGCTAATGCAGATGCCTTCAACCGTGCGAAATACAAAGTGCCGGAGGTCGACAAGATGCTGGATGACGCGGCCGCGACCACTGATACGGCCAAGCGTACGCAATTATATGCGCAGATTCAGGAACGGGTCCTGAAGGATACGGCGGTCGTGCCGCTGGTCGATACGATCGTCTACAATGCCAAGCGGGCCGAAGTACAGGGTGATTCTATCGACGCGCTGGCCTCCTACGTTTGGCTCTACGACGTACAGATCAAAAAATAAGGGCGGACGGTGCTGGGCTTGTGTTTGGTAATCAAGCCCAGCCCGCATATGGTGCAGATAGCAAGTAAGTACAAGGCTGGCAGGCTATGTTGATCTTTATTTCGCGGCGGCTGGTGCACGCCATTCCGGTATTCGTAGGCATCTCGGTGTTGACCTTTGCAATGCTGCATCTGGTGCCCGGTGACCCGGTCATGATCTTTGCCGGTGATAAACCGATGACCGAAGAGCGTGCCGTCATGCTCCGCCACCAACTTGGCTTAGACCGGCCTTTATATGTCCAGTACTGGGATTATGCCAGTCATGCCTTGCGCGGTGATCTTGGGGTAGGCCTGCGTAGCCAGCGCCCCGTCGTTGATAGTATTCGTGAAGCGTTGCCTGGAACCTTGCAATTGACCATTACGGCGATGCTGATCGCGGCCGTCGTTGGAATTACACTTGGGATTATCGCTGCGATTGCGCATGGCACGTGGATCGACACCGCCGCGATGTCGTTCGCCATGCTTGGTATCTCGATGCCGGTCTTTTACTCTAGCTTGTTATTGCTGTTGGTCTTCTCATTCCGGCTCGCCTGGTTCCCTGCCACGGGCCAGGGTGGCTTTTCACGGCTTGTGTTGCCGTCTATTGCCCTCGGTTTAGCCTCATCGGCCGCGCTAGCTCGCTTGGTGCGCTCTAGTATGCTGGAGGTGTTGCGCCAGGAGTATATCGTGACGGCGCGGGCGAAAGGGCTGCATGCGAATACTGTGATCGTGCGGCACGCCGTCAAAAACATGCTGATCCCCACGGTGACGATGCTTGGTCTACAAATCGGCGGGCTGTTGGGCGGTGCCGTCGTAACCGAAACAATCTTTTCAAGGCCGGGCTTAGGTCGCTTGGCGGTGGACGCGATCTCGAGTCGCGATTTTCCGCTGGTGCAAGGGACAGTGTTGTTCGCAGCCGCTACCTACGTGCTGGTCAACTTGGTGGTTGACACACTCTACGCGGCAATCGATCCGCGAATTCACTACCGGTAAGGGCAGCGGTATGGCACAACTTTCAGTTTCGGCGCGTTCACAAATGCAGGAGCGTGCTCCGGCAGGACGTAGTCCGGCTCAAGAGACGTGGCGGCATCTGCTGCACAGCAAGAGTGCCTTGATCGGTGGCAGCTTGCTGTTACTCATCGTGCTGGTCGCGCTCCTAGCACCCTATATCAACCTGTATGACCCCATCAAGTCGAATATGCGCTCGCCGCTCCAGGCTCCCACGCTGGCGCATCCTATGGGCACCGACCGCTTTGGCCGTGACGTTTTCTCCCGCGTCCTATGGGGTGGCCGGCTGTCGCTCCCGGTTGGCTTCGTCTCGGTCGTGATTGCAGCGGTGGCGGGGGTAACGTTGGGCTTGATCGCGGGCTACTATGGCGGCTATATCGACACTGTGATCATGCGCTGCGTTGACCTGCTGCTGGCCTTTCCCGGCATTTTGCTGGCCCTTGCGATTGTCGCCGTCCTGGGGCCTAGCCTCCTGAACCTTATGATCGCCGTCGGGATTTCTTCCATTCCAGATTATGTGCGCGTGACGCGCGGCAGTGTGTTGAGTGTCAAAGAACGTGACTTTGTGCTGGCAGCTCGCACGCTTGGCGTCCATGATCGCTTGATTCTGTTCCGCCATATTCTCCCCAATGTCATGGCAGCGCTTATCGTCTTGGCGACCTTGGGCATGGCATCCGCGATTATCACGGGGTCGGCCCTCAGCTTTTTGGGCCTCGGTATCCGTCCGCCGACCCCCGAGTGGGGCAACATGCTATCTGAGGGTCGTGAATTCTTGCAGCGCGCTTGGTGGGTCGCCTTTTTCCCTGGTTTAGCCATTATGCTCACGGTGTTTGCGATCAACCTGCTCGGCGATGGCTTGCGCGATGCTCTCGATCCGCGCATGCGTGGCTCCTGATTTTTGAAAGGGCATTATGCGTTTCGATAACAAAGTGGCCGTGATTACCGGGGCCGGTAATGGGATTGGGCTGGCGATTGCCCATGCTTTTGTCTCTGAGGGTGCGACCGTCGTGGTGGCCGAAATCAACCTAGCTGCGCGCGAACGCGCCGTTGCCGAGCTTCTAGCGGCGGGTGGGAAGGCCTTCGGTGTTGGGGTCGACGTTGCCGATGAAGATCAGGTCGCCCAGCTGGTCGTGCGCACGGTTGCCGAACTAGGCCACATCGATATTCTCGTCAACAATGCTGGCGTGGTCGCGCACCGGCTGTTGATTGATATGGATCGTGAAACATGGGACCGGCAACTTGCGGTCCAGCTCACCGGACCCTTTTTGTGTGCGAAGCACGTGGCACGCCATATGATCGAGCAGGGCATTACCGGCAAGATTGTTAACATCTCCTCGGTTGCAGCGCTCATGGGCCGCATCAAGGGTGGGCCGCATTGTGCTTCCAAGGCTGGCCTAACCCTGCTCACAAAAGTGCTGGCGATGGAATTGGGCGAGTATCATATTAACGTGAATGCGGTCGCCCCCGGCCTGATCGAGGTACCGGCCCAACGCGATGAATATAACCTTTCCGCGACCTATCAGGAGCGCTACCTACAGGAGATTCCCTTGGGGCGAGTCGGGCAACCGGAGGACATTGCGAAAGCAGTCCTGTTTCTCGCTTCAACCGATGCTGATTGGATCTCGGGGCAGTTGCACGTCGTTGACGGTGGCCTGATGTCCGGCCACTTATCATTCCAAGGTGTCCATGATTATAGCCTGCTACATGGCCACTAGCAAAGGAGGCGCATGAAGCTACTTGACGGCCAAGTGGTGTTGGTAACTGGTGCGGCGCGCGGCCTAGGCTGGGGCATTGCACGGGCCTTTGGTCAGGCCGGTGCCAAAGTCTGCGTGACCGACATTAATATGCAGGAACTGGCGCGCGCAGAGCGTGACCTTCGAGCCGATGAAGCCGATGTGCTGGCGCTCCCGCTGGATGTCAGTGACCTCGCGGCCTGGGACGTAACAGTGCAGTGGGTCGTAGAACAGTGCGGTCGGCTGGATGTGCTGGTGCATAACGCGATCTTTATGCCGCTCGTATCCTTCGAGGATACGTCGCCCGAGTTATGGTGGCAGCAGTTGCAGGTCAGCTTGGGCGGTCTCTTTAATGGAACGCGGGCCGTGTGGGAGGTTATGAAACGACAGGGTGGTGGTCATATCATGGGCATCGCCAGTGGCTCAAGTGTACGTGGCTTTAAGGACGAGGTCACGTATTGCACCGGCAAGCATGGTCAAGAGGGTTTCGTCAAAGCATTGTCATTGGAAGCCGCACCGTATAACATCGCCATTAATACCGTTGGTCCTGGCAAAATGATTAAGCCGACCCGCATCGATTGGGCGACGCTGGATGCCATGCCTGCGGCAGAAAAGGCGGGCTGGGCCGATCCCGTGGTACTCGGGCAGGGCTTTGTGTGGCTCGCCGGGCAACCACCTTCACGGTTTACCGGTTTGCGCTTCGATGCCGGTCCGATCAGCGATACACTGGCGTGCGAAGGCCCGGATTTCGCCTTCGCCCCCGAAAAGGTAACCCTGAATCCCGACGACTTTGTGGCACGCCAGCAGTGGTATGCCAACTATCCCGATTGAGCAGGAGACACAACGCATGACGAACGATAAGCTGCGCTGGGGCATCTTAAGCACCGCCAATATTGGCAAGAAAGCGGTGATCCCGGCGATCAAGGCATCCAGCAATGGCACCGTCGCTGCGCTCGCCAGTCGTGATGGGCAACATGCCCAAGTGGTGGCGACTGAGCTAGGGATCCCCCAGAGTTATGGCAGCTACGAGGAGTTGCTGGCCGATCCTGGCATTGACGCCGTCTATATCCCCCTGCCGAACAGTTTGCATTACGAATGGACGATCAAGGCGGCTCGCGCTGGCAAACACATTTTATGTGAAAAGCCGCTCGCACTGAATGCCGATCAATGTATGGAGATGGCGGTGGCGGCAGAGCAAGCCGGTGTGCTTTTGATGGAAGCATTTATGTATCGCTTCCATCCACAGCTCGCCCAAGTGCGCGCACTGCTTGATCAAGGGGCGATCGGTGACGTCCGCCTGCTGCGCAGTGCCTTTACCTTTCGCCTAACGAACCCCGCAAATATCCGGCTCCAATCCGAACTCGGCGGCGGCTCTCTGATGGATGTCGGCTGTTACTGCGTTAACCTGAGCCGCACCTTGTTCGATGCCGAGCCTGTCGAAGTGCAGGCCTTTGCCAGTTGGAGCGCGGGCGGCGTTGATGAGCAAATAGTTGGGACACTACACTTTGCTAACGGGCGCTATGCTCAGTTCGACTCGGCCCTCACCCTAGCACGCCGCGAAACCTACCAGGTCGTCGGTACTGATGGAGTACTAGACCTACCGGTGGCCTTCCTGCCGGGCACAAACGACACGCTCATCTATCAGAACCGCGGTGGACCCAACGAGCAAAGCTACACCGTGGCAGGCGTGGACGAGTACCGCCTGATGGTTGAACACTTTGCCGGTGCTGTTCTGGGGCAGCGACCAGTACGTTATCCAGCCAGCGAGGCGGCACGCAACGTGCGGGTCATCGAGGCATTGTATCGTTCGGCGCGCAATAATGGCCGTCCAGAAGCAGTCGAGCCGGTCTAGCGGCAATCATGTAACCACAGCATAAAGGAAGTCCGATCCATGCCCGCTAACGAGCACTATAACCTGCTGATCACCAGCTACCTAGAATCGGAATATGTTCAACGTATTCGGGCGGTCGACGCGCGGCTCCAGGTGATCTATGAGCCAGCATTGCTCCAGCCGCCGCGCTACGCTGCCGATCATGTAGGTCGCCCGACCAAACGCTCAGCCGAGCAAGAAGCGCAGTGGCAGCAGCTTTTGGGACAGGCCGATATTTTGTTCGACTTCGATCCTACGCACCGCGAGGACTTACCTGAGTTAGCCCCCAATGTGCGGTGGATTCAAGCTACCAGTGCTGGTATCGGCCAATTCGTCAAAGGGCGGCAGTATGATGCCCGCATGCCGCAAACCCAATTCACCACGGCCAGTGGAGTCCATGCTGTGCCGCTGGCCGAGTTCTGCATCATGGCCATGCTGATGTTTAACAAAGGGCTGCCACGCATGGTCGCTGACCAGCAACGAAAGCATTGGGAACGCTACGCCGGCACCGATTTGGAAGACCGGACCCTCGCGATCATCGGTGTTGGGCGGGTCGGTCAGGAGGTTGCGCGCCTCGCACAAGCGTTTGGCATGCGCGTCATCGGCACAAAGCGCAGCGTGGCGGGAGTTGATCCGGCAGCTTTGTCGTTGGACCGTTTATATGCGCCGGAAGAGCTACATGATTTGCTCCGTGAGGCAGAATACTTGGTCCTAATCACGCCCCATACACCTGCTACCGAGCAAATGATCGGTCCGGCCGAGTTGGCGGCCCTGCCACGCGGTGCAGTGCTGATTAATATTGGGCGGGGTGCGACAGTTAATGAGCCGGCCTTGATCGAGGCGCTACGCTCGGGTCAGGTTGGAGCAGCCGCGCTGGATGTCTTTGCGGCAGAGCCCCTACCACCCGAGAGCCCCTTATGGGGCATGCCGAACGTACTGGTGAGTCCGCACTCAGCCAGCACGAGCGACCGGGAAAACGAACGCATCACCGAGCTGTTTTGTGATAATCTGCGGCGCTATCTCGCGGATGAACCGTTGCTTAACGTGTTGAACACAGAAACATTGTATTGAGCGGAAGGCACCTTACAGGATGCAGCAACTTGCGGGCTTATATCCACCTATTCCCACGCCCTTTGATGAGCAGGGCAAGCTCGACCTGCATTGGCTTGAAGCGAATTTGGCCAGATGGTCGGCCCAGCCGCTTGATGGCGTCGTCATGCCGGGCTCCAACAGCGAGGCAGCGTTCTTAACGGCTGAAGAACGGGTCGCAATTTGGCAGGTCTGCGCTGATGTACTCAAAGGCAGTGGCAAGCGCTTGATCGCCGGAACGGGTGCTGAGACGACGGCAGAAACGATTCATTTCACCACCACTGCTGCCGAACTTGGTGCCACGGCTGCTTTGGTCTTACCACCATACTTCTATAAACCATCCTTAACTCACGAGGTACTGGTTGAGCATTACCAAGCCGTAGCGGCTGCATCACCGATCCCGCTCCTCGTGTACAATGTGCCCGCCTTTACCGGTGTGGACTTCGCACTGCCGACGTTGCTTAAACTGGCCGAACATACGCAGATTGTGGGCATCAAAGATAGTAGCTCCAATATCGTCAAAATGGCCGAAGTGCTGGCACAGCGACCGGATTTCCAAGTCTTTGCCGGCACGGGCAGTGCTCTGCTCCCATTTCTGAGTATTGGTGCAGCCGGTGGGATTATGGCGCTGGCGAATGTAGCTGCGTTCCCGCTCCGGCGCTTATACGACGCGTTCCGGGAACGACGCATGGAGGATGCACGCAAACTGCAGATGGCTGTTGTGGCTCTGAATAGCGCGCTCACAACACGGTTTGGCGTTTCCGGCCTCAAATATGCTATGGATCAAACAGGCTTCTATGGTGGCCCGGTACGACGCCCATTACTGCCGTTAAGTGCGCAGGCGCGTGCCGAGTTTGATCGGATTCTGGCGGAGGTCCATCCGCTATTGGCGGGATAAAAAAGGAGCATGAACATGATCGCGACACAACCGTTTGGTGGCACCGGCCACGTAAGCATGCGGACCCTTTTCGGGGCTGCCGCCCTCAGTAGCGTCTCGCAGGCCGAGGCCGACCATACACTCGAACTGTTGCTTGAGTACGGCGTGAACCATATCGACACGGCGGCCAGTTATGGCGATGCAGAACTCCGCATCGGACCGTGGATGGCACAGTATCGCAAACAGTTTTTCCTGGCTACCAAGACTGGCGAGCGGACCTACCAGGCTGCGCGGGATCAGATCCATCGCTCGTTGGAACGCCTACGGGTCGATCAGGTGGATTTGATACAACTGCACAACCTGGCAGAGCCCGATGAGTGGGAGGTCGCGATGGGGCCGGGTGGTGCCTTGGAGGCCGCGATCGAGGCCCGCGATCAAGGATTAGTACGCTTTATTGGGGTTACCGGTCACGGAGTCGGCATTGCCGCCACCCATAAGCGTAGCCTGGAGCGTTTTGCCTTTGACTCGGTCTTACTGCCATACAGTTACATCATGATGCAGAACCCACAATATGCTGCCGACTTCGAGGCCTTGGTAGCACTCTGCCAGACACGTAACGTAGCCGTGCAGACGATCAAGTCGATCACGCGGGCACCCTGGGGCGATGATCCGCATACGGCTGCGACTTGGTATGAGCCGCTGGACAAGCAAGACGATATCGACAAGGCAGTCCATTGGGTACTTGGACGACCCGGCATCTTTTTGAACACGGTTGGCGATATTCATGTCTTGCCTAAAGTCTTCAACGCCGCCAGCCGCTTTGAACACAAGCCTTCCGAAGCTGACATGGAAGCTCTGCTCTCAGCAGCAGACATGGCACCGTTGTTCGTCTAGTACGTCGTTGCACAGGGCAACTTCCTCCCTTGGGAGTTGCCCTGTGCTCCCGTGCTACGTGATTACAGGTGGGAGGCCACGGTAGCGGCTGGTCCGCAGCTCGCTCGCGTATGCCTCAAGGTCAGGCATGTCCGCAGCCTGCGCTTGTTGTATGGCGAGTTCAATGTCGTAGGGCACGCGCATCAGTTGGATGGAGAATACATCCTCGCTCTGGCCGCCGTACACGCCTTCAAGGATCGCATAGGATGCCTGGGTCAGGTCGAGCGGGTTTCCGACACTACCGACGTTAAACAAGATGCGGTGCTCGAAGCAGTGGACATACGCCCAATGTATGTCTCCATAACCTACCATGGTTGGTGTAAGCGTATCACCGGTAAAGGGCGTATTTTCGAACATCGCAGACTGCGTTTCGAGCGAGTCAGTCATGTACACGCGATGGTAGATGCCGATCTGGGACGCGTGAAAGAGCCGCACCTGCTGGCCACTCAGCCAAAAATCGATGGTGTGCGGCAGACGGGCAAGTTCGTCGAGCCGCTGCACGCCAAGCCGTTCCCGATGCCACTGCGCAGTTGGGTGGTCGTGTTGGGTCACGATAAATTCGTCCCAGTTCCCGAGCACTGTCGCTTCGCATTCCGCCCGGCAAATATCGACCGCCTCTGCAGAATCTGGCCCCTTGCCCACCAGGTCACCCAAACAAAAGATGCGCTGGATACCACGCCGTTTGATATCCTTGAGTGTTGCCTCCAAGGCCGGGATATTTCCATGGATATCCGAGATCAGGGCGATCTGCTCCATTATGTCGCTCCTTGACGCATGGGAAGGGTGATAGCGAACTGCTAGGCGATCGATCCCACCTACCGTGCAATAATACGCCTATGAGCACCCCAAGTGTGAAGGGGATGCTGATGTGTCTTCCGTTCGTATCACAGGAGCTTCTTCCAGCGCTTAGGTTAGTCGGGGATAAGCTGAAAATCTAGTTGAACCGATTGATTCGCCCGAACCTCAACCTCCTTCTCTTGCGCAGCATGATGATCTGCGTACACGCTTACTTGATATCGTCCAGGTTCAAGGTACTTTTCGTAGTGCCCCTGTTTATCTGTACCTATAGCCATGAGGTCGCCTGCTACACCTGGAGAAAGCGGAGAAGTTGCAACTCCCGCTTCGAAAATGGGCTTACCAGTAGATGTCGTAACGACACCACGTACGATACCAAGAGGTATGGATGGTGTTGCTTTTATTAAAGGCAAGGTGGGGATAGATCCTCCTTTGACGCGATCTGGAATGGGTGGAGGAGTTGGGTCAGACGTATTTGGTTTGCCCGTCCCCTCCTTCGCAGGTACAAAATAGATAGTCCGACCCTGTTCATCCGTCATCTTCATCGAGAGTCCCAGTGAGTCCGGGATACGACGGACCTCGCCGGTATTCGAGATCTCGTAGTATTTCTCGTCTTCTTTGGGGATGATCGTTGGCTGTGACGGCTGCGCTGCTTGGGCATTGCTCAGCCGTGCGCTTATGAGCAGCATAGCCATAAGCAACCCGGCTGTGACGAACAGCTTCAGCCACCAGCGCCGTTGTGTCATGAGTGTATTGCTGCTCCCCTCAGAATGGTGGTAAGCAAAGCCGGTTCGATATTTCCACCACTCAGAATAGCAACCGTACGCTCTCCTCCACCTAACGATGAGCGGTGGAAAAGCGGAGCCGCTATTGCCACAGCTCCACTTGGCTCGGCTACTAGCCGGCCCCGAAACGCAATCTGCCGCATTGCCTCCTGGATCTCTTCCTCGGAGACGGTCACGATGTCGTCCACAAAGGCTCGCATGTGCTCCCAATTCAATGCGCCGACGTGCTGCACGCGTAAACCATCCGCCAGTGTCCGGCTCACTTCCTCGGCAGATAGCGTCACCGGCTGCCCAGTCCGCCAACTTTCATACGCATCCGCTGCCAGTTCAGGCTCAACGCCGATCACACGAACCTCTGGACGAGCTAATTTGAGTGCTGCAGCAACCCCAGCCAGTAAGCCACCACCGCTGACTGGCACCGTAACGACCTCAACGTCTGGGATCTCTTCCAGGATTTCAAGGCCGATCGTGCCCGCACCCGCGATAATGGCAAGATCGGCATAAGGCGGTACCAGTGTATAACCGTGTTGCGCTGCCAGTTCCTGTGACTTCGCCGCCCGCTCATCGCTCCCATTGCCGACAAGCACAATCTCGGCTCCCCAGCTACGCGTCATTGCAAGTTTCACCGGGGGCGCGTTTTGGGGCATGACGATGACCGCTCGGACACCCAGGACTTGCGCTGCGTACGCGACAGCCTGGGCGTGATTGCCACTCGAATGGGCCACGACACCTCGTGCCCGCTCGTCCGGCGTGAGGCTCAAGATTTTGTTAAAGGCCCCACGTAACTTGAATGCCCCGGTCGGTTGCAGATTTTCGGCCTTGAGCCACAATAGTTCGTGTGGGAATGGCACGAGCGGCGTGCGTACAATCCGGCCTCGCAGCCGCTCCCGCGCCTGTTCTATATCAACGAGGGTTACCAATTCACTGCTCAAAGGAACATCTCCTCTATCTCACAGTTACGCTACAGCGAACACTCGATCCACCTCCACCACAAAGCCTTGCAGCAACAGCGAGGTCGCACACATGCCCGTCCCCCACACGCCGTGCTCGACGTACCGATCCGCTTCTAGCCGCAGCACGGTGACCCGCGCTGCCTGTGGGTCGACGATCCAATATTCGGGGATGCCGGCCTGGGCATATTCTCGGCGCTTCGTCACAAGGTCGCGCTGGGGATCGTCGGGACTGACCACTTCGATCACCAGGTCGGCGGCTTCCCAGTAGGCGTCGTGGCGACGCTGGGCGTTGACGGCGAGCATAAAGGCGACGTCCGGCTCGCGAAACTTGCCCGGCCAGAGTTGGACCCGCATGGGGGCGATTAGTACGACGCCAAGGTTGTTTGCGATAACAACATCGTAGATGGCGCGGTACAAAAACAACACGATCAATTGGTGCAGTTGGCTGGGCATGGGCAGCACCTCGACCTGTCCATGGGAGAATTCAACGAGGTGGTTAGTGGGCAGCAGCAGGTAGTCTTCCTCGCTCCACTGCCCCTGCGCGGGGAACAGGGTCGCGACGGCCCAGGCGGGCGTCGCCTGTTCAACCGACGCAGTAGTTGGTGCCGTTGTCGCTGTCATCGGGCCACTCCTTTCCAGGATGATACCAGCATACCGTCTCCTGCGGGTCGCTCTTCCTTCAATGAGCAGCTGTTTCGTAAACAGTTGTTCCAGGCAGATGTTTCAGTACCCAACCTCGGGTCGCTCTCCCTACAACCCTTCTACCTCCACCCGCGCCTCAAGGTCGGGCACCTTTGCGGCTTGGCTGGTCTGACGCGCGACGCACTCCCACCGGGAACCACCGCTAGACTACGGTCGGCACGGATCCAAAGTAACTACATGATCGCAATGCCGCAAAGGAGATGCACGAGCGCTCCGACAGATGCGCCTATAATCATCCCCCGCTCCTTCTTACCCACTGCAATGATGACATCCATGATTTGAATCACTGCGGCAGTGAAGAGGACCCACGCGACAGCTGGCCCTCCAGGCCAAAACGGCAAAATTCCGGCTGCTAGCCCGAACGGAATGGAGCGCGCAGCGTACATACGCACATAGAATACCTCACCGGGTACAACATGACTCGAGCCAGAGAAAGATGCCGGTTGGATAAGAGCAATCACTGCCGCCACTGCTGAAGCGAGCGATACTAGGAGGTTCAGAAAAAGAAGGATAGTTTGCATCGTCAGCACCTTTCTTGAAGAGTTAGTGTAGCCTAGTATTGTTCTCATTGTTAAATCGTTGTTATCGCATTGTTTTTCCATCGTTTTTTGATCGACGGAGCAATGATTTAACAAGTGTAGCACCTTGTTTTCTATTGCTTGGGAAACACCATTTAGGTCATTGGAATGCGAAATCTTTCCGATCCCGATCTTTCCCTACTAACAATAGATTGGCGAACACCCGCGCTGACATCCCACTGAGCAACGTGTGCAGTACTGTCCAACTTATGCTAAGGTTGCCATGTCCAATGCAGGACATAAGGGAGGGTCAACGGTGGATAAAGTACGCTTTCTCGTGATCGGCGTAGGTGGCATGGGGCGGGCACATATCAAGCAACTCAAAGCCATCCCTGAAGTGGAGCTCGTGGCTTTTGCTGACCCTGCGGATGCGGCACATGTGGCTCTTACCGAGCAGTTTCCTGATCTCGGAGAGGTTCCCACCTTTAGCGACTACCGAGAAGCCCTCAAGCAGGTCCCGGCGGATGCAGCCGTAATCGTGTCGCCGCATAGTGACCATCTGGAGCATGGCCTAGCCTGCCTAGATGCGGGGCTGCATGTGCTCATGGAAAAACCATTCGTTGCTGGCAGCGCGAATGCCGAACATCTGATTGAGGCGGCAAACGCACGGGGGAAGCATCTCGCCGTCTCCTACCAGCGCCATGTGCAAGGACCGTATATCTTCCTGCGGGATCTGGTCCAGAGTGGCGAGCTTGGCGACATCCAATTCGTCTCAGCCTATCTTGCCCAGTCTTGGGCCAAGGGCACCAAAGGTACTTGGCGCCAGGACCCCGCGCTCTCCGCCGGTGGTCAACTAAACGATTCGGGCAGTCATTTGCTAGACGTCGTGCTATGGATGACCGGGTTGGATCCCGAGTCCGTGTATGCGGTCATCGATAATCGTGGTACGCGTGTCGATATCGACACGGCCCTCAGTGTTCGCATGAAAGGCGGCGCGATCGCCAACTTCAGTATTCTTGGCAGCGCCTCCATCTCGTGGCACGAAGATGTTGCGGTCCATGGCACGAAAGGCACCGCGCTTTTCCAGAATGGGACGTTGTTGGTCGCCCGCGAAGGCGAGCGTACCGTGAGCGAGGTGACCAATGAACTGCCGCCGACCAGTGATCCTGACCAAGACTTTGTGAATCTCCTGCTCGGTCGCGTTGACCATGCCGCCGCGCCGGCAGCATGTGGCTTGGCCGTCGCGCGTTTAACGGAGGCCGCCTGGAAGAGTGCGGAGCTTGGTCGTCCGGTCACGTTGGCCGAGGCAGCCAGCCTGTAATCCTTCGTGAGCCACATGGACGGCGATCGTGCCGTGCTAGCTATTGATATTGGCGGCACGAAGCTGGCCGCCGCAATTGTGCATGCTGATGGCCGAATATCACATGCACGTGCGGCGGCGACACCGGCACGCGTGGGTGCGACGGCAATTTTAGCTGCTGCTGGCGCATTGGGCCGCGAAGTGCGGGAAACAGGGCGCTCCGATGGCCTTGAGATCGCAGCCGTCGGTGTTGGCGCTGCGGGCCTGATTGACCGGCCACGTGGTGTCGTGCTGTATGCTACCGATAATCTAGTTGGCTGGACAGGTACGGCAGTTGCCGATGCCTTACAAACGATCTTTCAGCTGCCCGTCACGGTCGACAATGATGTCAATGCACTTGCGCTAGGCGAACAACACTTCGGTGCCGGCCGTGGCCTCGACCATACCTTGTATGTTGCAGTTGGAACCGGGATCGGTGGGGCCATGATCCTTAACAGCCAACTATGGCATGGCGCGACCTTCAGTGCCGGTGAAATCGGTCATCTCGTCGTGGATTACCAGGGTGCGCGACGCTGCTCGTGCGGTCAACGTGGTCACTTAGAAGCGTACACGGCAGGCCCGGCGCTTGCGGCACGCTATTGTGAGCTTGTAGCGAGCATTGAGCAACTCGATTTGCGGGAGGTTGCTGCGCGAGCCCAAAGCGGTGATCGCCTGGCCCAGCAAGCCATCGCAGAAGGTGGGCGCGTCTTGGGTCTGGCCCTCGCTGGGCTGCTCTGTACCATCGATCCACAGGCGCTGATCATTGGCGGTGGCGTATCCGAGTTGGGGCCGGAATGGTGGGAGCCGCTGACCGCCGCCTTGCGCGCCAGCGTGTTGCCCGGCCCGCGCGACGTCGTGATTAAGCACGCCGAACTAGGCATAACTGCTGTACTCAGTGGTGCAGCTTGGCTTGCGCTGCACGCCGCCGAGGAGCCGTAGTATGCATGTCGGCCTGATCCCACTCGATGAGCGTCCGGTCAACACTCGTGACCCGGTTATGATCGCTGCGATCGCCGGCGTCCGGCTCTCCTTGCCACCGCCGCGTCTGCTCAGTATGTACCGCCAAGCCGCCGACTGCGCGGCGCTTGGAAGCTGGTTAACCGAAACTGCTCCTTCACTGGATGCGCTGATCGTCTCCTGCGAAATGCTCGGCTACGGCGGTCTCGTAGCCTCCCGCATAAGCGATGAACCGGCTGGTACCATCCTAGCGCGGCTGGATCTTCTACGGACACTCAAGGCTCGGCATCCACAGCTGCAGCTGCTTGGTTTCAACCTTGTGACGCGTGTCTCTAATGCCGACCATAGCGGTGAGGAACCGGCCTATTGGGCACGCTACGGAACACGCTTGTATCAACTCTCGCAATTGATGGATCGCCAACAACAAGGCGAGGATGTTACACACGATATGGCCCACTTGGTCGCCGCCGTCCCCGAACCGTACCGGCAGGATTTTCTCCATCGCCGGGCACGTAACCACATCGTTAACCTTGGTGCGTTGCAACTGCTGGCCGAGGGTGTCTTCGATCTGCTAGTCTTGAGTTCCGACGATACAAGTCCGTATGGGCTGCCTTCGCGCGAGAAGCGCTGGTTGGCCGAATGGGGCGAGCGCTTAGCGCTGGGCGAACGCTTACTGATGTACCCCGGTGCTGATGAAGTAGGCTGTGTCTTAGTGGCGCGCCTGCTGAATATGCAAGCCAAGCGCAGGCCACGCTTCAAACCACTGTACGCTCCGTCGGAAGGTGCACTGAACATCGCGCCGTATGAGGACGGACCGGTTGCACTAACGGTCCAACGCCAAACCTATGCTGTCAGCGGCCTGGTCACCGAGGCCGAAAGCGACTTTTGGCTGGCCGTGAATGCGCCTGTTGCACGGCATGGGGAGTGGGACCCTGAGCTAGCCGAGCAGGAGCGCGTGGAACGCTTGCCGGCGCTACAAGCCCTGGTGGCTGAAGCGGTGCAACAGCAGCAGGCGGGGCAGCCGGTCATAATCGTGGACGTTGCCTATCCCAATGGGGCCGACCCAACCTTTCTGGAGCTGCTGCAAGCACAGATCAATCTGCCCGGGCTCGCCGCCTATGGTGCGTGGAATACGGCGGGCAACACAATCGGGACCGCACTTGCCCAAGCATGTGCCAGCCAATTCATTGCCAACGACGTCCAACAGGCGGCACATGAACGCTTTTTGTTGCACCGGCTGGTCGAAGATTGGGGCTATCAACGCTTGGTCAGAGCTGAGTTGCGCGAGTGGTTGCAGCAGCAGACCGGCAGCGCGGAGCCCACCGCCACCAACCTCCGCCAGGTGCTCGCGCGCATCGAGGCCCGGCTCAATCAACTGATCGGTGAACTACCCGGTTTCGCGGGACGCTACCACATCCTGCCGGGCAGTGTGCGTCTGCCATGGGGACGCATGTTTGAGGTAGACTTTGAGCTTGCAGATGGAACGGGAGTCGACCAATGAATATGTTGCCACGCGGTTTGATAGTGTCGTGCCAGGCCTATGCGGGTGAGCCACTCTTTGGTGACACGATCATGGCCGCGATGGCGCGCGCAGCGCTTGAGGGCGGGGCGGTCGGTATACGAGCCAACTCGCCAGTGGATATTGCCGCCATCCGGCTGGTCACGGACCGGCCGATCATCGGCCTGTACAAGATTCATTCACCCGATTCCGCTGTTTACATTACGCCGACGTGCGAGGCCGCCCTAACCATTGCCAACGCGGGCTGTGACTGGATCGCCATTGACGCCACCCCACGCCCGCGTCCGGGTGGTGTTACGCTGACAGCCTTGATCCATTACATTCATACCGACCTCCACAAGCCCGTGATGGCCGATATTTCCTGCGTTGCGGATGCAGAACTCGCCGCTTCTTTAGGTGCCGACGTTCTGAGCACGACCTTGGCCGGTTATACCGAGCATGGTCGTCCTGCACTTGATGGTCCTGATTTCGACCTTCTCGAGATCCTCATCAAGCAAAACACACTGCCCGTGATCGCTGAAGGACGCTATCGCGAGCCGGGTGATGTTGTACGCGCCTTTGCCCTTGGAGCCCATGCGGTTGTCATTGGTGGTGCGATCACACGTCCGCAAGATATCACCCGCCGCTTGGTTCGTGCCATCCCAATGGAGGGACCTGCTTAGCTCTGCTTCCTCGTTGCCACGCCTTGCAGCCGGGTAAAACATGTACAATGAACGTGGGCCGACCGAGTGACCGTTATCCCCGTACGTCCACCGTCATGCGGTCTACGCTACGGCTAATTTAGGGGGCTACGGTTTATGCACATCTTCAATACCTACAGCCGTCAGAAGGAACAGGTGGAGCCGTTGCAGCCGGGCTTGGTCCGGATCTACAGCTGTGGCCCAACCGTCTACCGCTATATCCATATTGGGAATCTGCGCACCTTTGCGATGGCTGACTGGCTGCGCCGTGCGCTGATTAATGAAGGCTTCGAGGTCCGGCATATTAAAAACATCACTGATGTTGGCCACATGCGTCAGGAACGGCTCGATCAGGGTGAAGACAAATTGGTCGCCCAGGCCCGTAAGGAGGGGCGTTCATCAGTCGAAATTGCGGCTTTTTACACCGCAGCCTTCCTATCCGACGAGCGTAAGCTCAACATTCTGCCGGCGGATGTCTTTCCCCGTGCGACCCAACACATTCCCGAAATGATCGCCATGATCCAGGCATTGCAGGGCTGTGGCCTAGCATATGTCGTCGGTGGCAATGTGTATTACGATGTCAAGCAGTTCGGCCCCTACGGCGCACTATCTGGTAATCAGTTTGAGGGCATGCTGGCCGGCGAACACGCGAATCCGGATGGTGCAAAACATAATGGCGAGGATTTCCCGTTGTGGAAGGCGGCAGAACCGGGTCGAGAGATGGCCTGGGACAGTCCGTGGGGCCGTGGTTTTCCTGGTTGGCACATCGAATGCAGTGCCATGGCGACGCACTATCTGGGTGATGAATTTGAAATTCATACTGGTGGAGTTGACAACATCTTTCCTCATCATGAGAACGAAATTGCTCAAAGTGAAGGAGTTACCGGTCATCCATGGGCACGCTATTGGGTCCATGCCCAGCATCTGCTGACCGATGGCCTTAAGATGGCCAAGTCAACCGGCAATGATTATACGCTCGATGATATTCTCGCGCGGGGCTTTGAGCCACTCGCCCTGCGCTATCTTTTCGCCACAACACATTACCGCTCGCGGTTAAATTTTACCTTTACTGCCCTACGTGCAGCACAAGTTGCACTACGACGGTTACGTGGGATCGCCCAACAGCGCGCTAGTAGTGTCAGTGTGCCGCCCGGCGCGTCACGCATGGAAGTATGGCGTAGCGCCTTTGCTACGGCGATGGCGGATGATCTGAACGTACCGCGAGCGTTAGCCGTGGTGTGGCGGATGGTATGGTCACCTGCCGCGACCATCGGCTATGCGGAACAGCACGCCCTACTCACGGAATGGGATGCAGTGCTCGGCCTTGACTTGTATGCAACGGAAACTAATCCTCAAGCCGAGCCTGCACCCGAGTTGGCTGCTCGCCTGACACAACGTACTCGTGCGCGTGCTGACCGACAGTATGTTGAGGCCGATGCGATACGATCCGAGATCAGGGCCAGCGGCTACGATGTGCAGGACACGGTTGATGGGACTAAGCTCCGCCGTCAGCTACGCGGAAGTACCCTCTCGCTCATTACGCGCTCAGATGCTGGGCCGAATCGAATACACGAACCGGACCGCTATCGCTGGTCAATTAATCTCATCGCCCGCAATAGCCGCAGTGACCTCCAACGGTGTTTGAGCAGCATAGCGCGTTATGCTGGAGATCAAAAGCTGCAGGTTGTGATCATTGATAATGGCTCAACCGATGACACAGTGGACGTGCTGCAGTCCTTGGCTCAGGTCGGTCATATGGTCACACCATTCGGAGGTGTGCTCCCCGTCGAAGTCTTATTTGCCGATCACAACTTGGGCTATGCCGGCGGCAGAAACGCGACGATCCGCGCCTCAAGTGGTCACTTCGTGGTGCTCCTTGACACGTCGATGGAGCTTGTTGATCCGATCTGGGAAGCATTGGCTACGGTGCTTGATGACCCCGCTGTTGGTGTAGCAGGACCTTATGGGCTGCGGACTTCTGACCTACGTGAGTTCTCCGAGGCGAACGAGCCAGATGTCGATGCCGTTGAAGGCTACTTGCTCGCCTTTCGACGAGCTAATCTGCAGGATGTCGGCCTGATCGATGAGAAATTTCGCTTTTACCGGCTGGCCGATATTTACTGGAGCTTTTTCTTTAAAGCCGCTGGCCTGCGCGCCGTGGCCATCCCAACGCTCGACAAGGCGCTCACCAAACATCCCCATCGTGAGTGGTACAGCCTCACGGAAGAAGAGCAGCGTACCAAAAGCAAGAAAAATTATGACTTGTTCCGCGATCGCTGGCATCATGGCGAAAGCTTGCTGATCGATAATGCCGCGCACACGGTTCACTGGTCCGATCACGACGACCCGCGGCACCTGGCGGCGACACACACGCACAC